>CAYZAI010000001.1:0-12551 GCA_964476305.1 uncultured Myxococcales bacterium
GACACCGACGCGGACACCGACGCGGACACCGACGCGGACACCGATGCCGACGCCGATGCCGACTCGGACTCGGACGCCGACGCCGATGCGGATGCCGATGCCGATGCGGACGCCGATGCCGATGCGGATGCCGATGCCGATGCGGATGCCGATGCCGACGCCGACGCCGATGCCGACAGCGACACGGACACGCAGGACGAGTGCGCCGCGGTGGGCTTCGCCGCGGGCTTCGAGTCCGGAGCGGACGGCTTCACCCACGATCCGACGAGCGGCATCGCGGGGGACGACCCGTGGGAGCGCGGGACCCCGAACCACGGCGGGGGCTGCCATACGGGCTCGGGCTGCTGGGCCACGGATCTGAACGACGACTACGCGGACTGCCAGATGGCCGAGCTGATCTCGCCGGTCTTCGACCTGTCCGCGTGCGCGTCCTCGCCCATGACCGTCGAGTTCGCCTTCTGGCACTGGTACAGCTTCGAGGACTTCTCCTCGGGGACCTGGTGGGACGGCGGGATCGTGCAGCTCTCCAGTGATGGGGGCTCCAGCTGGAACGACGTGACCCCGAGCCCCGGCTACCAGGGCGTGATCGAGGGCTCCTACGACGGCTGCACGCCGGACCCGGACGTGGGCGGCCACCAGGCCTGGTCCGGGGACATCCCCGGCGGCGCATGGACCCTCGTCACCGTGTCGATCGCGTCGATCTACAGAACCGCGAGCTTCCGGGTCCGCTTCCTGTTCGGCGCCGACGAGGCCACCGTGGATTGGGGCTGGCTGGTCGACGATTTCACCATCGCCGCCTACTGACCCTCCTGCCGCCGCCTGGTGTGACTTATCTCATGGCCCGGTGCGTTGGGGCGTGGCAGATTGGCCCGTCGATGATGCCGAGGCGGGCCCGGACCGCCCGCGCAGGAGGGACGATGGACTTCGACCTCACAGAGGAACAGATCCTGATCCGCGACATGGCCCGGGACTTCGCCCAGAAGGAGTTGGCCCCGAACGCGTCGGCGTGGGACGAGGCGGCCCACTTCCCCGAGGACCGCATCCGCCAGATGGCCGAGCTGGGCCTGATGGGCGTCAACGTCTCCGAGGATCTCGGCGGCGCGGGGGCCGGGGCCGTGGCGCTGTCCCTGGCCATCACCGAGATAGCTTCCGGCTGCGCCGCGTGCGCGGTGACGATGTCCGTGACCAACATGGTCTGCGAGGTCATCGAAAAGTTCGGCACGAAGGAACAGCGCGAGACCTATTGCCGGAAAATCACGTCGGGCGAGTACTCCTGCGCCGCGTTCTCGCTGTCCGAGGCCGGGGCCGGCTCGGACCCGGGCTCGATGAAGACCGCGGCCGAGCACCGCGGCGACCGCTGGATCCTGAATGGCGAGAAGCTGTGGATCTCCCACGGCGATCACTCGGGAGTGCACGTGGTCTGGGCCCGCACCGGAGGCAAGGGCACCAGGGGCATCTCGTGCTTCCTGGTCGAAGCGACGAACCCCGGGATGAAGCCGGGCAAGCCCGAGCGCAAGATGGGACTGAACGCGGACCACACCGTGCCCGTGCTGTTCGAGGACTGCGAGGTGCCGGACACCGCGCTGCTCGGTCGCGAGAACGAGGGATTCAAGGTGGCGATGATGGCCCTGGACGGCGGGCGGATCGGCATCGCCAGCCAGGCCCTGGGTATCGGCCTCGCCGCCCAGCGAGCGGCCGCGTCCTACGCCAAGGAGCGCCAGCAGTTCGGCCAGTCCATCGGCGGGTTCCAGGCGATCCAGTGGATGCTGGCGGACAACGAGACCGAGCTCGCCGCGGCACGCCAGATGACCCTGCGCGCGGCGTGGATCAAGGAGCAGGGCCGGCCCTTCACCCGCGAGGCCTCCATGGCCAAGACGTTCTCGACCGAGGCCGCCGGGCGGGTCTGCGACAACGCGCTGCAGATCCACGGGGGCTATGGCTACGTGAAGGAGTACGACGTGGAGCGCCACTACCGCGACGTCCGCGTCACGCGCATCTACGAGGGCACCAACCAGGTCCAGCGCATCGTGATCGCCCGCTCCCTGCTCGACGAATAGCACGTCCCGGATCGGCCCGCCCAATGCTCTCGCTCCCCGCGGGCAGAGCGGAGAGCGTGCTGTCACTCGACAAATTCCGATGGTTGACAGGCTTCTGCTCAGCCGGGATCATGGTGCAGATAACTGGTCAGCGGGCGGGGTGGAATCGGTGCCAATTTCTGCATCCGAGGAAGGCTTCGATTGAAGGTAATTGCCGCAAGAAGAATGAAGAAGCTCGCCTTGACGGCGCTTTTTTTGTTCGGGTGTGCCTCGAACACGTCGTCCGGCACAGCGCCGGACGATGGGCAGGAGGAGGAGTATTTCCAGGGACCAACAGGTTACGAGGACAACCCGGTCGGCGATGACTACTTGAAGTTCTACAAGCAGGTTGCGATAGAGCAGAGCCAGTTGAAGAGGATGACGGTGCAAATAGAAGACGCAGAAGGGGCCGTCATCCCCACGCATCTCGTCAACGGAACAATCACTCTTCGCGACGACATAGACAAGACGTTTACCCTGTCGATGTTTTTAAAAGGAGAAATTGCAGGAATCGAACCGAAGACAGACTTCTGGGTTCATTTCTCAATCCCGTACTATTTCGAGCCGGAGACGAACTATCCCTGGGAGTGGGTGTACAATTACGAACATCTCTATTCGGAGTGGTGGAATCTCAGGCGCTCCATCAATGAGACAGTACTGACGATATCAAGAGATATTTACGACAGCCACGGCAACTACGTAGGGCACGAGGCGTTGTTCCCGCTACCGGTCATGGTCGATCCGCAGACCACCAGCCTGACCGGGCACTTCGTGTTGGAAACGGGAACGCAGGTGAGCAAGAGCGAGCTTCATGTCGAGCCGAGCGCCGATGTCATCATGTTCGACAACATGGGCACGGAGATGAGGGTGACGTTGGAGACCGTGCCGGAGGGGCGGGACGACAGGTGAACTAGATGAATAGTATAGATAGACGGAACCGGCGGGTAGCAGCCTCACGCGCGGTGGTCTCACTGTTGCTGCTACTGGTGCTTGCCGCATGCGACAGCGGCGCTCCCGCCGCGTCGTGCGGCGGGACCTACTTCGACGAGGAGCTGGGGCAGTGGGTCGTGCGCCACGAGGTCACCGGGAAGAGGTGGCTTAGGTGTCCCGTGGGCCAGGAATGGAATCCGGAAGCCTGCGAATGCGAGGGCAAACCGAACGAGGGCGACTTCGGTTGGGCCAGAACCGCCTGTCCGGAAGGGTTCTTCTGGCCCAGTGACTACGATTTCACCTCGGTCCTCTGCAACTTGGTGCACAACGACGGGGAAGCGGATTGCGACGATCACTACAGCCCGTGCGAGGAGTGCAGCGTGTGCAGGGAGATGTTCGGCGCTGATCAGGGGCGGTATTTCTCGTCCAACTCGGACCTGGACAGGATCAACGGTAACTGGGGAAAAATCTCCAGTTATTCCTTCGAAAACGGCTGTTTCGGGTCGCCAAGTCAAGAGAAGCTGCCCGTCCGGTGCATGGAGGACGAGTGGTACGTGCCGCCCGAGGAGCCGGACGGCTCGACGGACGTGGACTCGGACATCGACACGGATGCGGACACGGACACGGATTGGTGCGTCGGTGGCGACGTTCACCTCGATACGGAAAACGGACTGTGCTGGGACAAGGTCCTCACCGGCCAGCAGGTAACCTGGGTGGACGCCGTGAAGCACTGCGACGACCTCGCTACGGGGGGCTACACGGACTGGCGGCTTCCCCTGATCCAGGAGTTGAGGACGGCGATCGCCGGCTGCATAGCGGCGGACTGCTACGTGGCGGATCCGTGGTGCCTGGACGAGTACTGCAATGACGGCGCCAACTGCGCCCTTTGTCCCGTCCTCGAGGGTCCGGCGCCGGAAGGCCGGTACTTGAAGGACGGGATGGATTTCGAAGCAGAGGGCTACTGGTCGGCATCGCCATTCGAGATCTGGGCCGGGAACGCGTGGGTCGTGTACTTCGGTACGGCCTGGATCTATCCCGAGAACAAGGAAAAGAAGATGTGGATCGGTTGCGTGCGGGCGAAGGAATAGCCTCGAAGCCCGAAGCCGGTCTTGTCGGGGCAGTCCAGATCCGTCTCAGCCCCCCCTCCCGGCGTGAGGAGTGAGTGCTCGCATGGCAACCGGTGTTTCCCGGCGACTCCGCGGGCCATTGATCTCCCGCCCCGAATGGGTTGATCATCGAGTGGCATGGTCGAACAGCAGTTCATCCCCCTGCTCATCATCGTGATCGTCGCGTTCTTCGTGCCGATCCTGGTGGCCAGGATCCCCCGGGTCAGGATCCCGCCCATCGTCGCGGAAATCTGCATGGGCATCCTGCTGGGCAGGAGCGGGCTCGATCTCATCCGCGAGGTTCCGCCCATCGACTTCCTGGCCGCCTTCGGCTTCATCTTCCTCATGTTCCTGTCGGGGTTCGATATCGATCTGACCGTCCTCGGGACCGGACGAAACCGCGCCCGCACCCTGGCCGTGCCCCTGGCCGTGGTGGCGGGCACCATGGCCCTGGCTCTTGGCTCGGCGGGCCTCGTCGTGCACCTGGGATGGATCGAGGACGCCGCCCTCTTCGCACTGATCCTTTCGACCACCTCGGTGGGGATCGTGCTTCCCATCATCAAGGAGACCTCGGAGACCCAGACCCGGTACGGCCAGACCGTGATGATCACGGCCCTGATCGCCGACATCGCGACCATCGTTCTGCTCACCTTCTACGTCGTGTACCGGAGCCGGGGACCCGGGCCGCAGCTCTTCTGGATGGCCGGGCTCATGGCGGGCTTCGCCCTGCTCTTCGTCGTGCTGAGGCTCCTGCGGAGGATCGGCCTCCTCACGAAGCTCCTGGGCGAGCTCTCCCACGCCTCAACGCAGATCAAGGTCCGCGGGGGGCTCGCGCTGCTCATCGTCTTCGTGGTCCTCTCCCAGATGATCGGGACGGAGGCCATCCTGGGCGCCTTCATCGCCGGCCTGTTCCTGTCCATGCTCGTGCGGGCCGACAGGGAGCTCACGTCGCTCAAGCTCGACGCCATCGGCTTCGGGTTCTTCATTCCGATCTTCTTCGTCATGGTCGGCGCGAAGCTCGACCTGCCCGCGCTCTTCGCCTCGAAGCGGACCGTCCTGCTCGTTCCCCTGCTCCTGCTGCTGGCCTATGCCGTGAAGATCGTGCCCTCCCTTTTGTTCCGGATATCGGGGTTCAGCCTGCGCCAGTCCATCGCCGGCGGGATCCTGCTCTCGAGCCGGCTGGCCCTGATCGTGGCGGCCAGCGAGATCGCGCGATCCTTGGGCCTCATCGACGACACCGTCAACTCGGCCATCGTGCTGACGGCGATCATCACCAGCATCGCCTCCCCGGTGATCTTCGTCAGGGTGCGGGAAAAGAGCCGGACGAGAAAGCCGAGGATCGTCGTCGCCGGCGCCGGCCGCGTCGGCAGGGAGGTCTTCGAACGGATCCGCCTCCACACAACCGACGCGGTGCTCATCGAGCGGGATCCGGACCAGCTGAGGAAGCTGAGTTCGGAACCGCGCGTCGTCACGGGAGACTGCACCGATCCCGGAACGCTCGGGCAGATCGGCCTCGGTCCGAGTGACGTGTTCATCGCCCTCACCGGCTCGGACGAGCAGAACCTCCGGGCGTGTCTCGCAGCCAAGCGGCACTTCGGGGTCACACGCGTCATCGCCAGGGACAACAACCCGGACAACACCGCGAAGTTCGAAAGCGCGGGCGTGATCCCCCTGAACCTGCACCGCTCCATCGCCGTCGCGGCCGAGAACCTCGTGCTCAGGCCGTCCCTGGTGCATCTCTTCGACCGGGAGACCGCCAAGGGGGGGCTGGTCGTCTTCGAGGTCGTCATGAGGAACCCCGAGCACTTCGGCGTCAAGGTGAAGCACATCCGCCAGCTTCGAAACGCGCTCCTCCTGGTCGTCAAGCAGGGGGAGGAGATCGGGATTCCCCACGGCGACACGGTGCTGCACGAGGACGACTCGGTGGTCGCCTGCGGCACCCCGGAAGACGAGTCCCGGCTGCGGTCCCTCCTGGAGGAAACACCGCGGGAAGACTAGCCGCCGCCCACCGGCGAAGCACCATCGGCGCAGGCATCATCGGTCCGCTTGTGACATCGCCGCCACGAGCGTAAAATGTCTTCGAATATTCGTAACAGTCGAGCAACTTCAAAGGAGGAATCGAAATGACACGCCATCTTTTCCTGTTCCTGGCGGTTTTCGTCGCGGCGACGGGCCTGGCGTTCGCGGGCTGTGGGGACGATGACGACAACGACGACGGAGCCGCGACAGACGCCGACACGGACACCGACACGGACGCCGACACCGACGCCGACACGGACGCCGACACCGACGCCGACACGGACGCCGACACCGACGCCGACACGGACGCCGACACGGACGCCGACACCGACGCCGATACGGACGCGGACACCGACACCGCGAACTACACCTGCGTGCCCACGGTGCAGGACGAGGACGCCTGCGATCCCGACAACGAGTGCTGCGACTTCCCCGCGCCCACGGGCGAGGTGGGCATGGGCGTGGGCCAGAACGCCTGCGAGGGAATGTGGGACGCCTACACGATCGAGTGCGAGAACCTCGGCAGCTACAGCGCCATCTGCACCTGCACCGTTGACTAGCCGGATCGCCCCGTACCATCCCTTCGCGCTTCCTTGTGCGCCGGCCGCGCCCTGGTAGAATGCGGCCCGGATGAGGCTGATCGTCAACGACGACGTCTTGGAGACAGCCCTGCCGCCGGGCGAGGCGACCCTCGACTTCCTGCGATCCGGGCTCGGCCTCAAGGGTACCAAGGAGGGCTGCCGGGAGGGCGACTGCGGCGCGTGCACCGTGCTCGTCGGCGAGCTTCGGGGCGGCCGGGTGTTCTACCGCCCGACCAACTCCTGCATCCTGCCGCTCGGCCTGGCTGCCGGCCGCCATGTCGTCACCGTCGAGGGCCTGACCTTCGCTTCGCCGTCCGCGGTCCAGCGGGCGATCATAGACCACGGGGCCACTCAGTGCGGCTTCTGCACGCCGGGGATCGTGGTGTCGACGACGGCGCTGCTCCTGGAATCCGGGCGCCTCGACGAAGACGCGGCCGCGGCCGCGCTGGCCGGCAACATCTGCCGCTGTACGGGCTACGAGTCGATCCGCCGCGCCTATCGCGCCGTGCTCGCCGCACTCCCGGATCTCCCGGCGCCGGGCTTCAGGCGCGTGGCCCGGTTGATCGACGCAGGCATCCTCCCCGCCTGGTTCTCCGGCATCCCTGACCGCCTCGCGGCCATCGAGGAGACCGGTCCCGGTCCGGCTCCCGCTCCCGAGGGCGTCGTGGTCGGCGGCGGGACCGACCTGTGGGTGCAGCGCGCGAGCCGGCTGCGAGACGCCGACCTTCACCTCGTTTCGACGCTATCGACCGAGCCCGTGGTGGAGCGCGGCGATGCCCTCGTGATCAGCGCCTCGGCCACGGTGGCGGACCTCGAGGCCTCGGAGCCTTTCGGCCGACGGATCCCGGGCTTCGGCTCGATCGCCCGGCTGATCGCCTCGCCGCAGATAAGGGCGCGGGGCACGGTGGGCGGCAACCTCGTCAATGCCTCGCCCATCGGCGACCTGAGCGTGATCTTCCTGGCCCTGGGCGCCGAAGTGACCATCGAAGGCCCGGGTGGCAGCAGGAGCCTGGCCCTTCGCGAGCTCTTCCGCGGGTACAAGGACCTGGATCTGGGAAACGGCGAGGTCGTCGAGAGCCTGACCGTCGGTCGCGACCCGGCGGGCCGCTTCAGCTTCGAGAAGGTCTCCCGGCGCGCCCACCTGGATATCGCCAGCGTGAACACCGCGGCGTGGTTCGAAACGGACGGCGCGATCATCGGCTGCGCCCGCCTCTCTGCCGGCGGCGTGGCACCCGTGCCGCTGTTCCTGGCCGGGGCCTCCGCCGCCGTCGCGGGCCGGCCCGCCTCATGGGAGACCGCGTTGCTGGCCGCCGAGGCCGCGGATCGGGAGATCGCACCCATCGGCGACGTCCGGGGCTCGGCCGGGTACAAGCGGCTGCTGCTCAGGCAGCTGATCCTCTCCCACTTCGCGAGCGTCTTCGACCTGGAAGGGGATTGCCCTTGAGGAACTTCGACACCACGGGCCACGCCCTGGGGACGTCGCTGTTCATCGACGACCTGCCCGAGCCCGCGGGCCTGCTCCACGCCGCGCCGGTCTGCTCCGAAGTCGCCCACGGGCGTCTGGTTGCGATCGAGACCTCTGTCGCCCGGGCCGCCGAGGGCGTGGCGCGTGTGCTGGTCGCCGCGGACATCCCGGGGCAGAACCAGATCGGCGGCATCGTCGAGGACGAGCCCCTGCTGGCCGAGGGCGAAGTGCACTTCGTCGGCCAGCCCGTCGCAGCGGTGCTCGCCACGAGTCGTCGCGCGGCCGCCCTGGCCGCGTCGCGGGTAGCCGTGGACATCGAGCCCGGCGAGCCCGTGCTGGACCCGCGGGAGGCGGCTCGGCTCGGCTATCTGATCGCGCCATCCCGGACCATCTGCTGCGGCGACGTGGACGCCGTCTGGGAAGCGTGTGCCGTCGTCGTGGAGGGGGTGGCCGAGACCGGCGGCCAGGAACACTTCTACCTCGAGACCCAGGGCGCCATGGCCGTACCCCTGGAGCGCGGGCGGCTCCGGATCTTCTCGTCGACCCAGGCGCCCGCCGCGGTGCAGCGCGCCGTCTCCCGGGTGCTCGATGTCCCGATGAACATGGTGGAGGTGGAGGTGGCGCGCCTGGGCGGCGCCTTCGGCGGCAAGGAGGACCAGGCCACGCCATGGGCGGCGATCGCGGCCCTCGGCGCCCGGGTCACCGGGCATCCGGTCAAGCTGGTCCTCTCCCGCCACGACGATCTGCGGATGACCGGCAAGCGGCACCCTTACTCGTCGGACTACAGGCTGGGCCTCGCCGCGGACGGCCGGATCCTGGCCTACGAGGTCGTGCTCCACCAGAACTCCGGCGCGGCCGCGGACCTGTCCACGGCGATCCTGGAGCGCAGCCTGCTGCACGCCACGGGCCCGTACCTCGTGCCCAATGCGCGGATCACCGGCCACTGCTGCCGGACCGATCTGCCGCCGTTCACGGCCTTCCGCGGCTTCGGCGGACCCCAGGCGATGTTCGTGATCGAGGCGGCCCTCGACCACGGCGCCCGGGTCCTGGGGATGGACCCGTGGGCCGTGCGCCGCAGGAACCTGCTGACGGACGGGGACTCCCTCCCCTTCGGCATGCGGGTGGAGCGCTGCCGTGCGGCGCGCTGCTTCGACGACGCGGTGGAGCGGTACGGCTTCCGCGAACGCCGCGAAGACGTGCGGCGGTTCAACGCCGGGCACGCTCTCGTCAAGCGCGGGGTCAGCGCGGTGCCGATCTGCTTCGGTATCTCGTTCACCAACACTCAGCTCAACCAGGCCGGGGCCCTGGTACACGTCTACACCGACGGCTCTGTCTCGGTGAACACGGGGGCGGTGGAAATGGGCCAGGGCGTGAACACCAAGCTGCTCGTGGTGGTCGCGCGCACCCTGGGCATCCCGCCAGACCTCGTCACGATCGAGAACACGAACACGAGCCGGGTAGCCAACACTTCGCCCACCGCGGCCAGCAGCGGCGCCGACATGAACGGCGCCGCGGCGAAGCTGGCCTGCGAGCGCATCCGCGCCCGGCTCCTCGGAGTCGCGGCCCGGAAGCTCGGCGCAGCCGAAGAGGAGCTGTCGATCCAAGACGGGGCGATCGTCCGCGGCGACGCCGCGAGCGGCCTCGACTGGGCCCAAGTGGTCCGGGCGGCCTACGCATCCCGGGTCAACCTCTCGGCCCAGGCCCATTTCGCCACGCCGGGGATCGGCTACGACAAGATCAGGGAGCGCGGGACGCCCTTCTCCTACCACGTCTGGGGCGCGGCGATCTCCGAGGTGACCCTGGACTGCCTGCGGGGGACCTACACCTTCGACCGGGTGATGGTGACCCACGATGCGGGCCGCAGCCTCGACGAGCTGGTCGATCGTGGGCAGGTCGAGGGCGCGCTGCTGCAGGGGATCGGCTGGCTGACCATGGAGGAGGTCGTCTTCGGCGGCGACGGGCGGCTTCTCACGGACACACTGTCCACCTACAAGGTCCCGGATCTCTTCTCGGCGCCGCAGGTGGACGTGGCCTTCCTGGAGGACGCGGACAACCCCTCGGCCCCGCTGAGCTCCAAGGCCATCGGCGAGCCGCCGTTCCTGTACGGCATCGGCACGTACCTGGCCCTGATCGACGCGATGCGGGCCTATCGCCCGGAGCGCGAGATCGACCACATCGCGCCGCTGACCTGCGAGCGGGTCCTCCTGTTCCTGCACGGGAGCAAGTGAATTGCGCCTCGAGTACTCATGGAAGGCCGTGGCGCAGGGCGTGACGATCTACGCCGCGGGGGACGCGATCGCCGCCCTGATCCTGTCGCAGTTCTCCCTCGGCCGGCTGCTGGGGATGATGTTCGTGGGGGCCACCTTCTACGCCCTCGAGATCCCCAGCTGGTTCGCCTGGATCGACCGCAAGGTGACGACGGCGGACCCGCTCCGCCGGGCCGCGGCGCGCACGGGCCTGGCCATGCTCTACTTCAACCCGCTGTGGATCTCGCGCCACCTGCTGTTCGTCGCCCTCGCCTCGGGGGACTTCGCCGCCGTGAGCTTGGACCTGCTGCGCATCGGTGCCGTGTCCTGGCTGGTCAACGTGCCGCTCTCGGTGGCGGGCAACTTCGTGATCCAGGTCAAGCTGCCCCTGAAGTCCCGCTTCGCCGGCAGCGCAATTTTTTCCGGCCTGCTGGCGATCTACTACTCCCTGAGCGCGGCCCTCTTCGGCGGGTGAGGCGGCCGGTGTTCACTCGAACTTGCCTTTGAACTTCTCGAACTTCGTGAGGGCCTCCTCGAGGCGGCGCCGGCCCTCGCGATCCAGGTTCTCGAGCACCGTCGGCGTGATCGCGATCAGCCCATCGACCCGCTCGTGGCGCTTGCCCGCGGTGCCGAAGAAGAAGCCCAGGATCGGGATGCGCGAGAGCCCGGGCAGGCCCGAGCGCGAGGCGGTCTCGGACTGCGCGTCGAGGCCCGAGAGCACGATCGACTGCCCGAGGCCGAGGTGCACCAGGGTCGCGACCTTCGAGAGCGTGCGCCCCGGCACGTCCTGCGAGGTCTCGGTCAGGTCCGAGACCTCGGCCTCGACGTCGACGTCGATGATCCCCGGGCCCGTGGCCAGGCGTGGCAGCACGGACAGCGTGCAGCCGTAGGGCACGGTCCGCAGCTCCGCGGCCTGGGAGCCAGCCACGGCCACGTTGACCTCGCCGCCGGCGGAATAGCTGGCCCGGTTGCCGCTCACGGTGACCAGCGTCGCCCGCTTGCGGATCCGCGCCCAGCCCGAGCGGGCCGCGGCCTCGAGGGCGGGCAGGGCCTGCTCGACGATGGCGTAGGAGGCGCCGACGCCGCTGCCGCCGGTGAAGTCCACTCCCACGTCGATGCGCTGGGCCCCGCCGATGCGCTCGGGCCACGAGACCCCCGCGCCCCAGCTCGAGGAGGAGCGCAGCTCGACGAAGGTCAGGTCGAGGCGCACGTTGGTCCGGGGTCGGACCCGGCCCTCGTCGACCCGCACCAGGGAGTGGACCTGGCCGGGGTAGAGCGTCGCCATGCGCTCGATGCGCTCCCGTACGCCCTCGTCGGAAACCACGCCGTCGAGATAGACCCGCGCGCCGGAGCGGCGGATCTGCACGCCGCCCTCGCCGCCCAGCAGCTCGCGGATGTCGCGCTCGATGCGCTCGGGGCGCTCGAGGAGCACGGTGATCGGGATCGCGCGCTGGCCGCCGCCGCGGCGAATCAGGAGAAGCGACGTGCGCCCGGGCCGGACGGCGGTGACAACCATCTTCCGCCCATCCCGCGGTATCTTGACCTCGATCACGCCGCGGGTGGACTCCGAAAAGCTCGCGACATCACCGACCTCGATCACACGCTGCTCGCCGGTGACCAGGACGAGTTCCTCTTCCGTCGCGCCCTGTGGCGGATCCTGTCCCGCCGCCGGAAGCGAGGCCATCAGCAGGAGGCCAGCCGCGGCTAGCGACATCGCGCGTTCCATGGGGTTTCCTTTCCGGGCCCGCGGCCCTCATCCACCTTCCTTTCTATCGGTCGTTTTGCCGGAAAGTTTCCTGGAAAGCGCGCTTCTCACCGGACAGCCCGCAGGCGACGAGCAGGGCGCCCAGCAGCATCGTCGAGAACAGGTACGGCGCACTCGGCTGGAGGCCGGCGGCGAGCAGCAGGGCCAGCCCCAGGCCCGTGCGCCGGGTGGCGGGCTCGGGCCAGGCGCCACCGCGGGGCAGGATCGCGACGCCCACCGTCAGCGTGCCGAAGAACAGGGCCGCGAGGTAGATGGCGAGCACCGGGCGCGAGGGCAGGGCAATGGTGATGCCGAGGATGCGGTTGGAGACCACCGAGAGGTAGCCCGGATCCCCGGCGTGGAAGATGACGAAGAGCGCCATTGA
>CAYZAI010000001.1:12561-43186 GCA_964476305.1 uncultured Myxococcales bacterium
TTTCAGGAGGGCGCGAATCCGGCCGAGGTTCAAGGTGAAGAAGGCGAAAATCGGCACGGCAACGATCAACACCTCGGCCAGCAGGTACGACCAGCGCAGCAGGGCAGCACCCTTGGCGTCGGGCACGGCGAGGCCCGTGGCCCGGGCCGTGAGCTCCACGGCGGGCAGCAGGACCACCAGCGCCATCCCGAGGGCGATCCGGCGTCGTCCTCCATCGAGAGGACCGGCCGCGGCGATCAGCAGCACGACCACCGCCGCACCCGCCGAGAACACGTATCCGCCCAGCACCAGGGCCGCGGGCAGGGACAGGATCACCGAGACCGAGGACACGACCAGACCGCCCGTGGCCAGGCCGGCCAGCACCACACGCCCCGGCCACGGACCGAAGCCGTGGTCGAACACGGCCCTGGCGAGCACGGGCAACAGCACCGCGAGACAGAGCACGGCCACCAGGTTGACGGCCAGCCGGCCGCCGGCCGCGAGCGCCTGGAGATACCAGGGCCCGTCGGCGCCCATGGAGGAGTAGAGCCCGAGCACCCACCCCGCGCGATGGAAGATCAACTCGAACAGAGCCGCGCCCAGCAGCAGCCCGCCGGCCAGGGTCAGCTCCAGCGTGTGGGCACGGGTATCCGATCGCGGGGTCGTGTCCTTCCCGTCCACCGGGGATCAGGCCTTCCAGGCGAGCCAGAAACGGTAGAGATGCCTGGTGTTCGAGAGAATCATCAGCAGGAAGATGACGTAGACGGCCACGACCCACAGGCTGTCGATGGGGAGATCACCATCCACCAAGACCCATTGGGACAGCCCCAGCGCGGCCTGAACCCGTCGCAGCTCCGCCATCGCGACATCGACACCGGGATCTCCGGGAGCCATCGCGGCGAGGCGCGCGCCGATATCCTTCAGCCCGGCGGCGCTCGGCTCGAGGGCGGCCCGCAGCCCCTGATCCCGCTCCCGCGCGGCACCGAGCCTGGACGCCAGGGCCCCGGATCGGGCCTCGGCCAGCGTCGCCTCGATACTGTCCACGGCCTCGCCCCGCTCGCGGGCCTGGCGCTCGAACTCCCGCAGCCGTTCGAGCTCTCCGCGCTCCTCGTCAGCCCGGCTCTGCAGCGCATCGCGCCTGGCGGTCAGCTCGGCCAGCCGGACGGTGATGTCCTCCGGCACGCCGGCGTCGGCGGCCCCTGCGTCGGCGGTCCCCGCGTCCCCGCGCCCGGCCTCGGCCTTGCGCACCAGATCACGGATCTCGGAGCGGACCAATTCCAGATCGGCCGCGTCGCGCCCGGCGGCGGCCTTCAGTCCGGCGGCGTCGAGGCCGCGCTGGCCTAGGACCTCCAGCAGCCGCCGTTCCTCGGCGCGCGTTTCCTCAAGCTTGGCCCTGCCGTCGGCGATCTCGCGCTCGAGCCGTCCGACCATCCGGCCGTTCTCCAGCTCGGCGAGGTCGCGCTCCAGCCCCTCGGCGTCCTGCCGCAGGTCGTCGACGGTATCGGTCAGGCGACCGTGGAGCCCTCGCGCCTCTTCGAGGGCCAGCTCGGCCGACCTGTGGCGGACGATGGCGAAGCGAGGGTCATTGGGATCCGAGAGGATCTCCCGGCAGTCTTCGCCGATTTCCAGGACGCAGGCGATGCGCTGGCGGCACTGCTCCATGTCGACGGCGCCCAGGCAGAGCTTGCACTCCCGCACCGAGTAGCCCTCCAGGCAGTCGTAGAAGAGCCAGATCCGTTCGTAGCGGGCGGCGAGATCCTCCCGGGGCATGAGCCTGCCTTCGAAATCGAATGGCAGCCGCTCGCTCTCGGGGTTGACGTCGGGATCGCGGTAGGCCCGCTGCTCGCCCGGGATCTGCCACTCGACGAGCAGCTCCGGGCGACCCGCCAACGGGAAGACCTTGCGCGTCGTGTCGCTGAACCAGCGCACGCCCTTTGAGAAGACGATGGTGCGGTTGGTCATCGGAATGCCGTGCAGCCGCACGAGGGCGTGGCTCTCGAAGCCGCCCGGGTACACATCCGCGGCCTCACCCAGGTCCTGCGGCTCGGCGAAGGCTCGCAGCAGGTATCTCAAGTCCGGGAAGAACCAGACCAGCATGAAGACCGAGAGACCGAGGACCACCAGGACGAACACGGCCTGGCGCGGACTCGGAGGCGGCGGGCCGAGAGCGAGCAGCTCCTCGTCGACGGGTTCGTCCTCTCCTGCGGCCGGCGTGCGGGGATCCGGCGGATCGGGGCCGTCTCCTTCGTGGCCGGCGATGTCGTCTTCTCGTTCCAAGCGGGGCTTCCTCGCGCTGGATTCGGGCCGTGCCGCGCGACGTTCGCAAACCGCGGTTGTATAACACCCATGCCGCCGCCTTGTCCAACCGGCTCTTGACACGGGTGGGCGGGCCGTGTAGGCATGTCCTCCCGCTGGGGCCCTCCCCGTCGGGAGCAAAAAACGGGAGCAGGAACCATGTACCTCTACCGCCGTCGTCACAAGAAGGTCTCGCGCAAGCGCTGCTCGCGCAAGAACGCCCGCCTCAAGGCCAAGAACCGCCGGCGGATCAGCCGGGCCTCCCGCGGCGAGCGCTAGCCGGATCTCCTTCGCCGAGTTCGACCACTCCGATACCGGAACACCCTGGACACTCATGCGAGTCACGGCAGCGGGACCGATGGCGCTTCTGCACTCGGTTCCACTCGGCGATTGATGCTCCACATAATAAGTGTTACACATATTACGTGGAGTTGGCGCGATGACGAACCTGACCCTTGCCGTTGACGAAGAGCTGTTGCGGGCGAGCCGCAAGGTCGCCATCGACCGGAACACGACGGTCAACCGGCTGGTTCGCGACTACCTGGAGCAGCTCGTGAACGGGGAGGAGCGTCGTCGCCGGGCGCTGGCACGGCTCTCGGAGTACATGGACAGCGGGCTCTACCGCGTCGGCCCTCGGGACTGGTCCCGGGACGATCTCCATGAGCGCTAGAACCCGCCCGAGCGCTTCTCCGATCTGCTTCGTCGATACCAACGTGCTGGTCTACGCCTTCGACCGATCCGACCCGGCGCGATCCGCGGTGGCGGTGAAGCTGCTCACGGAGCTTCTCACCGATGATCGGCTGCGTCTCAGCATCCAGGTCCTGCAGGAGTTCTTCGTCACCGTGACGCGGAAGATCGAGGCCCCCCTCGCGGCAGAGGAGGCCATCGCGGTGATGGACAATCTCGCGGTGGCGCCGGTCTTCGAGCCTCGCTACGAGCACGTCCGGGAAGCAGCCCGCCTGTCCGTGTCGGCCCGCATCTCGTTCTGGGACGCCCTGATAGTCGTCGCATCGACGGGGAGCGGCGCCGCGCGCCTTTACAGCGAAGATCTGAACGCCGGTCAGGTCGTGCTCGGCGTCGAGATCGTGAACCCGTTCCCGGTTCCCCGGAAGAAGCTCTAGCCCGTCCTTTCCTCCGTTCCTCCGGTTTCAGCAAAAAAGTCACCGCGGCGTGGCCACGGTGCCGGCGCCGGCTTCCTGCTCCTGCTCGGCGACGGAGCCCTCGGCGCGCAGCGCGGGCAGCAGCACGAAGGTGGCCATGGCCGAGAGGATCATCGTCAGCGCCACCAGCAGCCCGAAGCGCTGCATCGGGATCATGTCCGAGAGAGCGAGCACCGCGAAGCCGGCAGCCACCTGAAGCGCGTTGGACGCGATGGACGGACCGACCTGCGCCGTTGTGAGGCCGAGGCTCTCGCCGCGGCGCCGGCGCCTCCAGAGGAAGTGGATCGAGTAGTCGACGCCGATGCCGAGCGCGATGGCCGCTATCATGCTCGTGGTCGGATCCAACGGGATCTTCGCGGCGCCCATCAGCCCCGCGGCCACGGACAGCATGAACAGGGCCGGCGCCAACGCCTTGAGGGCCGAGACCGCCGAACGGAAGGTCACCGCCAGCACCAGCAGCAGCACGATCGCGGCCATGGCCAGGGAGGCCAGCTGGTTGCGGATCGTGCTCTCGCAGAAGGCGACGTTGATCACCGGCATGCCGGTCACGCGGGCCAGGATCGTCGCGGCGTGACCCCGCGTATCCGGGAAACCGTGCACCGGCACGTCCAGGTCCGAGAGGGCCCCGGAGACGGCCGCGCGCAGTCCGGCATCGGACCACGCCGAGTCCGCGGGGGAAAGGCCCGCGGCTGTCAGGGCGGGCTCGACCAGGCGATCGGCCCTGATGCGGGCGCGCACCTCGGCGAGACCCGCTGCCAAGGCCCGGGCCGTGCCCTCCAGTCCCTCGGGATCGCGTCCCGCCAGCGCGGGAAGGGCCTCGGCCAGGAGTCCCGAGACGCGCTCGAGACCGACCGCCCCGCCGGCCATGGGTCCGAGCCGAGCCGCGACACGGGTAGCGCGCTGCTCCCACTCCTCCAACTCCGCGGGGGACGCTTCCCCCTCGTCGGGCCCCTCGAACCAGGCGCTGTCGCCGCGGAGGTGCTCGTCCACCAGGCCGGCCACCGCCGCGTCCAGGTCCGGCCCAGCAGCCAGAGCGCCGGTGGCCCCGGGACCGGAGAGCACGGCCTCCACCGCGGGCGCCAAGCCGCCGTGGGTCTTGGCACCGACGCTGATCCGCACCAGGCGGATCACTCGCCGGGCCACCTCGCGCCGCAGCGCCGCGAACCTCCGTTCGCGCTCCGCCTCGTCCGCGGGCTCCGCCAGCCGGAACCCTTCATCCGCGCTGTCCGCGACCGCCTCCGTGCGAAAGTCGCGGTACTCGAGCTCCTGATCGGGGTCGGCAAACGGGGCGAGCTTGATCGCCTGCACTCCGCGGGGGATCTCGTCGCGGACCAGGGCCTCCAGCTCGGCCACGGCGGCGCCCACGCGCTCGGGGCCGATATCGCGCAGCCGGATCTGCACCAGGCTCGAGGTCTTGTCCGGCGAGACCATCTGGTCGATGGCCGCCGTGCCCTCGAGGAACGGGTAGAGTCCCTCTGTCCGGCGGTTGCTGACCGGCAGGTCGGCACGCCAGCCCATCGCCTCGCCGAGCATGGTCAGCGGGTCGATGATCGAGTTGACCTGGACCACATCCTCCATGCCCCGGGCGTGCTCCACGACCTTGCGCAGCTGGGAGAGCACGAACGGCGAGCGCATGTCGCCCTCGAAATAGATCTGCAGGTAGACCGATCCGCCGAAGTGACGCTCGAGGAACGCATTGGCCCGATCGGGCTCCGAGCCCTCCGAAAAGAAGGTCTTCATCGTGGCGTCCGGGGCGATGCGCATCACACCCAGGGCCCCGGCCACGGTCAACAGGCCGGCCGCGATCAGGGACGATGTCCTGTGGCGGGCGGAGAAATCGCCGATGCGACCCAGGGGGCGGCCGAGCGCCGCCGCGCCCAGGGAGTTCGGAACCTCGCGGCTGAACGAAAGCGCCACCGGCACGAGCGCCAGGGCGAGGATCGCCGTCAGCCCCACGCCGAGGGCCGCGTACAGCCCGAAGTCCCGCATCGGCTCCACGTCCATCACCAGGAAGGAGAGGAACCCGGCGCAGGTCGTGGCCGCCGAGGCGAGAACCGGAGCCCCGACCTCGCGATAGGCCTCGGCGATGCGCTCGGGCACCGTGCGGGCGGTCCCCGAGAAGTAGGCCGAGAGCAGGTGGATGCCGTAGGCCCCGCCGATGGCGACCAGCAGCGTGGGCAGCGACGACTCGACGAGGTTCAGCCCCTTGGAGCGCAGCGCCAGGATCCCCATGAGCCAGGTCAGGGCGATCCCCACCGTGCCCAGGGCCAGCACCACACCCACGGGCTTGCGGAATATCAGGAACGTGACCAGAAGCACGACCACGACGACCACCGGGGTCAGGCGGCGCAGATCCTCCTTGGTCCCGCCGGCCACGTGCAGCCGGATGAACGGCGCGCCGCCGAAGTAGAGCGGCTCGTCGCCCCACAACCGACGCGCGGTCTCCTTGATGTCCGCCGCGACCTGGATCGGCGGCCTGTGGCCCCCGAGGAAGCAGAGGATCATCGCCGCCTTGCCGTCGGCGGAGATCATGTTGCCCACGGCGTTGTCGTTGGCCAGCACGCGCGCCTTCAGCGCTGCGAGCTCCTCGGGATCGTGGGGCAGCTTCTCGACCACCAGCGGCTCCACGCGCAATCCCCCGCCCGGTGCGGGTTGCGCGTCGGGCACCTCGGTGAACGACATCACGTCGAACACGCCGTCCACCGCGGCGACCCCGCGGGTCAGCACCCGCACCTTCTCCAGCCGCTCCACGGTGAACAGGTCGTCCGACTCGATGCCGAGGATCGCCACGTCGAGGCCGCCAAAGCGCTCGTTCACCTTGTTGAAGAGGACGAGCTGGGGATCCTCCTGGGGCAGGAACTTCATCACGTCGTCGTCCGGCGTGAGGCGCGGGATCATCGCGCCGAGCAGCGCGGTGGTCGCCACAACCACCACGAGCACGGCGATGCGGAAGCGGATCAGGAGGCGGGCCAGCCGTTCCATGCCTTTTCCATATCATTTTTCGGACGGGGACCGGAAACAACTGTCGCCCGGGTCTACTAGGATGGTCCAGGTCCGGGCACCGCCTAAGGATGTTCGATCTTCACGATGCATGGAGGTCGATAATCGCGGTCGCATTCGACCACGCCGCCCGGCGTGACCAGCGCGTCCACGCCGAGATCGTGATCGCAGCGAGGGACGCTCGCGACCACCTGCTCGTCGAAGGCGAGCGCCACGCGCACGGCCTGCGTGGCACCGAGGAACCGGTCGTAGAACCCTCCGCCATAGCCCATGCGGCCGCCGAAGCGATCGAAGCAGCAGCCGGGAACGACGACCAGGTCCAGCCGGGCGATGTCGAATTCCTCGCACGAGCCGAGCGGTTCGAGAATTCCACGATAACCCGGGGCGAGATCGGCGAACGACGACACGACGCGGTGGACGAGGCGCCGGTTCTTCGCGTCGGTCTCCGGCATCACCACGGTCTTTCCCGCGAGCCAGCTCTCGCCGATCAGCGGTCGCGTGTCGAGCTCGGAGCCAAAGGGATGGAAGAGATGGATCGAGCGGGCCTCGACGTAGCGGATGTCGGACAGAAGCCTGCGGCAGGCCGCCGCGGAACCGATGCTGCGGTCGATCGCCGCGAGGGCGTCGCGGGCAGCGAGGATCCTCTTGCGCAATTCCGACTTGCAGCGAGGTGACATGGCGGTCTCCAGGATCGCGGGAACGCCCAGGCGCGGCGTGGGGTCGCCGCGTCCGGCATCGCGATCAGTACGGCCTGGGCATCGGGATAGACTGGATGAACTCGTAGTCCTCGGGGGTGGCGGCGTGGAGGATGCGGTAGACCGAGCTCAGCGCGTGATAGGTGTAGTCGATGCGCTGCTTGTTGTGGTTCGTGCAGTAGCGCACCGCGCCGGCGGCCTTCTCGGGGTTGGGGAAGAAGTAGTCGTTCTCGCCCTTGCGCACCTGCATCTGGAGGATGAAGCGCGCGGTGAGCAGGGCGCCCTTGCGCAGCTTCTGGATCGTCTCGGGCGGCGACCCGGCGCGGCGGGCGAGCATGTACGAGGCGGCCGTGCCCTCGGTGTAGACGAAGCTGTGCATCGCCGGCAGCTCGTCGAGGACCTTGAGATAACCGCCGAGGGTGTCCGGAAAGAAGGCGCGGGTCTCGTCGTATTGGAAATCATCGAGGATCCACTCCGAGACCAGGTTCGACGCCTCGACGTACTCGGGGTTCGGATCGTGGCGGTGCATCTCCTCCATCGCCATGGCGATCCAGGGCTGGAACTGCACCAGGTTCTTTCGCCGCTCCTCGGCGTAGGTTCCGTCCGGCTCCTTCTGCTCCATCTCGCCCTTGAACCAGGCCAGGCTGTTGTGCATCGACTCCTGGAACGCCTTCTGGTAGCGGGGATCCTTGGTGTCGCCATAGAGCCGGGCCAGGGCGTAGAGGATCTCGCCGGGATAGATCGAGTTCACCTGCCCGTGGTAGTGGCTCTTCGTTGAAACGTAGTAGTGGTTGAACGACCCGTCCTTGCGCTGCATCCAGATCAGGAACCTGGCCAGCCCGTCGAGAATCTTCTCGCGTTCCGGGCCGAGCTTCCAGCCCACCTTTCGGGCCTGGGTGTAGCCGAGGATCGCCACGGCCACCGCTCCGAGCTTGACCGACCAGTCCGGGCCCTTGCCCTCGGCGAACTCGTTCTCGTCGAATTCCAGCAGCGCCATCTCGGGCCCGGGCAGGGGCCCGCCCATCCACTCGGTGGCCGCGTTGTCGATGGTCCCGTCCGGGTGCCTCGGCGGCCCGCCCCAGCGCAGGCGCTCCTCCATCAGCTTCCAGCCCGCCTCGGCCTTCTCGCGGTTCAGCGGGTTCGGCACGAACTCCTCCACCAGCGCCATCGAGAACGGCCCGAGGGCGTGGCGGACCATGTTGTACTCCTCGTTCTCCTCGTCCTTGCCGGGGAAGTAGCGGTAGACGTAGCGGCCCGACTTGTCGGTCTGGTTGCCCGCGATCCAGCCGCCGAGCCCGGCGAGGGAGGCGACGAGGTTCTCGCGGGTCACCTCGGCGTTGGTCACGACCCGCGGGAAGGCGCGGTAGAGATCCTCGATCTCGCCGCCGGGCGAGCGCTCGCGCCAGTGTACCGTGCGGAACCGCTCGAGCGGCACGCCCGCGTCCTTCCAGTAGCTCCGGTCCTGCCCTCCCATGTTGTTGACGACGCGCTCGAGCAGCGCCTCCACCGTCCGGTAGTTGCCCGTCACCGAGTACCAGGGCGGCAGGTAGTGGGCCTTGCCGTCGATCGCGATGCGAATGCCGTGGATGCCCGGCTCGTAGGTGCGCCAGACCAGGTCGCTGTCCCGCGGGCCCACCAGCCGGCCCCGGTCGTACATCACCTCGAACTCGAGGTTGATGGCCCGCCCCAGGGCGTTTGTCAGGGGTCCGAACTGGTTGGTGAGCTTCTTCCTCTCCCAGTAGCGCTTGATCTTCGAACCCGCTTTCCGCGCGGCGTCCGCGAGGGTCTTGGCGCTGACCGTGTGGAACGACAGGTGGCGGTTCTGCACCGGCCGGACCGTGACGATGACCGTCGTGTCGCCCGTGGCGAAAAGCTCGGGCAGGCGCGGCGTGTCGATCTCGTCGGCCCCGGAAGCCGCCCTGCGGACCGTGTCCAGCAACGCCCGCTTGGCCGCGGGCGACAATTCGGGCGGGGGCTCCGCCAGGCGATAGATGATGGCCTTGCCGCTGATCAGCTTGGCAGACAACCGACCGGCGGGCCGCGCCAGGGCCAGGCGGACCCGGACGGTGGCCTCGGGGATGGGGTTGCGCACGGCGATGGACGGGTCCACGGCCACCGCGCCGATCTTTTCCCGCTGGAGGGCCTGGATCACCGCGTCGACGTCGTTGCCGTCCAGCAGCTCGTCCATCCCCTTCACGTCGCCCGGCTTGATCAGCGTCGTGCCCGGGGCATCGAGACCCTGCAGCCCCGGCCCGATCACCAGCGTGTTGCCGAGGTCGGCCAACTCCTCCTCGGCCGAGCGCGCCGGCACGTCCGGGCCCTCCACGAGGTCCGGGGCCCCGCCCTTGCCGCTGCGCTGCATCATGAACCAGATCGCCACGGCCAGTGCCGAGAGGGCGATCAGCACCAGCACCGGGTTGGGCCCGGGCCTGTGCTCCTTGGCAGCGTTCGTTGCTTCCTTTCCGGTCATCGGTTCACCTCCTCGCCGGTGGCCCGGGTCAGTTCCGCGAGCCTCCTCAGGCCGAGTTCGGTCTTCATGTCCTCGATCTCTCCTGCATCGCACGAGGCCAGCGCCTCGTCCAGCGTCACCCAACGGATACGGGCACCCTCCTCCACCAGGCTGCCGTCGCCGCGGGGCCGCTCCCGGGCGGAGGCGTCCCGCACGTGGGCCCGGGCGAAGTGGAGCCGCTCCGGCAGGGTCCCGGGAGTGACGAATGGCGCTCCGGGCAGGATGGTGAAGGCGTCCACCGGCAGGTGGTATCCCGTCTCCTCGAGGGCCTCGGCCGCGGCCCGGCGCCGGATGCCCGCGATCCCCCGATCCGCGGGCTCGATCAGTCCGGCTGGCAGCTCCCACAGGACCCCTGTCGGCGGCGCCTCGGGCACGGGCGGCTCGATACCGGCGCGCAGCAGCAAAGGCGGCCGGATGCAGGCGCGCAGCAGCACCTCCGGTCGGCGCGGTTCGCCGCTCGTCAGGAGCAGGGCCACCGCGTCCAGATGCACGCGCAGCACCGCGTCATAGGCGTACCCGGCGCTCCGTGTGCCATCCGCCCGGACGTTGGAGACGGTCAGGCGGTGCACGGAGAGGAACGGCCGTTCCCACGGCGGGTCCGCTTCGTCGCGGCGCCGGATCTCCGCCCGGACCGCGTAGTCCGAATCCTTCAACGGGGAACCGTCTCCCAGTCCTTGAGGAAGCGCTCGATGCCCAGGTCCGTCAGCGGGTGCTGCACCAGCTGGCCGAGTACGTTCGGCGGCACGGTGGCCACGTGGGCTCCCATGCGGGCGGCCTCGACAAAGTGCAGCGGGTTGCGGATCGATGCCGCCAGCACTTCCGTACCGAACCCGTAGTTGTCGTAGATCTCGACGATCTCCTGGACCAGCGCCATCCCCGGTGACGCGATGTCGTCGAGGCGGCCGACGAACGGGCTGATGTACGTCGCACCGACCTTGGCGGCCAGCAGTGCCTGGGGCGACGAGAAGCAGAGCGTGACATTGGTCTTGACGCCCTCCCGGGACAGCGCGGACACGGCCTGGAGACCGGCGGCGGTCATCGGGATCTTGACCACGATGTTGCGGTGGATCGCCGCCAGCTTGCGGGCCTCCTCGATCATCGCCGGCGCCTCCAGCGAGATCGCCTCCGCGCTGATGGGGCCGTCCACGACCTGGCAGATCTCGGCGACCACGTCCGCGAACTTGCGGCCGGTCTTGGCGATCAGCGAAGGGTTGGTGGTGACGCCGTCCACGATGCCGATGGCCGCCCATTTGCGGATGGCCGCAACGTCTGCAGTGTCGATGAAGATCTTCATGGGGTTGCTCCTCGGGCCGCTGTTCCCATCTCGACTCGCGCCGCCGAACCTCGTCGCGCACCGTGCGGTCCGTCCCGCTCTTCGTGCCAGCACGGCCGCCCCCTGTCAATCCGAAGCGCCCTCGGGCTCCCAGGGCCGGCCGGGCAGTGGTTTTGGGATTGCCGGGCCGCGGACGATTGGAGTAAAATGCCAGAGATTCCTTTTCAGAGCGGCGGGAGCCGCCCTGGTGGGCAGGAGGATCGTTTCATGGCCGAGTGCCAGCTGTGCAAAGAGGAGGTCGACCAGTTGTACCGCGTCCGCGTGGACGGTCGGCTGCGGCGGATTTGCGAGGACTGCGCCGAAGAGGTCCGGCAGCAGCAGGAGATCGCCGAGGAGAGCCGGGGGGCGATGCGGCGTATCATGGAATATAAGCAGTGAATCCCTCCTCCACCGCGCTGGGCGCTCAGCCTCCTGCTACCCCGGGGGTACTTCGAATCGTCACTGACAATGGTTGCCGCAAGGCGAATAACGAGCCAAGATGACCCGTCCATCCATGGGAATCGCGCCGCCTCCAGGCGGTGCGTTCGGGACGGCGGAAAGAGCATGAGACGCGAAGTGAGTTGCCCGGTCATTGTGGCGCTCGTCGCCATCGCGACGCTGCTGCCGGCCGTGGCCGCAGCCGACGGCCCGACGTTCTCCGCGGCCGAGAAGAAGCTGCTCGCCGCCGGCGAGGTCGTGTGTCAGGAGCTTCCCACCTCGCGCAAGAACGGGTTCTATGGCGGGTCAGGCTGGGTGGTCATCGACGCGCCGGCCGACGCCGTGTTCGCCGCCCTCCTCGACTGGGGCAGCTATCTTCGCATCTTCCCCCACACCGTCGAGGCGCGCGAGCTGAGCCGAAAGGCCGATCGGTCGCTGGTGAAGATGCGCCTGGGCCATCCCGTGATCTCCGTGACCTACCACCTGGAGATGCACAAGGACCACAAGAAGCACGTGCTCTCGTTCAAGCAGGTGAGCACCCACCCGAGCGATCTCGACGACATCCGCGGCTACTGGCGCCTGTTCCCCCAGAAGGACGGCCGGACCCTCGCGGTCTACGTCGTGGCCCTCAACGTTCCGATGGGCATCGTCAACATGGTCGGCCCCGTGTTCGAGGCCGAGACCATCGAGGGCATCCTGGGGATCCCCCAATACCTGAAGAAATGGATGGAGGGCCCGGGTCGGCCCACCTCTCCGCCCTGAGAAATCTCGAAACGCTCGCAAGGAACCACTGGAAACTTCACGAACCCGATGATATTCTGGTGTTTTCCGCGACGCCCTCGAGAGGGCATCCGGAAACGCGAAGGGCAAATACCGGTGCCGGACGGCAATCGCGAGAATCGCAGCACCAACGCGCTGTCCACGAGCCACATCGACGTGGTGTTCCAACCCATCGTGGACCTGCGGAATGGCAGGTCGCGCGGCTTCGAGGCTCTCGTGCGCTGCAAATGGGAGGAATACCGAAGCCCCGAGGCCCTGTTCGCCCGGGCCGGCGAGGAGCACTCCAGCGGTCGCCTGGGTCGTCTGATTCGAGAAGTGACCTTCGACCGCGGCACGGGACAACCTCTGTTCGTCAACATCCACCCGGAGGAGCTGGAGTCCCGCTGGCTCGTCCGGCCGGACGATCCCCTGTGCTTCCATGACAGCGAGGTCTTTCTCGAGATCACCGAGTCGGCCACGTTCGAGCAATACGACCTGTGCCACGACGTGCTCAAGGAGGTCTGCGCGCGGACCGGGGCCCACCTGGCCATAGACGACCTGGGCGCGGGGTTCTCGAACCTCGAGCGCATCGTCGATCTCGAGCCCAGGATCGTGAAGCTCGACATCTCGCTGGTCCGGGGGATCGAGAAGAACCGGCGGAAGCAGATCCTGATGCAGCACCTCGTCCGGCTTTCCGAGGACCTCGGCGCCCAGGTGGTTGCCGAGGGGATCGAGACCGTCGACGAGCTCTCGGCCGTGTGCGATACCGGCGCCCACTTCGGCCAGGGCTACCTGCTGGCCCGGCCGCTGTGGCCGATCCCGGCGGTCAATTGGCCCGTACGAGCCTAGGCCTTGGGCCGAATTCCGGCCGAATTCGTTGACATCTGCCTGCTATCGCGTAAATTCGCCCCTCTTTTTTCTGCCAGCCCTGCCCGCCGAGGCATCTGGCAAGGAGCGTACCTCATGAAGACGAAGACCCGCCCGGGACTGCTCGGCAAGAAGATCGGCATGACGCAGGTGTTCGACCCCAACGGCTCGCGCGTCGGCGTGACCGCGGTGGAGGTCGGTCCCTGCTTCGTCATCCAGAAGCGCACGACCGAGAAGGACGGCTACACGGCGATCCAGGTCGGCTTCGTCGACAAGCCCGAGCGCGTGGCCAACAGGCCGGAGATCGGCCACTTCGCCAAGGCCGGCGTCGCACCGAAACGCTACCTCCACGAGTTCCGCGTGACCGAGGAGGTCGCCGCCGGGTTCGAGGTCGGCCAGCAGATCGACATCGCCGGCCTGTTCGCCGTGGGCGACAAGCTAGACGTCACCGGCACAAGCAAGGGCAAGGGCTTCACTGGCGTGATGCGCCGCCACAACTTCTGCGGCGCCAAGTCCACCCACGGCGTGCACGAGGCCTTCCGCCACGGTGGCTCGCTCGGCCAGAACATGACCCCGGGCCGCGTGATGAAGGGCAAGAAGATGGCCGGCCACCAGGGCGACGCCCGGGTCACGGTGAAGAACATCGTCGTGGTCCGCGTCTTCCCCGGCGACAACATGGTGTTCCTCGAGGGGCCGATCCCCGGCTCCCGCAACGGCCTGGTCGAGCTCGTCCACTCCGCCGGCCGCTAGCCGCAGCCCGTGGCCGGACGGCGCCGCAACCCCGATCACCTCGCCCGCCGCGCCCGCGCCGAGAGCTACCCGGCCCGCTCCGTCTACAAGCTCGAGGAGATCGACCGCCGCGTCGCGCTGCTTGGGCGTGGGGCTCTGGTGCTCGACCTCGGTGCCGCCCCGGGCTCGTGGACGCTCTACGCCGCCGGCCGGGTGGGCCCCGAGGGCCGCGTGATCGCCGTCGACCGCTCGCCGCTTACCGTGCGTCTGCCCGGCAACGCCGAGGCCGTCGAGGCCGACGCCCTGGCGATCGACCCCGCGGCGATGCTGGAGCGCACCGGCGGCCGCCGTTTCGACGCGGTGATTTCGGACATGGCGCCGCGCACCTCCGGGGACCGCTTCGTCGACCAGAGCCGTTCCTTCGCGCTGTTCTGCCGTGCCCTCGAGCTGGCCTGCGGGCTCGTCACTCCGGGCGGCCACTTCGTCGGCAAGATCTTCCAGGGCGGGGACTTCGAGGAGGCACGGGAGAGGGTCCGCGCCACTTTCGACAAGGCCCGCGTGCTGCGCCCCCGCGGCGTGCGCACCGAGAGCTACGAGGTCTACCTCGTCGGCCTCTCGCGTCACGCCGCCGACCCGGCCTGAAAACCACTCGAGGAGCGGCCACGGATATCCGAAAGAGGGTTGTCCCTTCCGGCGTCGCCCCGGCTACAAGTCGTCGAACTCGTCGTCGCGCAGGTTGATCCAGACGTCGCCGCCGTCATAGCCGCACGCGTCGGGGATGCCCTCGAGGCAACCCTCGGGCAACTCCCAACACGGATCCAAGCTACCAGGGGCGGCGGAGTGCCACAAGAGCCCGGCCCGCCGGTTGCCCACCCGCCGGGTGACCGGGCGCCAGAGCCGTGCTAGCCTTGCGGCATGCGGACGCGGAAAGCCGGGCTCGTCGCGCTGCTCGTACCGTGGGCAGCCCTGGCCGTCGGGGCAGCGGCGGCGGGACCGATCCGCGATCCCGAGGCCGCGGCGCGGACCCACCTCGCGAAGCACCGCCACGCGCTGGGCCTGGATCTCACCGGCGTCGAGCCGGGGGTCCCGTCGCGCATCGATCACCTGGGCCAGGCAATCCTGCGTTTCCCCCTGCTCGTGGATGGCCTGCCCGTGTTCTTCCGCGAGGCCGCGGTGCAGGTTGACGCCGAAGGGAACGTCAGCCGGGTCGAGTGCCTGGCCCCGCGGGGAACGGCACCGGTGGCGCACCCCGATCCCGCCGGCGAAGCCACCCGGGAAGCGGCCCGGACCTCGGGCCTGGCCGTCGGTGCCCCGGAGGCGGGCTGGCTGGACGGGAGCGGACGACTGATCCCGGTGGCCCGCGCCGCGGTCCCTGGCCCGGAGCCGATGATGCTCTACATGGCCGCGGGCACGGGGATCGTCGTCCACGCGGAGCCCCTGCTGGACCTGGCCGAGCCGCGGGCGCTGGTCTACACCGAGAACCCGGTGACCACTCCCTGGCCGGTGATGGTCAGGTTGCCCCTGCTCGATCCGCCCTGGGACAAGCTGCACGGCGCCTGCGCCAGGGTCGAGCGCTGCATCGACGTCCAGGACTGCACCGAAACCGAGCCGCTCACGACTCCCGACCTGCGCGGCCATTTCGTGTTCGGTCCGAACCTCGACCCCTACTCCTTCGGCGATTCCTTCGCCGAGGTGAACGCCTACCACAACATCACGAAGATCAGCGACTGGGCGCGCCAGACCTTCGGCTGGGACTGGCTGTTCAACGAGGAGACATGGATCCGCGTCAAGGTCGGCCAGGCCTGGTACAACGCGGCGTTCTACCAGGGCAGCGCGGAGGCCGAGCCCTTCATCGTCTTCGGCCAGGATACCGTGGACTTCGCCTATGACGCGGACGTGGCGTTCCACGAGTTCGGCCACGCCATCAACCGCTCCACGTGGAGCCACCCCTGGTGCTTCAAGGACGGCCACGGCATCGACACCTCGCCCTTCGGCATCGAGGAGGGCCTCGCAGACACCTGGGCCCTGACCCTCTCGGGCGACCCGGTGATGAACAGCTATATCCAGGCTTCGCGCTCGGCGGACAACGACCTGGTCTGCCCAGACGATCTGCGCGGGGAGGGCCACATGGAGGCGCGGATCCTATCGGGCATGGGTTGGGACGTGCGCCAGCGCATCGGCCGCGAACCCTGGGAGCACGCCGTCTTCCGCACCCTGTCGCTGCTGGTGGGCGAGCAGACCTTCGACGGCTTCGCCGAGGCCCTGGCCGTCTCCCTCGAGGATCTCGCGGTGGAAGGCGTCGCCGGGGCCCAGGCCTGGCACGCCGGCGTGCTGCGCGAGAAGGCCGCGGCCCGCGGACTGTACGAGGCGGCCTGCCTCGATCGGCTGGTGCCCCTGCCCGAAGGCGTGACCCGCCGGGTCTACGGGTACGGCCGCGGGCGCACCGGGGACCGCGACTTCCCGGTGGGCATCCAGTGGCGGCTGACCGCCCCAGAGGGGGCCGAGGCCTTCCGCCTGTTCCTGGACTGGCGTCATCCGCTGGACACCGAACCCGGCTTTCGCGTGCTGATCTCCCGCGGGAGTCCAGTGTCCGTCCACTGGCTCGACCCGTCCCTTCAACCGCCGGGCCTGCCCGTGTTCCAGACCGACGCCGATCTCGATCTGGACGGGGCGCCGGCCACCGTCGACTACCCATACCAGGGCCTGCTGCCCCTCGATCCCGGCGAGGAGGTCTTCGTCCTCCTGGTCGCGGACACGGATGAACGGACTTTCGTCGTCGACGCCACGGTCTTCTTCGTCGCGCACCTCGGGCCGGCCCCGAGCGACGCGGTGGAGGCCGCAGACCCGGCCACACCCGGCGCCCGCGCCGGCTGTACCGCGGTCCAGGGCCCCCGCCAGCCCGGCCTCCTGGGGCTGCTCGTGCCACGCCGATAGTCACCCACCCCACCAACGCTTGACCATTCGACGGACCATGTGCCAGTATCTCCGGTCTTCAAGGCCGTGGGCCCAGAACCGCCGGAGGATACCGGTCATGACCATTTCCAGGACCAGAAGCTTCTCCTCGCCGACGTGTCTCGCCATCGGGGCGATCATCGCGGTGGCCGCGCTCTCTGTGGGAGCCAGGACAGCCGACGAACCGCAGGGTGGTGGCGACTCTGCGGCCGGGGGGTCCCCCGCCACCGCGCCGAGCGCCGAAGAGCAGGCCCGGCTGGCCCTGCCCGTGGCCGAGGTAGGAGGCGTGAAGATCACCGTCGGCGATCTCGAATCGGCCCTGTCCAAGCAGAGCCCGCTGATGCGCAAGGAGCTCACGGATCCGGGCAAGATGAAGGAGTTCCTCGACAAGCTGCTGAACATGGAAGTGCTCGCCGCGGAGGCCACCCGCCGAGGCTACGACAAGGATCCCGAGGCGGTGTCCGTGCTGCGCAACCAGCTCGCGTCGCTGATGCACCGCAGGATCGCGGACGGCATCCCCGAGGTGCAGCCCACCGACGAGGCCCTGCGCGCCTACTACGACGCCAACATCGACAGCTACCGCAAGCCCGCCAAGGTCCGCGCCCGGCACATCCTGATCAGCGACGAGGCCAAGGCCAAGCAGCTGCTCGAGAACGTGAAAGGCACCAAACCCAGCCAGTACGAGTTCCGGCGCCTGGCCCAGGAAAACAGCGAGGACGAGGCCACGCGCCTGCGGGGCGGCGACCTGACCTTCTTCCCCGGGCCCGGCGAGCGCCGGGGCGACGACCCCGAGATCCCGGGACCGGTGGCCGAGGCCGCGTTCAAAATCAAGGAGAACGGCGAGATCTTCCCTGAGCTGGTCAAGTCCGACCAGGGGTTCCACATCATCATGCGCACCGGCTGGCGTGACAAGATGGATCTCAGCTTCGAATCGACCCGCGACCGGCTGGTGATGCTGGTGCAGCGCGATCAGCGCAAGGACGCCGTCGAGAAGGCCATCGACGATCTCCGGCAGCGGTTCAAGATCGAGATGCAGGAGGAGAACCTGAAGGACGTGGTCATCGATCTGACCGGCGGGCCGCCCGCGCCCGGCGCGCCCGGCGGCCTGACCCCCGACGAGAAGAAGAAGGTCGAAAAGGCCCGCAAGGCCCAGCGCGAGGGGCTCGAACTTCAGTCCGGCAGGAAGAAGGCGGAGTAGCCGACCCTCGCGGCCCGATGGCCTCCGCCCGCCCGCTTCCCTCCCCCAGGAGACGACGAACCATGAGCGAACACCACGTCCTCGCAGTCATCGGAGGCTCGGGCCTCTACGACCTCCCGGGCCTCGCCGACGTGCGCGAGATCCCGGCCTGCACGCCGTTCGGCGAGCCCTCGGCGCCGGTGGTCGAGGGCCGGCTCGGCGACACTCGCCTGCTGTTCCTCGCCCGCCACGGCCGGGGCCACCGCCTCACCCCCTCCGAGGTCAACTACCGGGCCAACGTCTTCGCCCTCAAGGCGCTGGGCGCGACCCGCGTGGTGAGCGTCTCGGCCGTGGGCAGCATGCGCGAGGACATCCACCCCGGCGATCTGGTGGTCGTGGATCAGCTCATCGACCGCACCAAGGGTCGCCCTTCGACGTTCTTCGGCGGCGGCATCGTCGGCCACGTGATGTTCGCGGACCCGGTCTGCAAGGTGCTCTCCCGGCACCTCGTCGAGGCGGCGCGGGGCCTGGGTCTCACCGTCCACGACGGCGGGACGCTGATGGTGATGGAGGGACCGGCGTTCTCGACCCGCGCCGAGTCGCTTTTGCATCGCAAGCTCGGCGTGGACCTGATCGGCATGACCGCCCTTCCCGAGGCCAAACTCGCCCGCGAGGCCGAGCTATGCTACGCAACCCTCGCCATGGCCACCGACTACGACTGCTGGCGCGAGGCCGAGGAGGCCGTGACCGTGGAGGCGGTGATCCGCGTGCTCGCCGCGAACGTGAAGAACGCGCGGGCGGTGCTGGCCGACGTGGCCAGCCGCATCTCCGGCGTTCGGGACTGCGGCTGCGCCACGGCCCTCGATCACGCGGTGATCACCGACCGCAAGGCGATTCCGAAGGAGACCGCGGACCAGCTGCGGCCCATCGTGGGGAGGGTCCTGTGAGCGCGCGGTTGCTGGTGGTGGGCTCGGTGGCCTTCGATGACATCGAGACCCGGGCCGGAAAGCGCGAGGAGATCCTGGGCGGCGCCGCGACCTACATCTCCCTTTCCGCCAGCCACTTCTGCGAGGTGGCCCTGGTGGGCGTCGTGGGCGAGGACGACTTCCCCGAGGAGCACGTGGCCTTGCTCACGTCGCGCGGGGTGGACGTCGCTGGCCTGGCCCGGCGCCCGGGCCGCACCTTCCGCTGGTCGGGCGTCTACGCCCCGGACTTCTCGTCGCGCCGGACCATCCGCACCGAGCTCGGTGTCTTCGAGAGTTTCGATCCGGAGATTCCAGCGGCCCACCGCCAGAGCCGCTTCCTGCTGCTCGGGAACATCCACCCAGCGCTCCAGCTGCGGGTCCTCGACGCGGTCGACGACGGCTGCTTCGTAGCCACGGACACCATGAACCTGTGGATCGAGACCACCCGGGCCGAGTTGGAGCGCGTCATCGCCCGCACCGACCTGCTGGTCATCAACGACGAAGAGGCGCTGCTCCTCACGGGCGAGCCGCAGATCGCGGTGGCGGCCGAGCGGATCCTGGCGCTGGGGCCGCGCTACCTCGTGATCAAGCGGGGCGAGCACGGGGCCTGGCTGTTCGACGGCGGCGCCCCGTTCTTCACGCCGGCCATGCCCCTCCGGGAGGTCGTGGACCCCACCGGCGCGGGCGACAGCTTCGCCGGCGGCCTGATGGGGCACCTGGCGGGAGCGGGCTCCGTGGATCCCACGGACATCAGGCGCGGGATGGTCTTCGGCGCCGCCGTGGCCTCGACGTGCGTCGAGGGCTTCGGCGTCGAGGGCATCGCCGCCGCAGGGAGGCGCGCCATCGACGAGCGCTTCGCCGCTCTTCGCCGACTGGTCGAGATCTGAAGGGAAGGACCACCCGTGAACGACGAACGACAGCGGCAGGAACGGGAGCTTGTCGTGGCCCTGGCCGCGGTGCGTGAGGCCGCGGCGCTGACCCGGGCCGTGCAAGCGGAGATCACCCCCGCGGTGGTCGAGAAGAAGGACAGGAGCCCGGTGACCGTTGCCGACTGGGGCAGCCAGGCGCTGATCTGCCGCGCCATCGCCGCGGCGTTCCCCGGCGATCCGATCGTGGGCGAGGAGGATACCGGAGAGCTACGGGCCGACTCCGGCCGGTCCGTGCGCGAGCGGCTCGTCGAACAGGTCCGCAGGCGGCGGCCCGGCGTTGCCGAGGACGAGGTGCTCGACTGGATCGATCGCGGGGGGGGCGCCCATGACGCGGCGAGATTCTGGACCCTCGATCCCATCGACGGAACCAAGGGGTTCCTTCGCAAGGAGCAGTACGCGATCTCGCTGGCGCTGATCGTCGACGGCCGGATCGCCCTGGGCGTGCTCGGCTGCCCGAACCTGCCGTCCGGGGAGACCGGCGATGGCCCGGGAGGTTTGCTGTGCCACGCGGTGCGGGGTGGCGGCGCCTTCGCCGCGCCCATGGATGGCGGGGACGCGCGATCGATTCGCGCCAGCGATCGGGCCGATCCGTCCGCGATCCGCTTCTGCGAGTCGGTGGAGGCGGCCCACTCGTCCCACTCGGACTCGGCGCGCCTCGCCCGGCGGCTGGCGATCCGGGCCGAGCCCGTACGCCTGGACAGCCAGGCCAAGTACGCCGAGGTGGCCCGCGGCCGGGCCGAGGCCTACCTGCGCCTGCCCAGGAGCGCCGAGTATCGCGAGATGATCTGGGACCACGCTGGCGGAGTCATCATCGTCGAGGAGGCGGGCGGCCGGGTCACCGACGTGCTCGGCCGCCCCCTCGACTTCGCCCGCGGCCGCACCCTCGAGGGGAATCTGGGCGTGGTGGTCAGCAACGGCACCGTGCACGACGCGCTGCTGCGTGCCATCGAAGAGCTGGGCATCGGGCGGTTCCGTTGAGATCCCGGTTGCGGACGCGCCCAGTTTCTTCGTAGACTCCTTCCGAACAACGAGTCTCAACCCAAGGAGCGCACATGAACGAGATGCAGAGCCGTCCCATGAACAACCTGGCCATCGTCGGCTTCATCCTGGCCTTTGTCTGTGCGCCGGTGGGCATGATCCTGTCGTTCGTCGCGCGCAGCCAGATCGGCGGCAGCGGCGGGAACCAGGGCGGCAAGGGCTTCACCACGGCCGGGATCATCTGCGGCATCATCAACACCGTCATCAACATCGTCTACGTCATCGCCATTGCCTCGGGTGGTATTCGTTTTTGAAGCTGCGACTCGAGCCGCGGAGACTTCCAAGCGCGGCCCAACTCGTCATCGTCGGCGGCACGGCCGCGAGCTTCCTGTATGCGGCGCTTCTCGGCGCCGGGTCGATCCCGGCCCTCGGTTGCCTCTTCCGCGTCCTCCTGGGCATCGAGTGCCCCACCTGCGGCACGACCCACGTGCTCCTGGCGCTCCTGGCCGGCGACGTCCCGGCGGCCCTGGCCCAAAACCCGCTGGTTTTCGGCTTCGTGCTGGCCGGGCTGGCCATCTCGCTGAACGTCGTCGCCCAAGCCGTCTCCGGGCGCCAAGTGGCGCTCTCCCTCTCCCCCGCAGAGAAACGCGTCCTGTTCTGGGGCTTCTGGGCCGTGCTGCTGGCCAACTGGGCCTGGGTCCTGGCGACGTGAGGCGCGACCCCGGGATCAGTCGATCGCGATGGAATCCGGGTAGTCGACAGTATGGTAGGCGCCGACGGTGACGTCGGCGTACGGGAATTCGTGGGAAGTGCCGTCGGGCCAGTCCACGCGCACCGTGAACTCGCAGTCGAAGGCGCCCAGCCCGAAGTGCAGCGCGCGCATGTCCATCGAGTCGTACATGCCGCGGCTCGACTTGACCTCGCGCACGAGGGTGACATCGCCGCACAGCAGGCTCACCCGGGCGCCGAGGGCGTCGCGGTTAATGTTCTCGCCGTCGCCGTGCAGGCTGAAACCGATCCAGGGCAGGGTCTCGCCGATGACGTTTTCGAACAGGAAGTTGGGCCGGCCGCCGCTGCCGCCGCGCCCGCCCACGAGGAGGTCCAGGTCGCCGTCGCGGTCGACATCGCTCCAGGCGTGGTTCTGGGCGCTCTTCAGCTGGTCCCACTCGCCCTCGGGGTCGTTGATGCCGCTGTCCATCCCCACCGAGGCGTAGCTGCCGTCGGGCTGCTGCTGCATCAAGCCGAACCAGCCCTTCTGGTCGTCGTCGGCGTACGAGGCCTCGTACTTCTTGTCGCGCGAGAGGGACAGATCGAGGCAGCCGTCGTTGTCGAAATCGACAACCGCGCCGTCCACGTCGCCCTCGTTGAACGGCAGGCCGCGCTCGAGGAAGCGGTTCCACAGCATGTACCCCTGCTCCTGCCCCTGGTTGATCAGCAGCGTCGTCGGGTCGGACCACTTGCGGTTGTAGTCGGCGTCCACGGGGTGGGAGATGGCGGTCACGAAAAGGTCGAGCAGGCCGTCGTTGTTCACGTCGGCGCACTCGAGGCCGAAGCCGTTCGACCCGATGTACGTGCCCGGCCCGGCTCCGGGCTCCCAGTCCTCGCCGTAGCCGGTGCTCGCCAGCCAGTAGTTGCCCGTGGGCAGGCTCGCGAAGTTCCTCGCCGCGGCCACGTTCGTGAAGTGTCCCGCGCCGTCGTTCTCCCACAGCAGGTTCTGCCCGCCGCCGCTGCTCACCGAGTAGACCGAGACGAAGATGTCGAGATCGCCGTCGTTGTCGTAGTCGCAGGCCACCGAGCCGTTGCTGGGCTGGGCTCCCGCTCCCGGGATGTTCCCCGTGGCGTCGCTGAAGGTGCCGTCGCCGTTGCCGAGGTAGAACCGATCCGGTGCGAGGTAGGACGTGTGTCCGGCTCCCATGTAGATATCGAGGTTTGCGTCGCCGTCGAAGTCGGCGAACACGGCGTTGGCCACGTAGGTCTGACCGGCCGTGCCCTCGAGCCCCGAGCCCTCCAGCCGCACGAAGTGGCCGGCGCCGTCGTTCAACAGCAGCGCGTGGGTCTCGCCCGCGAGGTCGGGGATGTCGAGGCCGGCGAAGCAGTCCTGGTCGCCGTCGTTGTCGACGTCGCCGAAGACGAAGAACCCCGCCTGCACGTCCCGCAGGCCCGACTCGTCGCTCCAGTTGGTGAACGTGCCGTCGCCGCCGTTCAGGAACACCAGGTGCTCGAACGGGATGCCGGCCTGGGGGTTGGGGAACAGGCTGTGCATCACGACGTCGTCGAAACCGTCGCCGTTCAGATCGGCGAAGCCCAGGCGGCTGTGGTCGTTGATCGGGATCGTGACCGGCGGTTCGGGATCGAAGTTCTCGTCGCGGATCCCGCTCGACTCGGAGATGTCGACGAAGAAGCCCGAGCCGAGGTCGCCTGCGGCGGTGATGCCGCACGGCGGGTCGGTGGGCACGTAGTCCCCGTCCCCGTCCGCGTCCGTGTCGGTGTCGGAGTCACTGTCGGCATCGGTATCGGCATCCGTGTCCGCGTCGGTGTCCGCGTCGGTTGTCGCGCCGTCGTCGTCGTCGCCTTTGCCGCCCCCGCACCCCACAGCAAGAACGGCGAGCAGGGCGATCGGCGCAGGTGAAGAGCGAAGAAGGAAGATCATCTCGATCTCACTCCTTCTTCGACCCGGCGGCGCCAGGCCCGGCGGGTCAGGAAGCCCGCGATGCCGATGGCGATAGACAGCGGAAGCGCACACACCACGGCCAGGGTCGATGTGTTGAGCGCCATAGCGATCCCCGTCGCCATCATCATCTGGCGCTGGTCCGGCGCGGCGTAGGCCATCGCCCCGAACCCCTGCGAGATGCCCAGCGCCGAACCCAGGACACCGGTCAGCAGCAGCGCCGCCAGCAGCCCCCACAAGAGCGGCGACCAGTCCATCCGCCGCAGCGTGGCGAACTGTACGATGGTCATCGCCAGCACGCCCACGGCCACCAGCAGCACGAGGAACATGAAGGGACCGCCCTCCGCGAACGCCTGTACCATGTCGATGCTCCCTTTCCTCCGGGTTTCCCGCCCGGACATTCGGATCGACGACCCAGGCTATCGCCCCCGCGCGGAAACGGCAAGCACGGCGCCCCCCTGGCGATGTGCTATGAATGGGCCATGCAGTCCCTCGGCTTCCAGTGGCACCTCACCGATCACTGCAACCTCGGCTGCGAGCACTGCTATCAGGATCGACACGACACCACGGCAGAGCTGGGAATCGACGAGCTTTGCACGCTGGCGGATCGAATCATCGGCGCGGCCACCGGGCCGGTGACGATCCACCTCACCGGTGGCGAGCCGCTGCTGCTGCCCGGCTTCGACCGGCTGCTCGACCACCTCGACGGCTTCGGCAATGCCGTGGAGCTGCATGTGATCACCAACGGCACGGTGATGGGCACGGCAGCGCTCGACGCCCTGGCACGCACCTCGCGTCTGACGACGATCAGGATATCGGCCGAGTCCGCCGATCCGGAGGTCAATGACCGCGTCCGCGGCCAGGGCAACCTCGCCAGGGTCGAACGGGGCATCGCCGGCTTCCGCGGGGCCACGGGCAAGGCCGTCGTCACCATGGCGACCATCGGCCGGCACAACGTCGCCGGGACGGAGCGTTTCGCCTCGTGGTCCCGTGGTCTGGGCGCCGCCGGCGCGATCTTCGAGCGCTTCGTCCCCCTGGGCCGCGGCAGAGCCATGGCCGGTGAGCTGCTGGACGAGGCGGGCTGGGCGGAGGTCGCGACGATCGCGGCCGGGATCGCCGGCGTCGACGCGGATGACCAGGACCTGAGGCCCTTCCGCGCATTCTGGCTGGGCTTCGAAGCCGACGGCGAGACGTCCCTGGCCGGCGCGGAGTGCAACCTGGGCCGGGGATCGATGGCGCTGATGCCGGACGGAACGGTCTTCCCCTGCCGGCGGCTCCCCGAGCCCCTGGGCAATGCCCGATTCGAGCCCTTCGAGGAAATCCTCGGGCGCCTCGAGCGGTTCGCCGGGGCCCCCGACACTCCCGGACGACACGGATGCCTGGCCGTGGAGCGGGCACGGCGGATGGCGGGGCGCTGATCATGGGGTCCCAGGGCACCGTCGGCAGGATGCTCGAGCTGACCGGCATGACCGCCGCGGTGGCGGGGCGCTACCTCGGCACGCGACTGCTCAACGCGTTCTCGGGCGCCCAGCGCTCCGAGCGCCGACTCGCCGTGGCCCACGCCGGGGCCGGCGCGCGCATCGCCCGGACCCTGGGCGATCTCAAGGGTCCGGTGATGAAGCTCGGCCAGCTGGCGTCGATGTCCACGGGCCTGCTGCCCCGGGAGATCGCCGAGGCCCTCTCCGTGCTGCGCAGGGACGCGCCACCCGCGGCCTACGAGGTCATCGCCGGCCAGATCGAAGCCGAGCTGGGCGCCCCACCCGAGCGGCTGTTCGCCAGCTTCGACCGGGAGCCCTTCGCCGCGGCCTCCATCGGCCAAGTCCATCGGGCCGTGACGGACGACGGACGGGCCGTGGCGGTCAAGGTCCAGTATCCGGGGATCGGCTCGTCGGTGGATGCGGATCTCGCCCACGTGCGTTTCGCCTTCAAGGCTTCGGGTGCCTTCCGGAGGAGGCGCGAGGCCTTCGAGCGCTTTTTCGAGGAGATGCGTTCGCGCCTGACCGAGGAGCTGGACTACACCCGCGAGGCGGACAGTGCGCGGCTGCTCGGAGGGTTCCACGAGCGGCACCCCTGGGTGAGGGTCCCCCTCGTGGTGGGCGAGCGCTCTGCGGCGCGCGTGCTGACCCTCTCCTTCGAGGACGGTGATCCCATCGAACGCGCCGCGGGCTATCCCCAGGAGATCCGCGACATTCTCGGCGCGCGAATCCTCGAGCTGATCTACTCGGAGGTCTTCGCCCTCGGCGCCCTGCACGCGGATCCCAACCCGGCCAACCTGGGCTTCCGCGCCGACGGCACCTTCGCGCTGTACGACTTCGGCAGCGTCAAGCGGTTCACCGACGCCGAGCGGGCCGGTCTGCGCGACGTCGTCCGCGGCGCCCTCGGCCGTGATCTCGAACGCGTCGAGGCCGGGGTGACGGCCCTCGGTGCTCGCAACCCCGATGGCCCGCCCCTGGATCTCGAGGTCTACGGCTTCTGGATCGACCTGTTGGCACCGCTGTTCCAGTTGCCGGGGCCCTTCGATTTCGGCGCTTCCGCGATCCACCGCGAGATGATCACCGCGCTGCCGCGCTTCCGGGGTCACGCGGCATCGTTCCGGCTGCCCGTGGGCCTGATGCTCCTGCAACGGACCAACATCGGGCACTACGGCAACCTGAGGACCCTGGGAGCGAGGTTCGCGCCCAGGGCCGTGATCGAGCGCATCCTGGACGAAACCGGGAGGTGAGGGATCATCCGCTGCCTAGCTCGCGGCGGCGGATCTCGGCGGATGGGACTGGCGGGCGCCGTAGGCACAGTCGCAGGCGATGACGCGATCGCCGCAGCGGGGGCAGGTCTCCATCTCGCAACCGGCCACGTGCAGCTCACCCGGCCCCGCGCCGCAGTCGGCGCACGAGTTGATCGTCCCAACGCAATGTCATGAAATCGTCATCGAAACCCACCGACCGATGACCGGCCTCACCGCTTTCCAGTTTCGGAATCGGACGGCAGGGCGGCCGATAGGGAACAAGAGAGGACATGGGTTCGTAGTCCGGATGGGAACCCGTGCCCGGCCTTTCGCCTGTTCCCTCAAACTGGGGACCAATGAGGTCGAAATAGCGGGATTCTCGGCTGCCAGCCGCCGACGTGCTAGAATGCCCGACGTCGAAGGCGACACATGACCGAAGGTATCCGCATCAAGCTCGCCGACCCGGGAGTCGCGGCCGGGGACGAGAGAGCCGTGACCGAGACGCTGCGATCCGGCCGCCTCGTCTCCGGTCCACGTGTGGCCGCCTTCGAGAAGGCGCTGGCGCGGCGTTCCGGGCGGGTGCATGCGGTAGCGGTCTCCTCGGGAACGGCGGCGCTCCACATTGCCATGGAGGCTCTCGGCGTTGGAGCCGATTCGACGGTGATCGTCCCGGCGCTCACCTTCCCCTCGCCGGCTGTGGTCGCGGCCCGTCTCGGTGCCCGGGTGCGCGTCTGCGACGTGGAGCCGGGCACCATGAACCTCTCGGCGCGGACGCTCGCGCGTGCTTTCGACGACCATGTCTCGCTGATCATCGCCATCGACCAGTTCGGCGCGCCGGCGCCCTTCCCCGAGATCGCCGATCTGGCCGCTGCCCGCGATGTACCCGTTCTGGTGGACGCGGCCTGTTCGCTGGGCTCCAGCATCGATGGCAGGCCCTGCGGTTCGTTCGGCAAGGCGGCGATCCTGAGCTTCCACCCGCGCAAGGTCGTCACGACCGGCGAGGGCGGCGCGATCCTCACCGACGACGAAAGGCTGCGGAACAGCGCTCGATTGCTCGGGAACATCGGCATGGAGGGCGGCGAGTTCCTGGCCCTCGGCCTGAACCTCCGCTTGTCCGAGATCGGCGCGGCCCTCGGTCAATCCCAGCTCGACCGCCTCGACTCGATCCTCGAGCGGCGCCGGCAGTTGGCCGCGCGCTACCGCCTGGGCTTGCCATGGCTGCGGTTTCAGGACGTGTCCCAGGGCGCCTCGCACAACGTCCAGACCCTGGCGGCAGTGCTGCCCGCACCGTTTACGCGGGACGATCGCGACGCGCTGCTGGCCTCGATGGCCGCCCGGGGCGTAGAGATTGGCATCGCCGGCCATTGTCTCGGGGCGCTGCCGTGGCTCGCCGGCCGACTGGGGATAAGCGCCGATGAAACGCCGGTCGCGCTTGAAATCCATCGGCGAGGCTTGGCACTGCCGCTCCACCCGGGGCTCGGCGAGGGCGATGTGGACGAGGTGATCGAGCTGTTGAACCGCTGGATGGCGGAAGGCCGGGCGGATCCATGAGCGAGCGACAGCAGGAGGCCGGGTCCAGGCCGGCCCTGGAGATCGTCGATATCTCGAAGACCTTCCGCGTGGGGTTCTTCCGGACCCAGATCAAGGCCGTGCGCCAGGTGAGCTTCTCGGCACGTCGAGGCGAGATCTTCGGTCTGCTGGGCCCCAACGGCGCGGGCAAGACCACAACCCTCAAGGTGCTGATGGGGCTGATCGCACCGGACCGCGGCGAGGTCCGGATCATGGGGCGGGACAGCCGGCGGCCTTCGTCCCGCAGGAACGTCGGGTTCTTGCCGGAAAACCCCTACTTCCACGAGTACCTGACACCGCGAGAGCTGCTGGACTTCTACGGCCGGCTTCTGGGTATGGGGACCGCGGAGATCCGCCGCCAGCGCGATGAGCTGATCGAGCAGGTCGGGCTCGCGAGCGCGGCCAGGCTTCCTCTGCGCAAGTTCTCAAAGGGCATGCTCCAGCGCATCGGCCTGGCCCAGGCCATGCTCGGCGAGCCCGAGCTTCTGGTGCTTGACGAGCCGATGAGCGGGCTCGATCCGTTGGGCCGCAGAATGGTCACGGATCTCATCCAGCAGCGTCACCGTGCCGGGGTGACCATTGTCTTCTCGTCGCACATACTCTCCGATGTGGAGCGCCTGTGCCACCGCGTGGTGATCCTGCATCAGGGTCGCAAGGTCGCGGACGGCACCCTGGACGAGCTGGTGGGTCCCCAAGCCGGTGTGGAGTCCCTAGAGTCCCTGTTCCTGCGCAACGCCCCCGGCGGTGTGAAAGACGCGGCAACACTTGCCTCGGACGACGGCGGAAGCTAGAACTGACCGATGGTCATGAGACGCGAAACGCTGGCGGCCCTCCTTCCGATGGCGATAGCCGTGGTCGCTCTCCGACTCGCGGCCTGCGGCGGCGGGAGCGGGGGCGACGACGACTTCTTCGACGGCGACACGTCTTCCGACACCGACTCGGACTCCGATTCGGACTCCGATTCGGACTCGGACGGGGACACCGACACCGCGACGTGGCCAGATACGCCAGCCTGCGCCGACGAGGTGGTGGACGCGCCAGGCGACACGGGAGAGGGACTCGGCGACGCGAACAACGCGGTGAACGGCGTGCGTGGCGGGGGCCAGTTCGGCGGGGGAACGGACGTTTTCTCGCTGGGATACGAGGAGGACGAGAACAACTACGTGGTTCTGGGCTGGAGCGGTGCGCGCTTCCATGACGGCCCCGGCGCCGATCTGGCCGTATTCGAAAACGCCTTCGAGTATCAGGGCGGTGGCAGCTTCATGGACCAGGTGATCGTGGAGGTCTCGGCGGACGGCGAGTCGTGGATAGCGTTCCCCCACGACTACGTGAATGCCGACGAGACCGTCTACTCCAACGATCCCGGGATGTGGCCCGGCTTCGCCGGCGTCATGTCCGTGCTGCTCCACGAGGAGGACAACCCGGTCGATCCGTTCGATCCGGTCGTCGCCGGCGGTGACCACTTCGATCTGGCGGATCTGCCCGCGGAAGACCAGACGACCCAGCAGATCCTGGCTGTCGGAGGCCTCGAAATCAGATTGGTGACCGCCCCCTCGAGGATCAATCCGGACACAGGCGAAACCTACGTCCGCGACGAGATGTCGAACGGCGGGGACATCGACGGGGTCTACGCCCGCTACCTGACAGAGGATTGAGCCGTTCCGACGATCAATCGGCGGTCAGCCCGGTCCACGGGTAGCCGCCGCAGCCGCCGCTGGTCGGATCGGTGTTGTCCGCCGCGGGAGTGGCCTCGGCCGCCGCCGCGCTGGCCGCGTCGAAGGACGTCTGGCAGTAGTAGAGTTCGGTCAGGTACCAGGTCCAGTCGAAGCGGCTCCACAGGCCGGGGTTGTAGTCGTTCCCCTCGTCGTTGCGGGCGATGAGATAGGTGAAGGAGTTGTAGTAGCCCGCGACGTTGAACGCGCCCATCTCGCCCATGTCCCAGGTCTCGTTCGACACTATGTGGGAGAACGACCACTCGTCGGTGTAGCTGCCGACGATATCGAGATCGTCGGCCGTGAGCAGCGTCCACGCATACCCGCCGCAGCCGCTGCTCGTCGGGTCGGTGGCGTCCGCCGCCGGCGTGTTCTCGGCCGCCTCGGCGCTGGCCGCGTCGTAGGCGGTCTGGCAGTAGTAGAGGTCGTCCTCGTACACGGTCCAGTCGAAGCGGCTCCACAGGTTCGGGTTGTAGTCGTTGTCCGCGTCGTTCTGCGCGATGACCACGTACTGGGCGTTATCGTAGCTGTCGATGTGGAAGACGCCCATGTACGCCGAGGTCCAGGCCGTCTGGGTGACGACGTGGAAGTCGCTCCACTCGTCGTCGTACTCGCCCGCGATGTCGAGCGACACGGCATCGGCGTCCGTGTCCGCGTCCGTGTCCGCGTCCGTGTCGGCATCGGTGTCGGCATCGGTGTCGGCGTCCGTGTCCGCGTCCGTATCGGCATCGGTGTCGGTATCGGTGTCGGCGTCCGTGTCCACGTCGGTCGCCGCGCCGTCGTCGTCGTCATCCGAGCAGCCGAGGCTCGCGCCGCAGGCGAAGAGGGCGACTAGGAGAACCGTTGCTAGTCTGGTCAACATGGTATCACCTCGTCGTTCCCCAAAAATCGGCCCGCGGCGCCCTCCCGGGCCAGCGGGCCTTCTGTTCGAGCAACGGGATGGCGGGAAAAGACATCGGCAGTGCCGATGCCGGGGAACGGTTCGCCTGACACCCCGAGACTCGAAAATCCGACGGGCAGGTCTCCTGGCTTCCGGATCGGCCTACTCGCAACACCTTCCCGGACCGTGAGCCGTGCATCCTCCAGGGATGCTCGACCTGTTCGATCCAGTGGCCTCGTCGCTTTCGTCCCCGGTCACAGTGGCGGGGGCCGCGCCGGTTTTTCACCGGCTTCCCGGGGTGGGACCATCCCACCCTCGCCCGACGGTTCG
>CAYZAI010000002.1:0-38586 GCA_964476305.1 uncultured Myxococcales bacterium
TCCTCGCCGCGGCGGACCCGGGGGTCGGCGCCATTGTCATGAGCGTCAGCCACGACGGCCAGGAGGTGGCCGCGGACCGGATTTCCGGCGCGCGGCCGATCGCCCAGTGGTGCGCGCCGACGCGGACCAGGGTCCAGGTCAAGCTGCTCGTCACGGGCGGGTCGGGGGGGCTGGCGCTCGGCGTCTTCGGCGCGAAGGCCGCGGCGTTCGCGACCCCCGAGAAGGTCGGCGGCTCCGAGTCGGATTTCATCGCCAACCGCCTGCGCCAGATCCACGCGCAGTACGGCAAGGGTCGCGCCGCGGTGACGGGGGTGATGCGCGGCAACCTCGGCACGGCCGCGGAGCAGGTCTTCGACATCCGGCTGACCGCGGGCCACTGCTACACCGCGATCGCGGTGGGCAGCCCGTCGATCAAGGACATCGACATCGCGATCCTCGATCGCTCGGGGCGCGAGATCCACAAGGACGGCACCAGCGCCGGCTTCTCGGTGCTGGACACTTCGCCGTGTCCCAGCTTCACCGGGAAGCACACGCTGAAGATCCGCGTCTCTCGCGGCCTCGGCCAGTTCGGCGCCCAGGTCTTCTCGGACTGACCGGCGCCCGGCTCCTATTTTCTCTCGCCCTTTGGTCGATCTTCTTTTCCGTTGCCCTCCGGCTGTCAGTGGTAACATCGGCCAGACGAAAGGGGTGACAACCATGAAAAGCCTGGCCTGGAGCTTTCTCTGTCCAGCCGTCCTGGCGCTCGCCGCCTGCGGTGGCTCATCCGGCGACGACGACGACGGCACCGGCTCCGATGCGGACACCGACGCGGACACCGACACGGATTCCGACACGGACACGGACTCCGATGCAGATACCGACACGGACACCGACACCGATACCGATGCGGACACGGACACGGACACGGACACGGACACCGACACGGACACCGACACGGACACCGACACGGACACCGACACCGATACCGATACCGATACCGATGCGGACACGGACACCGGCATCACGGCGGACACCGATACCGGAACCGGCGCCGAGTGTGACGGCAACGAGGACTGCATCGACGGTGTTGGTTGCACGCTCGATCTGTGCGTTGGCGATATTTGCTCCAACCCCCCCTTCCATTCGTCGTGCGGGGCCGGCGAGTTGTGCGACGAGACCCTCGACTGTACCACCGCTGACGGCTGGATCTGCCTGGCCTGCCCGGGTGGAGAGGGCGACTGCCTTGGCGACGACGACGTCTGCTACGCGGTCGACTCCGAGCCGGTGTGCCTGATCGCCTGCGGGAACGGGGGACACTGTCCTTCCGATTTCACATGCGAAGAGGTGTTCGACACGGACGAATCCTCCTTGGGACACGTCTGCACGCCGGACAGCGGAAGCTGCTGTCTGGACGATGACGGCGATCAGGCCGGCATCGGTGCCCAGTGCGACCACTACGACTGCGACGAGGCCGACGACCAGGTCTTCGAGGGCGCTGCCGAGGAGTGCAACGACATTGACGACGACTGCGACGGCGAGACCGACGAGGACTTTCCGCTAGGCGAGGCCTGCGACGGCGAGGACATCGACTGCTGCCAGAACGGGACCTTCACCTGCAGGGCCGACGGGACGGATGTGGAGTGCGTGAACGAGCCGTTATGGGACACCGAAGAGATATGCGATGGCCAGGACAACGATTGCGACGGGCTAGTCGACGAGTACTTCAACAACCCGGGGGAGGCACCGTCTTTCGTACGGCCGGAGGTCGTAAAATTCGGAAGCGACAGGTGGGTGTTCAGCTATGAGGCCAGCCGGCCCGACGCCACCGGGACCGACGCCGGCGAAGGCAACGGCTATCACTGCGAGGGCGATTGCGGTGCGTTGCCCTCCGCACCGGAAGGCGCTCCGCTCGATGGCACGACAGCCTGCTCGGCCCAGGGAAGAATCCCGTGGTCCGAGGTCACGCCCGTCGAGGTGGAGCAGGTCTGCGCGGCGATCGGTGGCAGGGTGTGCACCACCACAGAGTGGATGACAGCGTGTGAGGTCCTGGTTTCCTGCTTGTGGGGGTACAACCCGAACACCAGTGCGGGTTGCCAAAGCGCGGCGACCCAGACCAAAAACTGCAACCTGGGCCCGTTCGACTACGATACCGGTATTTGGGGGGCGGGCGGCGCGGACGGCTTGTTGCCCACGGCATGGAATTGTGGGATTTCTCCTTGCCTGTACAATTGCTGGGCTGATTGGGGAGGCTTGCTCGGCAATCCCTTTGGCGCGGGGATCCACGACATCACCGGAAATCTCTGGGAGATTACCAAGTGGGGAAACGACGACTACCGCCTCATGGGCGGAGCTTTCGATACCCCCTCCGAGCTGGATGCCACGTGCACCAACGACCTTTTCCAGGTCACGGATCCCTACTATCTCGCCGCCAATGCCGGCTTTCGCTGCTGCTTTGACGTCGACCCCTCTTGAGTGAAAATCGTGGCTCACCATTCGCGACGGCTGTGGCGCGAGGCGTGAAGCCAGGTGACCGCGCGGCGGGCTCAGCCCGCGCGGCGCTGGATCGATTCGATGGTGCAGGTCGTGTCGGACATCACCTCGGCGGCGTTGGCCTCGTCGGTGTCGATGTGCATCTCGAGCGTCCAGCCCGGGTGCACCCGCACCAGCACGTCGCCGAAGATCAGCGAGCGCTCGCCGGCCAGTTGCACCCGCACGAGATCCCTGTCGCGGATGCCGTAGGTCAGCGCGTGCTCGGGCGCCATGTGTATGTGGCGCAGGGCGCAGATCACGCCCTGGTCGAGCCGCACCTCGCCGGCGGTGCCGCGAAGCGTGAGGCCCGGGCTGCCGTCCAGATCGCCGGAGGCGCGGATCGGCGCGTCGATCCCCAGCTTGAACTCCTCGGTCCGCGAGATCTCGACCTGGGTCTCTGGGCGCACCGGGCCCAGCACCCGGACCCGATCCACCCGCCCCTTGGGCCCGACCAGGTCCACGGTCTCCTCGGCGGCGAACTGGCCCTTCTGCCTCAGCTCGTTGCGGGGAGTGAGGGTGCGCCCCGGGCCGAAGAGCGCCTCGACGTGCGCCTGGGAGAGGTGCACGTGGTGCGCCGAGACCGCCACCGGGATCGGCCTGTCGCGCCGGGCGCGCAGCACGTCGGTCACGCCCGAGCGCTTCAGGGCGAGGCGGGTCTCCGCGGCGATGGCGCCCTCCTCGTCCGTGGGCACGACCAGCACCGCCACCTTCGAGCCGTCGGTCGAGATGCAAAGCGGCTCCGCGCCCCGGGGACGCTCCCGGTTCCTGGCGGGATCGAGCTCCACGCCCAGGAACCCGAGCCCCTGGCAGATGCGCGAGCGGATGCCGGAGGCGTTCTCGCCGATGCCGCCGGTGAACACGATGGCGTCGAGGCCACCCATGGCCGCGGCGTAGGCACCGAGATACTTGCGCACCCGGTAGCAGAAGACCTGGATCGCCAGGAGCGCCCCGGGGTGGCCCGCATCGGCCGCCGACTCGAGCTCCCGCATGTCACTGGAGAGGCCGGACAGGCCGAGCAGGCCCGAGCGCCTGTTGAGCAGTTCGTCCATCTCGCCATGGCCCATGCCGCCGCCGAGCAGGTGCAGCAGCAGGCCCGGGTCGATATCTCCGCAGCGGGTGCCCATGGCCAGCCCCTCCAGGGGTGTCAGGCCCATCGAGGTGTCTACCGAGCGGCCGTGATCGACGGCGGTCACGGACGAGCCGTTGCCCAGGTGGCAGGTCACCAGCTCGAGGGAGCCGGCCGGGCGGCCCAGGAATCGGCAGGCCGTCTCGGCGACGTACTTGTGGCTGGTTCCATGGAAACCGAAGCGCCGCAGCATCCGCTGGTCCGCGAAGTCCCGGGGCAGAGCATACCGCCAGGCGTGTTCGGGCATCGTCATGTGGAACGCCGTGTCGAACACGCCGACCTGGGGTACCCCCGGCGGCAGGAGGCGGCGGCAGAGCTCGATGCCCAGCAGGTTGATCGGGTTGTGCAGCGGCGCGAGCACCGAGACCCGCCGCATCTCCCCGATCACGTCGTCGTCGATCAGCGTGGCCTCGGTGAAGCGTGTGCCTCCGTGCACGGTGCGGTGGCCCACCGCGGCGAGCTGCTCGAGTCGCTCGACGGCCCCGTGTTCCGGGCTGACCAAGAGGTCGAACACCGCTCGCAGGCCCGCCTCGTGGTCGTCAAACGCCTGGGTCCGCTCCACCTCGCCGGCGGGCCCCCTGTGGCGGATCCGCGAACCCGGAAGGCCGATCTTCTCGACCAGGCCCCCGGCCCGCCGCTGCTCGCCGACGAACAGCGCGTACTTGATCGACGAACTGCCCAGGTTCAGCACGAGCACAGGCTGTTCGGCCGCCCCCCCGTTCCCTTCCTCCGGGAGCACCGTGCGCCGCGCCTCGTCGAGGGCGGCCCGCTCGCCGGGATCGTTGCCCCTTCGGGCCAGTCGCTCGGCCAGCAGCCGCGCCAGGGACCTCGCCGCCTGGGGCCGTCGGCCGATCTCCGCCGTCAGGGCGTCGTGGGGCACGTGCACCACGCGGCCGGGGCCGGCCGCGGTGAGCTCGGCGATGGCCGGCTCGCCGGTGAGCAGGCTCATCTCGCCCAGCACCTCCCCCGGCGCGATCTCCGCCCGCGCCCCGCCAGGGAGGGTCACGACCAGCCGGCCGCTCGCCACCACGCCCAGCGAATCGAGGCGCTCGCCGACGCGAACCACCACCTGGCCCGTGCTGTAGTCCGTCACGCGCGCCGCGGACGCCAGGCGGTCGATAGCCTCGTCGTCGAAGTCGGCCAGCGCCTTCACCTCGCGCAGCAGTGCCTTGACGTTCATGCAGAAGACCTCCGGTTTCGCTTCTCCGGACCGATCTTTTTCACCTTCCCGCGGCCGGATGCAAGCCGGGAATGGCGGCCGCGTTCCCTTGCGCGAGTGGGACAACTCGTCTAGTATCCCCGGTCGATGAACGCCCCACCCAAGCTGCTCACGGCCCTTCTCGGCCTCGCGGTCGCCGGGTGCCTGCCCGACACCGGCGGCATCGATCCGCCGCTCGACCGGCTGATCTTCCCGGTGGGCCTCGCCATCACCGCGGACGACAGCCGCCTGCTGGCCGTCAATTCCAACTTCGATCTCGAATACAATTCCGGGACGCTGACCGCCCTCGACATCAGCGACCTCGCCTCGGCCCTCACCGCCGACACGGCCGAGGTCAGTCCGGACGGCCGTTTCGTCTTCATCGATGACGGCGCGCTGATCATCGAGAGCGAGACGATCCGGGTCGGGGCCTTCGCCAGTGACCTCGGCCTTTCGCCCCGGGGCGATCGGGCGATGATCCCGGTGCGCGGCGAGCGCGCGATCCTGCTGGTCGACGTGGGCGATCCCGCGACCGGTGACTTCCTGGACTGCGGCGAGGGTGACGACCGGCGCTGCGACGGTGCCCACCGGGTCGAGAGCAACGACCGCTTCACGCTGCCCATAGAGCCCTACGAGGTTGCCGCCCTCGATTACGTCGAGCCGTCGTCCGGCGAGCTCACCACGCTCGGCTTCGCCTCCCACCTGGCCGGGGGCGAGGTCTCGCTGTTCGTGGTGCAGGACGGCGCCGCCGGCAGCCAGAACGACGGCGAGCTGATCGGTGTGCTCAGCGGCGTGGTCCGCGAGGCCAGCGGCATCGCGGTCAACCCCGTGAGCAAGGAGATCTACGTCGCCGGGCGGTCCGAGGACGCCCGCGTGGCGGTGCTGTCGGTCCACACGGATTCGACCAACGGACAGTACTCCCACGAGCCCTTCTTCAGGAAGGTCAGCCACATCGATATCGGCGCCGAGATGTACGCCGGGACGAATGCCAGGGGCCTCGCCGTCACCGACGACGGATCCTACGCCTACCTGGCGACCCGAACGCCGGCGGCGCTCCTGGAGCTGGACGCCGAGGCCCACGAGCTGACCGACATGACCACGGTCTGCACGGATCCCTCGATCGTCGAGCTGTTCCGGAGCGACGGAGACACGGCTGATCCGGCGGACGACGTCACCTACGCCTTCGTGCTCTGCTTCCTGACCGGGCAGGTATTCATCGTCGATACCGAGGCGCTGATCGTCCGCGCCGTGCGCTCGGTGGGAAGCAGCCCCCACGCAATCGCGTTCGATCGCACGCGCAGACGCGCCTTCGTCTCCAATTTCCGCGAATCGACAATCAGCGTGATCGAGATCGAGCCTCCGCTGTTCGACCTGCTGCGCTACCGGCCCGGACCGGGGGAGTGGCTGTACGACGAGGACGATCCCGAGCAGAGCTACATCGTCAAGCTCGGCAAGCCGCGCTTGCCCAAGGGGCACACCTGAAGATGCGCGCCTCCGTCCCGAAGCTCGTGCTCGTCGCGTGCCTGTCCGGCGCCGCCTGCGAGAGCAACCCGCCCGAGGCTGCCATCGCGCAGTTCGACCGGCCCCAGGATGCGGCGCTGGTCTGCTTGAACCAGGTCGAGGTGGACGGCGGGACCGAGTCGGAGCTGCTGCCGCTGGCCTGCTGTGCGGCCTCCTCGACCGGCGCGCCGGGCTACTGCTCCGGCCCGATCCCGGAGGCCGTGCTGTTGGCGTTCGTCACGCAGACCACCTCCGGCGAGGTGGCCGTGGTCGATCTCGACACGCTCGAGATTGTCGATCAGGACGAGCAGATCCCGTACAACAGCTTCGTGCCCGTCGGCGGGCAGCCGGCCGACGTGGCCGCGGCATGGGACGGCCGCCGGGTCTACACCGCGAACCTCGAGACCGAGGATCTCTCGGTCATCGATGTGGCCTCCTGCTTCGGTCCGACCCTCGATCCCGCCGCCTCGATTCCGTTGGGCGCGCCCGCGGCGAGGTTGGTGGTGGCCCGGGCGCCCGAGATCCGGGACCGCTACGCCTTCGTGACCCTGCCCACGGTCGGGCAACTGGCCGTGGTCGCGCTCGATCCGGTGGACTGCCCCCCGCCAGAGGAGGGCCAGGACACAGCGGGATGCCTCCTCGGCACGTTGCGGCTGGATGCGGCCACCGGCCTCGAGCACGCTGTCGCGGACGACTCGCCGCAGGGGATCGCGCCGTTCGCAATCGTCGCCTCCGACCAGACCCCGTCCATCTACGTCGGGGGCTTCGAGGGTCACTACCTGGTCGAGCTCGACAGCGAGGTCCTGGTGCAGGAGGCCCTCGGCCTCGAGGCACCGGGACCCCTCGGCGGGAGCGCGCTGGTTCGGCGGATCGAGTTGGAGGAGTTCACGACCTGGGCGCTGGCTCTCGAGCCGGGCCTGGAGCGCTGGATCTACGCCGTCGAGAACGAGGTCGGCGGCGTGCTCGTCGTCGATCTGGTTGCGGGCGAACCGCTGCCGATCAACGCGGGCGACCCCCTCGCCGAGCACGCCTACAGCATCGGCCTGCCAGGTCGCGCTCGGTCCGTGGCGCTGCTCAGGGTCTCCGAGGACGGGGAGCCCGAGCCGCTCACGTTCAAGGGCACCTTCGGCGTCATCTCGACGACCAAGGCGTCGATCTTCGTGGTGGACGCGGACGACGAGAACGCCGACCCTGCCGCGCCGCACACGCTTCGCGCCGGCGTGGACTTCTTCGACGAGGATCTCGATTACACGCCGCGGCTGGTGGACGACCCCGTGCTCGTGGCAGATGGCACGGCCCTCTCGAGCGCCCTGGCGGAAGAGCACGCCTACTTCGCGCAGGAGGAGGACGCCGGGCTGCCGGACTGCGGCGGGGAAGACGTGGAGTTCCAGCCCGAGGGCAGCAGCGGAATCCGCTTCGCCTGCGACTACCGGCGGTCCACCAACGAGAATTGGACCATGACGTGGGAGGGGCCTGTGGGCATCAGCGGCGCGGGCGTCGTCCAGTACGAGGTCTCCGACTTCGGGGACGGGTACATGGTAGTGGCGGACGAGTCCAAGAACTTCTGCTCCCGCGGCCTGCTCGGCCGGGACCAGGGGACGACCTACGACGGCCTCGCCGAGCTGGAGGGCTACGAAGGCGACCTGCTGGTCATCACGTCGGATCCGGCCCCCCTCGGGGGTGCGGACTGCTCGGAATACGAGGACGTGGAGCTCGTGTACCAGGTCACGGAGGTCCTTGCGGCAGACACCCTGCGGCTGGAGCGGCTGAAGGGGTCGACTCCCTGGCCGGAGCAGGCGTGCTGGGGCCAGGCCTTCACCTATGAGATCCGCGCTCACGGGCAGTGGGTCCTGGCGGGCTCGTCCTCGGGGAAACTCACCCACGGCTCGACCGACATCCAGGGCCAATGCGTGCCCTACTCACAGGATCCCGACGAAGAAGATGTGCTGCGCTTCAGGCGGAGCCGTGTCTTCGACGGGTTCGACTTCTACAATCCGTATTTCGCGTTCCGCATCGAAGAGGGCGAGCTCGGCAAGGAAGGGTTGGACAGCCTGGCGTTCGAGTGGGAGACAGAAGGCGGCTTCGTTCCCCTCGGCAAGGTTCTCGGTAGCGACATCACGGACATCGAGCCGACCCCGGACTCGGCCCTGGTGTTGATCGATCGCGCGGGGCAGGGGCTGATCCTATTCGACCTGCTCGGAGATTTCGAGGCCATCGGCGCTCCCGTCAACTGACGCGCGTGTCCGGTCTGGCCGCGAGAGCTGCCGAGAAAGAGCCGTCCAGGATTCTCGCCAGGGTGGGCGTATCCGCGCCGGTCTCGTCCCCGAGGACGAGCGGCGGCTCCATCACCAGGTGGTCCCGGGTTCCCGAGCGGGCGGAGACCAGCACGAGTTCGGCGGGCACGCCCTCCCGCGGCAGGACAGGCAGCAGGATATCGGCGGCGAGGCCCTCGGCATGCAGGCGCGACAGCAGGGACCCGAGCCGGCGCGCCGGGAACACGGCGCAGAGCCGGCCGACTCGCGGTCGGAGCAGGAGGCCCGCCGCGTGGATCCATCCGGCCAGGTCGATGGCGACCTCGTGACAGGCGACCCGCCGCTGTTCGTCCGCGGGCAGGCGTCCCTGGTCGGCGGGCCAGAACGGCGGGTTGACGGCGACAAGCTCGCAGGAGCGGCGAAGTCCTCTGTCCTCCTGCGCTGCCGCCATGTCGCCGACGAGGACCCTGTAGCGATCCGCGAGCCCGTTGCGAGCGGCGTTGTTCGCCGCCAACTCGGCCAGGTCCGGCTGGATCTCGACTCCCACCAACCGCTCGGCGGCACCCGCGGCCAGAAGCCCCAGGCCCACCACGCCGCAGCCCGCTCCGAGATCGGCGGCGAGCCTGGCATCACCGAAACGCGCGGCGAACCACACGAGCAGTGGCGCATCCACGGAAAAGCGGTAGCCTTTTCGCGGCTGCCAAAGGCGGATCCGGCCGCCGAACAGAGCATCGTCGGAGAGCTCGCGGTCCATCGGCAATGGAATCACGGCCGACGCTCCCGGGAACCGGACGATTCGGGTTGCATCAGGACCGATCCTGATGCGTCATACCAGTGGGGAGCCGAGAGGAGCATCATCGATGGGACATTGCAACAGAATCGCAGCCGCTGCAATCGGTGTGCTGGTAGTCGCGGGGGCGATCCTTTCTGCCGGGATATCGCCGGCCAAGACCGCCAAGTCCGGGTCGTTCTATCAGGTCGACATCTCCACCACGACCAGCGGTGACTCGGTGGTGGCCACGATCAGGGTCACGGGCAAGGGCGGCTACGGCTGCAACACGCTCTATCCCTGGAAGTTGACCGTGACCCCGGGATCCGGGGTCGAGATGGACAAGACGGTCTACCACAAGGGCGACGCCACTCAGTTCGCCAAGGAGGCGGTGGTCTTCCAGGTGCGCTACACGGCCCTGGCCGGTGCGGACAAGGTCACGGCCAAGCTGAAGTTCAGCTTCTGCAATGACAAGCAGTGCCAGATGGAGCAGGTCGATCTCTCCTGGCCGGCGCGGTAGGATCTCAGCCCTTCTTGAAAATATCGAAGAGCCCGGACGGCTCGTCGGAGCGTTGTCGCATCCTCATGATGCGCAACTGGCGGGCCGCATCGATGTGCCTCGGGTCGATCTCCAGGGTCTTCTCGTAGAACACCTCGGCGCGTTTCGTGTCCTTCTCGCGCTGGAAGTAGTTGGCCAGCAGGTAGGTGAAGATCGGCTCGTTCTCGTGCTCCTTGTGCAGCCCCCGCAACTCCTGTTCGAAGGAGACCCGCTCGGCGCCGGGGTTGGCCAGGTATGCTGCCCATGCCCGATAGGCGAGGAATCGCAAGTCGGGCTTCAGATCGTGGGCACGGCAGAAATGCGCGGCCGCCCCGCGGAAGTCACCTTCCCTGAGCAGGGCCTGCCCTTCCTGGGCCAGCCGCTCGGCTTCGGGGCCGGGTTCGCTGTCGCCTCGATTGTCGTCGCCGCGAGGCGGGTGGTAGGACGGGACGCTCGTCCCGGGCTCACCCTCGAGCTTGGCGAGATAGCGGCGCCGGGCCTCGGGATCGGCCAGGGTCTGATAGGCCGCGTGCACCCGCAGGTACAGCTCCTCCAGCTTCTCGTGGACCAGCCCCGCGTCGATGCCCACCAGCGTGTCGGGGTGGTAGCGCTGCTGCCGGACCTGGAAGGCCGCGGCGATCTCAGAATGGGAAGCCTCCTGCGACACGCCGAGCAGCGTGAAGTAGTCCGCCGTGCGCAGTTTCAGGTACTCGGCCATCAGGTGCATCGCGGGCTCCTCCATCCGCGGCGGCGCCGGCGGCTCCGAGGTGAGCTCTCCGGCGATGAGCCCGGCGATGTCGGTCGTCTGCTCGACATCACTCTGCCTGGCGGTCGAGTCGTCTGCGAAGCCGATGACCTCCATCACGGACAGGGCGAAGATCGTCGGCGGCACCAACTCCGGTTGTGGCACGGCCGCGACGATCTCGGCAGGAGCAAGGCCCTTGCGCACGAGCTGCAGGATGCGGATTTCACTGGTCGTGAGAGCGAGTTGCCGATCGTCATAGGGCGATTCCCCCAGGACGGCGCAGCGCATTCTCGTACCGAGGTCGACATGCCGCCCAACCTGCGCGGCGGACCAGTGGTGCTGGCAGCCCGAGAGAATGATGCGCCCCGGCGGCATCCGGGCGATGATCACGTCGTCCTTCCAGCTGTCCCCGTCGATCACCTGGTAGCGGCCGCTGTACCAGCCGAAGGCGCCGATGACCTTGTCCATCAGGTGGTTTTCGAGCTCACGGAAGAGATCGTGGGGTCCGAGCAGGCCGAGCTTGAGCAGCACCTCGCCGAAGCGCCGACCGGTGTGCGTCATCTCGGTGATGGCCCGGGCGTTCTGCTCCTGGCCGATGATCCCCCGGCGCACGAGGTGGGCGCCGAGGGTCTCCTCGGGAATCGACGACTCCGCGTAGACCGGGATGCCCCCGACGAAGAAGATCGACCGGTCCAGCCCATCGGCCGCGAGGTTCAGCCGGCAAGTGCGCTGCTCGGAAAAGACGGCGTGGAGCAGGTGCGGGAGCGGCACGTCCTCGATGGCGCCGCGAGCCGGCAGCTGGCCTCGAGGTCCACCCATGGAGAGGGAGGGGGCGGCGGTGTCCGGGGAATCGGGAACGCGGGCAACTGCGGAAGCAGCGGTTCGTGGGGCCCCCCCCGGCGGCGCGGGTCCGGTCCGGCCGGTTGCCTGACGCATCACCGGTCGCCGGGGCTGAATACCGGACGCGTGCCGGCCGGCATCCTCGACGATGGACCTTACCTGCTCGAGCAACGCGCGCAGCTGGAAGGGCTTCTGTATGAACCCCGAGACCTGGAGCTGCGACGTCTCCGCCTGGAGATCCCTTGTCTGCAGCACGGCGCTCATCATCACGACCGGGATCCGCTGCCCTTCGGGGCTGGCTCGCAGGCGCTTGAGAAACTCGATGCCGTCGAGCTTCGGCAGCAGGACGTCGAGCAGGATCAGATCGGGTTTTTCGGCGGCCCGCTCGAGGCCGGACAAGCCGTCAGCGGCTTGCAGGATCTCGATCCCGTGGGAGCCGAGATATGTCGTGACGACCCGCCTGAGATCATCGTTGTCCTCGACGACGAGCACCCTGGGCTGCTGGCTGGCTTGCATCTGAGCGCACCAGTCAACTACTATCGCGCGAGGAGGTGAAGGGATCAATGGATATCAAAAAGACGATTATTGTCACGATGGTTGCAGGACTTCTCCTCGGCTGCGGGCCGACCTGCCCGGAAGTCAAGGCCGGGCTCGACGCCACCGCCGCGGTGACCGGAGACGTCACCCGGGTCAACGAACTTGTCGCTCGGCGCAAAGCCGTGATGGCCGAGGCGGAGCAGGGGGGGGTGGGGACCTTCGAGATGCAGCGTCTCAAGTTCTCGGTGACGGCCTATGAAATGGCCATCGCGACCGAGGCCCGGGTCATCAAGGCTTCGCCGCGGTTCGAGGGCGCGGCCTCCTACGACGAGGCCGCCCCGCGGATCAACGAGTTCCGGTGCTACGTCGACAAGGTACTCGCCCGAGACGGAAACCTCGTCTCAGACGGGGTCGGAGAGTCCCTGCGGGCCTACAAGGCCGAGATCGACGGTCTGCTGGATCGCGACGGCGCGCTGAGTTCGGCCGAGATCAGGGCCTACTTCGAGGAGGGCATCGCGGCGCCCCCGCCTCTGGAGAAGGAGGCGGAAGTCTCCGAAGGCGAGGGGGCGGATGTCGACGGGGCGGCCGGGGAGGACGAGGAGACCGGGGACGACGAGAGCGAGGAGAACGGCGGCTACTACCGGGATCCGGATGACGAGGAAACCTGAGGAGGGTCGGGTCAGTCGGTGATCTTGGGATCGAACGGGAAGTGGAAGATGAAGCCGAGGGCGATGCTCTGGTTGGCTGTCCAGCTCATGTCCTGGTCATCGATGTTGCCATCCGGGTAGTCGCCTTCCTTGCCCTTCGACGTGGCCTGCCACTCGAGGGCTCCGGTGTCGCCCTCGCCGAGCTCCCACTGGGTGCCGGCTTGGCCGGCCTCGTCGGTGCCGCCGGCGTTCCACTTGAAGGGGGCGACGCGGTATTCGATGTTCACGCCGAACCACTCGTTGAAGTAGGCCATGAAGCCCACGCCGGCAGTGAACGTGCCGCCGATGCGGGTGCCCCGCTTCGGCGCCCACGAGTCGGGGTCGTCCCAGTTGCCGCACGGCTCGTCCGCGCCCTCGGCGGTGGAGCACATCTCCCGCTGCTCGAAGTGGACGATGCCGCCGCCGAGGAAGATGTAGCCGTCGATGGCCACGAAGAGCTTCTCGAAAAGCGCCAGCTTGCCGCGCAGCGGGATCAGCGAGATCTGGGCGAGGTACATCCCCTTGAGCAGCGATACCTGGTCCTCGAAATTCTGGGCGCCCGTGTAGCTCGGCCAGTTCGACTCGGAGGGAGTGGTCGAGTTGCCGCCGATGTCCTGGGATTCGGAGATGTGCTTGGTCAGCGTCGTCGGGGCGTTGACGCCGTAGTAGCCGACGATGCCAACGCCGAGCCAGTCGAAGATGTTGAACTCGAGGCGGGCGCCGAGGAGGAAGTTGTGCATGTAGTCGTTGAGGAGCGTGTACCCGAACTGCGGCCCGACGGAGAACCGCATCTCCCGGTACTGGACGAGCTTGCGCACGGCTGGCGCGCCGGCCAGCGGCCCTTCGAGAAGGATTTCCTGCGCCGAGGCGGTCCTGGTTCCACAGAAAGCCACCGCGGCGATGATGAGCGCCAGCGTGAAACGCTTCATGGTTTCGAGCCCCTTTCGTGTGTCGCGCTTGGACATCGTCTTCCCCTCTCGCCTACTTCGGCAACTTGTACTCGAACACCAGGGGCACGAACACGCTGACGCCGATGTGGAGCATCACGTTGTTCGTGAGCTTGAAGTCGTCGTCCAGCCAGTTGTCCTTGTTCGAACGGTCTTCCGGGTCGGAGAAAGTCTCGAGGCTCTCGAGTTCCTCGGGGAAGATGTAGTCCCGAAGCTCGACGTAGATCGCGAGGAATCGGGTCAGGAAGAGCCGGCCGCCGATGCCGACGTTGAAGCAGAACTTCATCTCGTAGTCGAACTCTCGATAATCGGGGTCGATCACGGGGATCGGCCGCGTGAAGATGAAACCGCCGCCGCCGAGGACCCACACGTCCCAATGGAGGATCCAGTTCTTGAACATCGCGAACTTGCCGTAGATCGGGACGTAGGTGAAGTTCAGCTGGGCGCCGAGCATGTACTCGTTGATCGGTACCGTCTGGTGCGTGGCCCGGCTGACCGAGTAGTTGAGGTCAGTGGTGGCATCGAGCCAGCGGTACCAGTTGAAGCTGATGCCGGCCGCGAGAACCTCGGTGATGTAGTACGCTCCGGCCAGGCTGACTGCCTGGTGCTGCACGTAGGGGTCGTTCATCGAAAAGCCGAACGAGGGCTGGATGTCGACGCGGCCCGCGCGCAGGGCGTAGACCTGCTGCACGGCCCAGATCGGGTGGCGCTCCTCGCCGGTGCCCGCCTCCTGGGGTGGGGCCTCCGCCGCGGGCTCGCCCAAGGCCGCCGCCACATCGGCATCCCCGACATCCCCGGTTTCCTCGGCGAACAGGTCGTCGCCGGACTCGGCGCCCGCGTCTGGCTCCTCCTCGACCGGTGCGGCCTCCTCGACCTCATCCTCGGAAAAGGACATGCTGCCGTCGTCCTCTTCCTGGGCCAACGCCGCGGACGGCAGGACAATCAGGCCCGCCAACAACACCGCCAGCTCGACTCGTGCTTTTTTCATCGCTAGTACCCCTCGCGATCGCTTCGTGGCGCTCCCTGTTGTTGCACGTAACTACCTAAAATAATTAAACTTTTCGGCATGACCGCTATTGGTGGAACACTATAACACGAAGCCTGTTTCGTTATCAATAAATATTGTTCAAGGCCTAGTCGCGATAGAACAGCGCCTCCACGAAGTCCTTGACCTCGAAATCGCGAAGGTCGTCCTTTGCCTCGCCGATGCCGATGAAGCGCACCGGGATGCCGTGTTCGTGGCAGATGCCGATCAGTACGCCGCCCTTGGCCGTGCCGTCGAGCTTGGTGATGGTGATACCGTCGATGCCGAGGGCCGAACCGAACTCGGCGACCTGCTGCAGGGCGTTCTGGCCCGTGGTGGCGTCGAGCACCAGCAGCACCTGGTTCGGCGCGCCCTCGCGGGCTTTTCCCATCACTCGATGCACCTTCTTCAGCTCCTCCATCAGAGGCGCCTGCGTGTGCAGCCGGCCCGCGGTGTCGGCGATGACCACGTCAGCGCCGGTCTCCTCGGCCTTCTTGATGGCGTCGAAAACGACCGAGGACGGATCGGCGCCCTCCTTGGCGGGCTTGACGACCTCGCAGCCGGCTCGCCGGCCCCAGATCTCGAGTTGGTTGACCGCCGCCGCCCGGAAGGTGTCCGCCGCGGCGAGGACGACCTTGAGCCCCTGCTCTCCGAACTGGGAGGCGAGCTTGCCGATGGTCGTCGTCTTGCCGACTCCGTTCACGCCCACGACCATGATGCAGTACGGCTTGGCCGATTTCGGGTCCCAGGGTTTGCCCTCCACTGCCAGGGCGATACCGATCTCCTGTTCGAGGAGCTTCCACACGGCATCGGGGTCCGCGAGCTCGTTCTTGTCCAAGGCGGCACGCAGGAGGCCGACCAGCCATTCGGTGGTCTTGGCGCCGACATCCGCCGTGATCAAGGCCTCTTCGATCTGATCGAGAAGCGCCGGATCGATATCCTTCTTTTCCTTGAACAGGGTGCTGATCTTCGCGATGAATCCCCCGCGAGTCGGAGCGAGGCCCTGACGCAGCTTCTGCAGCTTGCGCTCGCGCTTGGCCGCCAGGAGCCTCTCCTGGGCTTCGATCTCGGCCGTGTCGCGGCGCATTTCCGGGGGAGGGGGGGGAGGTTCCGGTTCCGGCTCGGGCTTTGCTTCGGCGGCGGGTGTTTCTGCGGCAGCGCCCGCCGGCCCGGTCGAATCCGGCTCCCCCGCGGCAGCTGTCGTGGCGGATTCCTCGGACGGTGCGGGGGCGCCCTGTGGAGGCCCAGCCCGTTCCTCGCCCGGGGCCGGGAGACCCTCCGGTCCCTTCTTGCGACGCGCAACGGCGATGATGATGACAATCACGACCACGGCGGCGACGATGCCGACGATGACTGGTGTGCTCATTTCCGGGCCTCCAGGTACCAAGGCGTGGAAGACATTATTCTTTTCGGTTTCATCCACACGCGGATGTGGCGCCATTACGCCCGCTCTCGAACCAAAAGTCAACCCCATCCGGCCCGGTGGGAAGGCCGCGCGGACGGGAAGCGCCCGGAAGCGTGGACTTCATCGGTCGCAGCCGCTAGAATGCCTTTTTGCAGCGTGCCCTTGATGATTCGGGTGGCGTGTTCGTCGAAGACAGGACGGCTGGAGCAATCGGAATCATGATGGACCCCTCCACGATGCGCAACGGAACGGTGACGGCCGTCGTGATCGCCGCCATCCTCGCGGTCTGCGGAGCCGCTGGCGCGGATGCCCGGACCGAGCAACTTGTGGATATGCTGGAAAACGGAGGAAACTACCGCGTCCGGGTCCAGGCCGCCACCACACTCGGAAAAATCCGTGCACAGGAAGGGGTCCCCGCCCTGGTCCGGGCCCTCGGGGACGAGAACGAACTCGTCGTGATCTCCGCCGCGGCGGCGTTGCAGCAGATCGGCAACCCCGGGGTGATCGCCGAGCTCGAGGCGGCCTCGGCCCGTTCGTCGTCCGGGGCCGTGCGATCGCAGATCGCGGCCGCGGCCAGGACCCTGCGGGCGCTGACGCCGGAAGGCGACACGACGCTCGCACAGTCGGAGCCCCCGAGCCTGCTGATCCGCGTCGACGCCATGGGCAACTCCTCCGGAGTGGCTCGCGACGACCTCCCGACCATGATGCAGGAGGCCGTGGTCGCCCGCCTGCACCGTGAGCCCGGCGTCGTCCTCCAGGATCCCGGCATGAAGCCGGCGGCGGTGAGGAAGAAGCTCGCCGCCGACAAGCTCAAGGGGTTCATCCTCTCGGGCTCGATCATCCGCCTGGAGCGGGTCGGTGACAAGCTGGTCGTGAGAATCAGCCTCAACGTTTTCACGAATCCGGATTACAATCTGCTGCTGATGCCCTCCGCCGAGGGGGCGATTCCGCTGCCCGGCGGTGACCTGACCCGCGAGGCGGAGATCGCGGCCCAGGACAGGGCAGTGAAGACCGTGGCCGAGGCGCTGCTGGAGAGTGTCGTGAGGAAGCTGCGCGGCCCGGACGTCTGAGAACCGAAGCGTCGGCTCGCGCGGCGACCCGGGCAGAGACCGGAGGCCCTGACATGAACGACATCGAGCACGGCGCCCCCGCGGCGCCGGCCAAGCGGCGGGTGAAGAACTACCTCATCGACAAGGGGTTCCAGCTGAGCTGGGTGTTCCGCGTCGTGGTGGCGACCACGATCATCGTCTCGGTGATGGGCTGGTTCCTGTACGGCACGGTGGCCGACGCCACGGACCAGTTGCTCGGCGACAAGCTGGCGGACGTCGATCTCACCGAGGCGGCGGTCCAGGCCTTCATCGATCAGGCCGGCCGGGACAAGGTCGCGACCCTGGTGATGCTCGTCGGCGGGCTGTTCCTGCTGGTGGTGCTGCTCAGCCTCGTCACCATCGTCGTGACCCACAAGACCGCCGGCCCGGTCTACAAGATGAAGAAGCTGCTCGCCGCGATCGACGGGGACCACCTCCAGCTCTGGGGCCGGTTGCGCAAGGGCGACGAGCTGCAGGACGCCTTCCGTGAGATCGACGAGATGTTGCGTCGCCTGAGGGAGTCCAGGCAGGCCGACATCGAGGAGGTCGAGGCCGCGCTCGCCGGGATCGTCGCGGCGGGAGGAGCCCGGGAAGCGGAAGAGCGGCTGAAAGGGCTGGCCGAGCGTTTCCGCGCCAGCGTACGGATGGACTGACAGCCTCAGAAGATCTTGCCCGGGTTCATGAGCCCCGTGGGGTCGAAGACTCTTTTCAATTCGCGCAACAGGGCGATGTTGTCCGGGCCCAGCTCCCGCGGCAGCCAGGCGCGCTTGGCCAGGCCCACACCGTGCTCGCCCGTGATGGTGCCCTGGAGCGAGAGCACGAGGGCGAACAGGTCGTCGAGGGCCGGGCCCGGGTCGAAACCGCCGTCTTCCCACAGCAGGTTGACGTGGTAGTTGCCGTCCCCCGCGTGGCCGTAGGAGGCGATGGTGATCCCGAGGCGCTCGCCGATGACCCGCAGGCCCTCCAGCAGCTCGGCGGCTCGGGATCGTGGCACACACACGTCCTCGGCGATCTTGAAGCCATGCGCCTGCTTGATGGCGTCGGACAGGCCGCGTCGGGCCGCCCACAGACGGTCGCGTTCGCCACCGTGGCGCGCCATCAGCACCTCCACCGCGCCCGCGGCCTCGGCCGCGTCGGCGAGGCGCAGGGACTCGGTCTCGACGAGCTCGGGCGAAGCGCCGTCCACCTCGGCCAGGACCAGGGCGCCGGTGTCCTCGGGCACCGCGCCCGCGCCGGAGCGGCGAAGGGTCTCGACCAGGACGCCGTCCATGAACTCCATCACCCGGGGCACGAGCCCGGCCGCGACGATCCTGCCGACGGCGCGGCCAGCGGCCACCTCGTCGGCGAAGCGGATGAGCAGCGTGGCCAGGGCCGGGGGCTTGCGCAGGAGGCGCAGGGTGAGCTCCGTGAACACGCCCAGGGTGCCCTCGCTGCCCACCAGCAGGGCGGTGACGTCGTAGCCGGCCACGCCCTTGACCGTGCGCCGCCCGGTGCGCAAGGTGGCGCCGCCCATCAGCGCGGTCTCGAGGCCGAGCACGTACTCGCGGGTCACGCCGTACTTGAACGCCCGTGGGCCGCCGGCGTTGTGCGCCGCGTTGCCTCCCAGGGTGCAGGTCTCGAGGCTGTTGGGATCGGGCGGGTAGAACAGGCCCTCGTCCTCAACGGCCTGCTGGAAGGCGCCGGTGATGCAGCCGGGCTCGGCCACGGCGAGCAGGTCGTCGCGGTTGATTTCGACGATGCGGTCGAGCCGTGTGAGGTCGAGCACCACACCGCCGCGAGCCGGGATCGCGCCGCCGGACTTGCCCGTTCCGCCGCCCCGGGCCGTGACCGGTACGCCGTGGGCCGCGCAGAGCTCCAGTGCGGCGATCACGTCGTCGCGGTCGTGGGCGCGGACCGCCAGGTCGGGCAGGGCCGGCGCGCAGCACGATTCGTCGTGGCCGAGGCTCTCGAGCAGGTCGGGGTCATCGACCACCTTGTGCTCGCCGATGCGGCGGGCCAGGGGCCCGGCCACCTTCAGCGTCTTGTCGCGCGGGATGCGATCGCCCTCGCCCATGAGGCCGGGTTAGCAGTTCGCCGGATGGCGGGCAAGGGGCCGCCCTTGGGGGGGCCACCGCGGGATCAGCCGGGAGCGGCGAGATCCAGGGACGCGACGACCGCCTCGAACAGCTTTTCGTAGGACCGGCGCTCAAGGAAGCGCGCCCCGCACTGGAACACGATCGCCTCGTCGCCGTGGAGCACCAGGTAGTTGACGAGCAGCCATTCGCCGCCTTGCTTCCGCCGGGCGTGAAAGGAGACGTGGAACACCCGGTTCGCCCCGAGCGCGAGGAAGCCCCGATCCAGCTCCTCCATCGATCCGCCCCAGTGGGAGATCATGTCGTCGCGGAAGCTCCGCGCGTAGCGGTCCGCCCGGTCCTCGAACGACCCGGCGGCTCGTGCCTGGACCCGGATCTGCAGCCCGGCGGTCTTGCCCCGCGAGATGTCGGCGCGGATCATGTGGCTCGTGCCCGAGTGATCGGCCAGCGTCCAGTCGGAGGGGTAGGAGAGGCGGTAGCCGTGCCGCGAGTCGGCGAACACCGCGTCGAGCCCCTCGACGGTATCGATCCCCGGCTCGATCGCCTCGACCCGCTCCGGCGCTTCCGTCCGCTCCCGCCCGCAGGCGAGGGCCAGCAGGGTCGCCGCCAGGGCGGCCGTCGCGTTCGGAAAAGCACGCCCTCGTCGCATGGCGTCGGAGGTAGCACACGGCTCGTGCCCGGACAACCGCTCGCGGATGGAACCGACGGCGGGTTTCGGGATATACTGGCCGCCCATGGGACCAAGCGCCACGGCGGTTGCCACGATGCTCGCGGGCCTGCTCGCGGCCGGCCTCGTGTTCGGCCAGGAGGACGACGCGGACGCCGGTGTTCCCGACGACGGGCCCCCGGCGGCGACGCCGGTCGAGGGCCGCGACCTGGCCCAGGAGGCTGCAGCCCTCGAGCTCGCGGGCTTCCGCAACCTGGCCGTGGTGCACATCACCTCGGAGCCGCCCGGAGCCGAGGTCGCCCTGGGCGCGGAGAACCGCTGCTTCACACCCTGCCGCCTGACGCTTCCTCCGGGTCAGTACCACCTCGTCTTCGAGCACCCGGACCGCGACCCTGTGGAAGTCGTGGCCGACGTCGCCACCCACGAGTCGGTGCGCGTGCACGGCGTGCTCGGCAGCCGGACCCCCCCCGAGATCATCGTCCCGCTCTACTTCGTCGGAGCGATCTTCTCGGCCGGCGGGATCTCCTCCCTGATCCTCAACCGGGACGACGGGCCGCGGTCCCTCGAGGAGAGCGAAGGCGACGCGGACTCGAGGCGTTTTCATCGCAACCTGGGCGCGGTGTCGGTGGCGGTGGGCGTGCCCCTTCTGGTGCTGGCGACCTACCTGCTGGCGGCCGGTCGCCCGGGCTCCGTGTCCGTCTCCGCCGGGCCGGCCGGCCCCGGGCTCGGGATCGTGCCCGCGGTGGACGAGGATGGTGACGTCGTCGGCGCCGGGCTCGGCGCATCGTTCTGACATCGGCCCCGGGGGAGCGAGGAGGATCGGACGGCCATGAGCGGGAGCGAAGCGGAAGGGCGCGGCATCCTGGTGATCAACCCGGGCGGGACGTCCACCAAGATCGCCCTCTTCGACGGCGACCGCGAGCTGTTCTCGCTGGACGTGCGCCACGATCCCGCGGCCCTCGCCGCTTGTGGCCGGGTGATCGACCAGCTCGATTTCCGGCTCGGCACGGTCCGTGACGCGCTGGCCGGGCGTGGGGCTTCCGTGACCGGGCTGGCCGCGGTGGCGGGTCGGGGAGGGGCCCTGGCGCCCGTGCCGAGTGGGACGTTCCTCGTGGACGGGGCGATGCTCGAAGCGATCCGCGCGGGCCGCGTCCTGGTCGAACACCCGAGCCTGCTCGGGGCGCCGATGGCGGACCGAGTCGCCCGGGAGGCTGGCTGCCCGGCGTTCGTCGTGGACCCGGTCTGCGTCGACGAGCTCCTGCCCGAGGCCCGGCTGAGCGGCCTGCCCGCGCTGCCGCGCCGGGCCTTGTCGCACGCGCTCAGCGTCAAGGCCGCGGCCCGCGAGGTGGCGGGACGGATGGGGCGCCCGCTCGAGGAGCTGGACCTGATCGTGCTGCACCTGGGCTCGGGCTTCACCGTGGCCGCCCAGCGCCGCGGGAGGCAGGTCGACCACAACGACGCCACGGCCTGCGGCCCCATGGCACCCACCCGTGCCGGCGAGCTGCCGAGCCTGGACTTCGCCAGGCTGTGCTTCTCGGGGCAGATCACCTTCGAGCAGGTCGAGCGGATGCTGGTGGGCGAGGGCGGCTGGCGCGCCCACCTCGGCACGGACGACGTGCGCGAGATCTACCGCCGCGTCGATGCCGGGGACACCGCCGCGAGGCTCGTGCTCGACGCCACGCTGCACCAGCTCGCCAAGGAAGTGGGCGGGCTTCTGGCCGTTCTCTCGGGCCGGGTGGACGCCATCGTCATCACCGGAGGCGTGGCGCGTTCCGAGCGCTTCGTGGCCGAGCTGGAAGCGCGCCTGGCCTGGATCGGCGCGCCGCTCCACGTGCTGCCCGGCGAGAACGAGATGGCGGCCCTGGCCCGGGGCGCGAGGCGAGTCCTCGACGGCGAGATCGAGGCGCTGTCCGTGGGCCCGTTCCTCGAGGCGGGAGGTTGAGGCGATGCGAGACGCGACAAAGGTGCGGATCATCCTCGCCTTCCTGCTCCTCGCCATGTGCCACCACGTGGGCCCGACCGACGGCGCGGGCGCGCCGGACGGGGGGTCCGACGCCGACAGCGACATCGACGCCGATGTGGACGACGACGTCGACGGCGACGCGGACGGCGACGGCGATGCGGACGGGGACGGCGACGGGGACGGGGATGCCGACGGGGACACCGACGACCCTCCGCCCTGCCCGATGGACAGCGGCTGGCCCTGCCCCTGCGGCATGGGGACGCTGGTGTGCCAGGACGGGTCCCTCTGCGCCGAGCTTTCCGAACCCGTCATGGGCCGCTTCTGCGCCGCTCCCTGCTCCGGCGAGGGAGGGGAGTGCCCGCCCACGGACTACGAGGCCGAGGGTCAGTGCCTGCTGTCGGATGGCCTGGAATCCTTCTATTGCATCTTGGTCTGCGAGGACGAGGACGAGTGTCCGCCGGACCAGCTCTGCGTGGAGGTCGGGGGGGTCCTGGTCTGCCTGCCCGAGTGGACCTGGGACTGACCGATGACATCACGGCCGAGTTCAACGCCTGCGATGACGTAACGATGACCTACTAGCGGTTTCACCTCCTTGCTTCCCGACAATTCCGATCCATAATAGCCGGTGCAACTTGAACTGCACCTTTTCGGAGGAACCCGACATGACTCATCGACAGCGGCGCCCCGGCGTCGCGGTGGCGGTCCTGCTCGGCGCGGCCCTGCTGGCGCCGATCTTCGGCGGCGTTCTGGCGGACGACGCGGGCGTCGACGAGGATTGGTCTGCCTTGAAGGACGGCCGGGAGGTCTTCGAGGCGGCCTGCGCCACCTGTCACGGCGGCCGTGGCACGGGCACCGACCGGGCGATCCGGGGCTTCGCCGTCAAACCGCCGGACTTCACCGACTGCGAGTTCACGTCGCGGGAGATGACGGTGGACTGGGTCGGCATCGCCACCCTGGGCGGGCCGGTCAAGGCCTTCGACCCGCTGATGCCGGCCTTCGGCAAGGTGCTCTCCCGGGAGCAGATCGAGGCCGCGGTGGGTCACGTCAAGGCCTTCTGCCCTGAGAAGCGCTGGCCCCCCGGCGAGTTCAACCTGCCCAAGGCGCTGAACACGGGCAAGGCCTTCCCCGAGAACGAGGTGGCCTGGGAGATCACGTCGACGGTGGAGGAGCCCGTGGCGATCCACGGCAAGTTCGTCGTCGCGCGGCGGGTGGGCGCGCGGCACCAGCTCGAGGTGGCCATCCCGGGCGGCGCCCAGCAGCTCGATCACACGTCGCCCGACGGAGAGGCAGGGTACCGCTGGGGAGAGGGCGTCGGGGACATCGCCCTGGCCTGGAAGGGCGTGCTCTGGCACCACCTGCCCGCGGGCACCATCGGCAGCATGGCCCTGGACGTGTTCCTGCCCACGGGCGACGTGGCGGACGGCTTCGGCAAGGGGATCTTCTCCTTCGAGCCGGCCCTGCTGATCGGACAGATCATCCCTGGAGTGGGGTTCGTCCAGCTCCAGGGCGGGGCCGAGCTCTCGACGGATCCCGGCGTGGCCGGGCACGCCCTGTTCTGGCGCGGCGCCGTGGGGCGCACCTTCCGCCAGAACGGGGGCTTCGGCCGCTCGTGGTCGCCGATGGTGGAGATCCTAGGCGCCACCGAGATCGACGACGGCGTGTCCCCGGACTGGGACATCGTGCCCCAGCTCCAGGTGGCCCTCAGCACGCGCCAGCACGTGCGGCTGGGCCTCGGGGCGCTGCTGCCCCTGACCCGCTTCGAGGACCGCCAGATCGAGGTGCAGGCCTACCTCATCTGGGACTGGTACGACGGCGGCTTCGGGGAAGGATGGTGATGCCATGAACGGACTCACGCCCCGCTTCATCGCAATCCCGGGCGCGGTCCTGGGCGCGGTCCTGTTCGCGGCCCTGGCCCCGGCCGGGGACCCCGGACCCGACCCGGAAGAGCTGTTCGAGACCTCGCACTCGTGCATCGCCTGCCACGGCGGGATGACCACCGCGGGCGGGCAGGACGGCTCCATCGGCACCCGGTGGCGTTCGACGGTCATGGCCAATGCGGCCAGGGATCCCTACTGGCAGGCCTCGGTGCGGCGCGAGGTCGGCGATCACCCGGCGGCGGCCTCGGCCATCGAGGACAAGTGCAGCACGTGTCACATGCCCATGGCCCGGTTCGCGAGGCGCGAGCGGGGCGGCACGGGCGAGATCCTGTCGCTGGTCCAGGCCGGCCCCGTGGACACCGGCACCCGCATCGGCGCCCTGGCCGAGGACGGGGTCTCGTGCGCGGTCTGCCACCAGATCGAGCCCGGCAACTTCGGCCGCCAGGAGAGCTTCGGCGGCGGCTTCACCGTGGACACGAGCCGGCCCCGAGGCGAGCGCCAGGTCCACGGCCCCTTCGACATCGGCGACGGCACGGCCCACGTGATGAGCTCGGCCACGGGCTTCCTGCCGCAGCAAGGAGACCACGTGAGGCGATCCGAGCTGTGCGGCATCTGCCACACGCTGTATACCCACGCCCTCGATGCGGACGGCAACGAGCTCGCCGAGCTGGCGGAGCAGGCGCCCTACCTCGAGTGGCTGCACAGCGACTACGCCGAGGCCCAGTCGTGCCAGGACTGCCACATGCGGGCGGTGGGCGAGCCGGTGCCCCTGTCCAGCGTGCTCGGCAAGCCGAGGGAGGGCGTGGTAGAGCACGTCTTCCGCGGCGGGAACTTCCTGCTCGTCCGGCTGTTGGGCGCGCACCGCCACCGCCTCGGGGTCGAGGCTCTGCCCGGGGAGCTGGCCGCGAGCGAGCGCGCGACCCTCGAGCACCTGCAGTCCTCCGCGGCGGGCGTCGCCGTCGATGCCGGGGCCGCGATCGTCGCGGACGGTCGCCTGGTGTTTCCCGTGGCGGTCGAGAACACGGCCGGGCACAAGCTGCCCACGGCCTACCCCTCGCGCCGGGCCTGGCTCCACGTGGTCGTGCGCGACGCGAACGGCTCCCTGGTGTTCGAGTCCGGCGCCCTGCGCGAGGACGGCTCCATCGCGGGAAACGACAACGACGAGGACGCCGCGCGCTTCGAGCCGCATCACGCGGAGATCTCGGATCCGGGCGAGGTGCAGATCTACGAGTCGATCATGGGCACGCCGGAGGGCGCGGTGACCACCGGGCTGCTGAAGGCCGCGGTCTACCTCAAGGACAACCGGGTCCTCCCGTTCGGCTTCGACAAGGCCACCGCGGATCGGGACGTCGCCGTGGCCGGCGCCGCCCTCGAGGACGACGACTTCACCGGGGGCAGTGACCGGGTGCTCTACAAGGTGCCCGTGGACGGCACGGCGGGCCCGTTCTCGGTGACCGCCGAGCTTCACTACCAGCCCATCGGCCACCGCTGGGCGACGAACCTCGCGGACGCGAAGGGCGACGAGCCGCGCCGGTTCGTGGCCATGTACCGCGCCTTCCCGGGGAAGGACACCGCCGTCCTCTTCGCCTCGGCCACCGCGACCATCGCCGCTCCGGCGCCACCGCCCGAGCCCGTTCCGGAAACCGGACAGTAGCCGTCCTTCGGCTGCCGGGGGGCTGGCACAAAGACCTTTTATGGTCCATAATCGGTCCTATCTGCGCTGCGGGGAGGAAGAAGATGCGCTTTTCGTCCCAGGTCAGGTCGGTGAGCTACCTCAAGGCCAACGCCGCCGACGTGCTGCTCGATCTCGCCGCGCGGCGCGAGCCGCTGGTCATCACCCAGAACGGGGAGGCCCGGGCCGTGCTGCAGGACGTCGCCTCCTACGAGGAGACGCAGGAGCTGCTGGCGCTGCTCCGGCTCCTGGCGCTGGGAGCCCGCGACATCGAGGCCGGCGCGGTCCGGCCCGTGGCCGACGTCGTGCGCCGGCTGCGCGCCCGGGGGACCGACGCCTGATGCGCCACGCGGTGCTGCTCACGGCGGGCGCCGAGCGCGATCTGGAAGCGATCTACGACTACATCGCCGAGGCCGAGTCGAAGCGGAGCGCGGATCACGTGCTGGATCGGCTGCTGAAGGTCGCGGACAGCCTCTCGCGCTTCCCGGAGCGCGGAGCCGTGCCGCGGGAGCTTCGCGCGCTGGGAATCGGGGAGTACCGGCAGGTCTTCTTCAAGCCCTACCGGGTGGTCTACCGCATCGTCGGGCGGGACGTGGTGATCGTGCTGATCGCGGACGGCCGGCGGGAGATGCTGTCGCTGCTCGAGCGCCGCCTCCTCGCCCCGTGAATCCCCGCGCGACGGAGCCGCAGCACCGCCGCTTCGGGTTCCCCGGACGGAGGTATCTGGTATAACGCCCTCCATGGCCCGCCCGCGCAAGCCGAAGTCGCCGACCAAGGATCCCTCCGACACGCCGGTGATGCGGCAGTACCTCGCGGCCAAGGAGCGCTACCCGGACGCCCTGCTGTTCTTCCGCATGGGCGACTTCTACGAGCTGTTCTTCGAGGACGCGGTGGTGGCGGCCGAGGCCCTCGACCTGGCGCTGACCAGCCGCAACAAGAACAACCCCGACCCGGTGCCGATGTGCGGCGTGCCCCACCACGCTTCCCTGGGCTACGTCTCGAAGCTGATCGAGCGCGGCTTCAAGGTCGCGGTCTGCGAGCAGATGGAGGACCCGTCAAAGGTCAAGGGCCTGGTCAAGCGCGAGGTGACGCGGGTCATCACGCCCGGGGTTGTGCTCGAGGAGGAGAACCTCGAGGCCAAGGTCAGCAACTTCCTCGCGGCGGTGGCCGTGTCCGGCGAGGGCGAGGCCCTGAGCGCGGCCGTGGCCGTGATCGACGCCTCGACCTTCGAGTTCACCGGCACCCGCGCCGGTGGCCTGATGGCCCTGGCCGGCGAGCTGCACCGGCTCGAGCCCCGCGAGATCCTCGTCGCCGCCTCCGCGCGGCAGGCCCTGGCCGGGCTCGAGGCGCTGCTGCCCCGCTGCTGCGTCACCGCCGGGGACGATACCCTGTTCGAGCCCCGGGCGGCCGGCGAGGCCCTCACGGCCCTGATCGGCACCGACGACGCGGAGCGGCTCGCCGCGGACGATCCCCTGCTGGCCCTGGCCGCCGGCGCCGCCGCGGGCTACGTCCGCGTCAACCGCCCGGGCATCGAGCCGCCCCGCGCGCGCTTCGTGCCCTTCGCCATCGGCGACTCGATGATCCTCGACGAGGCGGCCAAGTCCCACCTCGAGCTGGTCCGCACCGTGGAGGGCGCCAAGCAGGGTTCGCTGCTCGATCTGATCGACCGCACCCGCACGGGCATGGGCGGCCGACTGCTCCGCCGCCGGATCAACTACCCGCTGACGGACGTGGCCCGCATCCGCCGCCGCCTCGACCGGGTCGAGCTGTTCTTCCGCGACGCGGCCTTCCGCGCCGACACCCTCGAGACCCTCGGGAGGATCGCGGACATCGAACGCGTCGCTGGCCGGCTCGGCTCCCGGGCGGCGAGCCCCAGGGATCTCGGCGCGCTTCGCGGCGCGCTGCACGCGGTGCCCGACCTCGACGACCTGCTGACCTCGTGCCCGGCGCCGGGCGCGGAGGCCGTCCTCGGCGGCCCGCTGGATCGCGCGGAGGAGATCGGGGCCGTGCTGGACCGGGCCCTCGCGGACGAGCCGCCCGTGAGCCAGCGCGACGGCGGGATCTTCCGCGAGGGGTTCGATGCCGGCCTCGACGACCTGATCGGCACCGTGCGCCACGCCAAGGACTTCATCGCCGCTCTCGAGCAGCGCGAGCGGGAGCGCACGGGCATCACCTCGCTCAAGGTCTCGTTCAACCGGGTCTTCGGCTACTACATCGACGTGACCCGCGCCAACCTCGGTCGCGTGCCCGAGGACTACCGGCGCAAGCAGACCGTGGCCACGGGCGAGCGCTTCGTGACGTCCGAGCTCGAGGAGTGGGAGGCCAAGGTCCTCTCCGCCGACGACCGGCGCAAGGTGCTCGAGCAGGAGCTGTTCGCGGCGCTGGTGGAGGACCTGGTGTCCCACGTGCCCCGGCTGCTGGAGCTGGCGCGGCGGGTGGCCGGGCTCGACTGCGCCGCCTCCCTGGCGGAGACCGCACGCCGCCACGACTACGTGCGTCCCGAGGTGGACGCCTCGGGCGTGATCGACATCGCCGACGGCCGTCACCCCATCGTCGAGGCGCGCTGCACCGACGCGCCGTTCGTGCCCAACAGCGTGCGCCTAGACCCCGACGGCGAACGGGTGCTGGTCATCACCGGTCCCAACATGGCTGGCAAGTCCACGGTGATGCGCCAGACCGCGCTGATCGCGATCCTGGCCCAGCTCGGCTCCTTCGTCCCGGCGTCGAGGGCGCGCGTCGGCGTCTGCGACCGTCTGTTCACCCGCGTCGGGGCCGCGGACAACATCGCCCGGGGAGCCTCGACGTTCATGGTCGAGATGAACGAGACCGCGGCGATCCTGCGCGGCGCCACGCGCGACAGCCTGGTGATCCTCGACGAGGTGGGCCGCGGCACCAGCACCTTCGACGGCCTGTCCATCGCCTGGGCCGTGGGGGAGTACCTCCACGACACGGCGCGCTGCAAGGTGCTGTTCGCCACCCACTACCACGAGCTGGTGGAGCTGGCGAACCTGAAGGAGCACGCGGCCAACTACCACGTGGCCGCCCGGGAGTATGGCGAGGATGTCGTGTTCCTGCGCAAGCTGGTGCCGGGCGGCACGTCCCATTCGTTCGGGATCCAGGTCGCGCGGATGGCGGGCCTGCCCGAGGTGGTGGTGCAGCGCGCCCGCGAGGTGCTGCGGTCCCTGGAGGAGGAGCGACCTGCGCCGGTGGCGATGCCCGAGACCGCCAGGAGCTCGCCAGGGAGTTCCCTGCAGCTCGGTCTTTTCGGCGGCGGGAAGCCGAGCGAGGTTGAGCGCATCCTGGCGGAGATCGACCTGGACCGTGTGACGCCGATCGAGGCCCTGGCCCTGCTCGGTCGGCTGAAGGGCATGGCCAAGGAGGTGAGATGACTACCGGGATCGGCAAGATGGCGCTCGCGGCCTGCTTCGTCGCTGCCGCGGCCTGCGGCGGGGGTGCCCGGCCGATCACGGTCAGGCGGCCGGTGGAGCCGTTCCATTCGCTCGAGGTCGCGGGACCGATGAGGGTCTCGATCGAGAGCGGCGAGGCGGACGTACGGATTTCCGGGGACCCCGAGGCCGCGCGGGGCGCCGGCGTCGAGGTTCGCGAGGGCGTGCTCGTTTTCGAGTCGCACGGGGACGGAGCCGCGACCGTCGAGGCGCGGGTGCGGGCCCCGGATCTGCGCCGGCTCGTCGTCTCGGGCGCGGCGGACGTGGACGTCGATCTCGGCGGGACCGCGCGGGAGCGGCTGGAGATCGTCGTGGCCGGGGCCGGCGCGGTGACAATCCGCGGGGTGGACGCCGGGCTCCTCGGCGTGGATGTCGCGGGGGCGGCGGACCTGACGGCGACGGGCCGGGCCGGGCGCCTCGAGGTCGTGTGCGCCGGCGCGGGGAACCTCGACCTCGGGAAGCTGTGCGCCGAGACGGCGGACGTCGCGCTCGGCGGGGCGGGGCAGGCCACGGTCGTCGCTGCCGTGCGCATCGACGCGCGCATCGACGGGGCCGGCCTGCTGCGCTACTTTGCCCCCCACGAGCTGCCCGAGCCGGAAGGCGGCGGGAAGGTCAGGCGCCTTCCCGAAGCGGGTTCCTGCGGGCGATGACGGGCTGAGGGCGGGGTCACTCCGCCGGAACCGTCAGCCACACCTCGGCCGAGAGATCATTGCCGTGCTTGAGCTGGATCACGAGGTCGTCGCCGGGATTGGCCTCGACCTCCACGGTGAACGAACCGTCGTCGTTGGTGGCCTGCATCACGCCCTGGCCCCAGTCCTCGTTGTAGACCAGGGCCACGTCCCGATCCGTGTAGCCCTCGCCGCACCCCACCTCGCACAGCCCGGTCTCGTCCGGGGGGCTCACCGCGCAGAACTCCGGCGGCGGGACCGGCACCGTGGGCGTGCTGTTGCACGCGACGAGCCCGAAGCACAGGAGCGCCGTGAGCGCGGCACCAACCAGGGCCAGAATCGCGGTCCTTCGCGTCATCGTGTCCTCCTCACCCGCTCTGTGTGTATCAAGTTCCGTGCCGGACCTGAAAAAACCCGTTCGGAGCCCGGAGAACGGTGGTTCGGGCCGGAATCCGGCTGTTTTCCTGGCCGCGAGATGACAACGGAGTTGTCGGTTTTGTAAACTCGATTGACACCAGTCGGGACGGACCGACAGGCCCGGAAACGAGGCGGGTTTCCCCGGGAAAACCGAGGTGTCTGTTGACTTCACGGCACGGATCGGTATCGTTGTTCGTCCTTCGCCTGGAAGGTTTCCGAACGGGAAAGAATGGACATCGGAACCCCGCCGCCGAGCCCCCCTCCCATCTCCCCGATGAGCATCGAGGAGGAGCTGCGCCACTCGTATCTCGACTACGCCATGAGCGTGATCGTCGGCCGCGCACTGCCCGATGTCCGCGACGGCCTCAAGCCCGTGCACCGGCGGATCCTGTTCGCCATGCACGAGCTGAAGAACACCTGGAACCAGTCCTACAAGAAGTCCGCCCGCGTGGTCGGCGACGTCATCGGCAAGTACCACCCCCACGGCGACTCCGCGGTCTACGACGCCTTGGTGCGCATGGCCCAGGACTTCTCGATGCGCGAGATGCTGGTGGACGGCCAGGGCAACTTCGGTTCGGTGGACGGGGACCCCCCAGCGGCGATGCGCTACACCGAGGTCCGCATGGCCCGGCTCGCCTCGGAGCTGCTCGGCGACATCGACAAGGACACAGTCGATTTCACCGAGAACTACGACGGGTCGATGTCCGAGCCGGCACTGCTGCCCGCGGCCTTTCCCAACCTGCTGGTCAACGGCTCGGGCGGCATCGCCGTGGGCATGGCCACCAACATCCCGCCCCACAACCTCGGCGAGATCATCGACGCGGCGGTGCTGCTGGCGCGCCGCCCCGAGGCCGGCCTCGACGAGCTTCTGGCGCTGGTGCCCGGGCCGGACTTCCCCACGGCGGGGATCGTCTGCGGCAGGGCCGGGATCTACCAGGCCTACTCCACGGGCCGCGGCGTGGTCATCATCCGCGCCCGGACCGAGATCGAGGAGATGGACGGCGGTCGCGAGCGGATCGTGGTCACGGAGCTGCCGTACCAGGTCAACAAGGCGCGGCTGCTCGAGAAGATCGCCGACCTTGTGCGCGACAAGCGCATCGAGGGGATCTCGGGCCTGCGCGACGAGTCCGACCGGCGCGGGATGCGGATGGTGATCGAGCTGAGGCGCGACGCCGTGAACCAGGTCGTGCTGAACCAGCTGTTCAAGATGACGCCGCTACAGTCCTCGTTCGGCATCAACATGCTGGCGATCCTCGACGGCCAGCCGAGGTTGTTCGGGCTCAAGGGCGCGCTGCAGGCGTTCCTCGACTTCCGCGAGACCGTGGTCCGGCGGCGCTCGGCCTTCGACCTGGCGCGGGACGAGGCGCGGCTCCACGTGCTCGAGGGCCTGAAGATCGCCATCGACAACATCGACGAGGTCGTGGCCCTGATCCGCGCCGCCCGCAGCCCGGACGAGGCCCGGGAAGGGCTGATGACGCGATTCGGCCTGACCGAGATCCAGGCCCGCGAGATCCTGTCGATGCGACTGCAGCGCCTGACCGGCCTGGAGCGCGACAAGCTCGACGCCGAGATCGGCGAGCTCGAGGCCGAGATAAAGAGGCTCCGGGCGCTGCTGGCCGACCGCGAGCTGCTGCTCGACTTGGTGGTGGGCGAGATCGAAACGTTGCGCCAGCAGTACGCGACGGCGCGGCGGACCGAGATTGTCGACGACGGATCCGACCTCGAGATCGAGGACCTGATCGCCGAGGAGGACATGGTGGTCACGGTCACGAGCCTGGGCTACATCAAGCGCACGCCCGTGGCCGAGTACCGCGCCCAGCAGCGAGGGGGCAAGGGGCTGACCGGGATGGAGACCCGCGACGACGACTTCGTCAACATGGTCTTCGTCGCCTCGACCCACTCCCACGTGCTGTTCTTCTCGGACCGGGGCAAGTGCTACCTGAAGAAGGTCTACCAGGTCCCCGCCGGAGGCCGCACCGCGCGGGGCAAGGCCATCGTCAACCTCGTCGGCATGGAGACCGGCGAGCGGCTGGCCGCGGTGCTGCCGGTAGCCGAGTTCGCCGAGGACCGCTTCGTGCTCACCGCCACGCGCCGCGGCTACGTGAAGAAGACCGACCTGATGGCCTATTCGCAGATCCGCGCCTCGGGCATCATCGGCGTGGTGATCGACGACGGCGACGAGCTGATCGGCGCCGAAGTGCTCGGCGAGCGCGATCACGTGATCCTCGGCACCAGCGAGGGGATGAGCATCCGCTTCGAGGGCAGCCAGGCCCGCTCGATGGGCCGCCAGAGCCGCGGCGTGCGCGGGATCGAGGTCCGCCGCGAGGGCGGCGAGGACGACGCGGTGGTGGGCATGGCCGTGATCTCGCCCGAGTCCAACACGACCCTGCTCACGGTCTGCGACCGGGGCTACGGCAAGCGTACCGACCTCGACGAGTACCGGATCCAGAACCGAGGGGGCATGGGGCTCATCACGATCAAGGCCGGCGATCGCAACGGCAAGGTCGTCAGCGTGCGCGCCGTCTCCGAGGACGACCACCTGATGCTGCTCACGGATCGGGGCAAGATCATCCGCATCGCCGTCGCCGCGATCTCGGTGATAGGAAGAAACACGATGGGCGTGCGCCTGATCAGGCTGGCCGACGACGAGCGGGTGGTCGGCGTCGAGCGCCTGGCCGACCAGGATACGGCCGCGGCCGAGCTCGAAGAGCCGCCGCCGCCCACGGTCAACCCGCCCGATCCGGGCGAGGAACCACCGACCTGAGCGCGGCGAAGGTGCGCGGAAAGGAACGCCTGAGTGTTCGGCTGGGTGGACAGGCTGGGAGGCACCGGCGTGGGTCTGGTGCGTTACCTGTTCTACCTGCTGGGTCTGTTCTACTTCTCGATCAAGGTCGTCTGGACCGACCGGCGACTGGGCCAGCGCGACTTCCTGCGGCAGGTGCTGCTGCAGATCTACTACACCGGGGTCCAGGCCGCCGGGCCGGTCATCACACTGGCCCTAGCCGTGGGCGCGTTCGCCATCGTCGAGGGCGTCGGCGGCATCGGTTCGCTCTCGGGCGCCGACACCCTGGGCCGGATGGTGACGGTGGTCGTGCTCCGCGAGGTCTCGCCGCTGCTCACCGGCGGCGTTGTGATCGTGCGGTCGGTGACCGCCATCGCCGCCGAGCTGGGCACGATGCGGGTCCAGCGCGAGATTGAGGCCCTCGAGGCCATGGGCATCTCGCCTATTCGCCAGCTGGTCACCCCGCGGATCTTCGGCGGGCTCCTGTCGCTGTTCGGGCTCAACGTGCTGTTCAACGCGGTGGCCCTCGGCGGCGGCTTCCTGCTGGCGCGGCTGCTGATCTCGATCCCGGCGGACGTGTTCTTCCGCTCGGTGCTGATGGCCATCGCACCGGCCGACGTCGTGGCCTTCGCGGTCAAGACCGTGGTGGGCGGGATCGGCATCTTCCTCATCGCCTGCTACCACGGCTTCTCGGTGGAGCGCTCGTCCACCGAGGTGCCGGTGGCCGTGTCCCGGGCCTCGCTGAACGCGTTGATCTTCCTGGTGCTCCTCCACGCCATCGTCTCGCTGACGGTGTTGCTCTCGTCTGGCGCCGCCGGCCTGCTCGGAGGCGTGCTGTGAACCCCGGGCGGCCCGAGCCGGTGCTGCGGCTCACCGACGGCCTGCACTTCCGGGCCGGGCCGTTCACCTGGGGCGTGGAGCCCCTGCGCGTGGAGGCCGGGCGGTGGGTGGCCCTGGTTCCGGGCCGCGAGGAGCCCGTGGTGGACCCGGCGGGGATGCTGGCGCGGATCCTCGCCACCCTGAGCGAGCCGGAGCGCGGCTGCGTGGAGCTCCTGGGGCAGGACGTCTACCGCCTGGAGTACCTGCCCAAGCAGAGCCTGCGGGCGCGGATTGGCTTCGTCCAAGGTTACGGCGGGCTGCTCTCGAACCGAACCCTGCGCGAGAACATCGCCCTGCCCCTGTCCGTGCACGGCGGCCTCGACCACGACGAGGAGGAGGCGCGGATCGAGGATACGGTGAGGCGCTTCGCCCTCGGCGCGGTGGCCGGGGTGCGCCCCCACGAGGTGGACGGCGCCACTCGCTGGCGGGCCTGCGTCGCCCGGGCGCTGGTGCTCTCGCCGGGCTGGCTGGTGCTCGAGGGCATCGGTGACTGGGAGATGGACCGGGGCCGCGGCGTGGCCTGGACCAACATCGACGACTACCGCCGGCGCGGCGACTCGGCCGCGGCGATCTGCCTCTCTCGCCAAAACCCGGAGTTTGAGGCATGGTTCCGGGAGCAGGGCGGCCAGGTCGTGCGTTACGAACGCGTGCCCGGGGGGGCTGGGCCAAGGAGCGGGATCGCGTGAAGATCTACCTCAGCTACCGCGAGCGGTTCGCCGGCATCTTCCTGCTGCTGTCGGCGCTGGCCGTGGTGCTGTTCCTGGTGGGCACGGCCGTCGAGAACCGCTGGTTCGAGGCCCGGGTGACCTTCCACACCCATGTCGTGCGCGGCGAGGGGTTGCGCCAGGGCTCGCCAGTGCTCCTGTCGGGCATCGACGTCGGCGAGATCGGCGAGCTCCAGATCCTCGACGACAACCGCATCGATGTCGAGATCGTCGTGCTCGAGAAACACGCCCACCGGCTGCGACAGGGCAGCAAGGCCGAGGTGCGGCGGCTGATCGGCATCGGCGAGAAGCGCATCAACCTGGTCTCGGCCGGCGCGGAGGGTCCGATACTCCCGGCGGGGGCGCTGCTGCCCGCGGACGAGCCCATCGATCTTCTCGACGCGGTCTCGTCCATCGACCTCGGGCAGTACATCAGGACCATGGATCGCGCGGTGGCCGCGATGGAGGTGCTGCTCGGCAAGCTGGAGGAGGAGAAACGGCTCGAGCGGATGGTCGAGGCCTTCGACCAGATGGGGCCGACGATGTCGCGGCTGAACGAGCTGCTCGGCGAGATCAACGAGCCGCTGGCCGCGATGATGCAGGATCCCAGCATGCGGCGCACGTTCCAGGGGGCGGACAAGGTGTTCAACGACCCGGCCACGCGGGCCTCCCTGCGCCGCCTGTCCGGCGCCCTCGAGCCCGAGCGCGTCGGAAAGCTGATGCGGCGCACCGACAGCCTGCTGGCGCGCTTCGACGCCCTGCTGGCCGAGGATGGGCACCTGACCGGGACCCTGGCCGGCGCCGACCGGCTGATGAACGACGGGCGGATGGACAGGATGCTGACGGCGATGGAGAAGCTCACCGACGCCGAGAAGCTCGAGAAGCTGGTGGACAATCTCGGGCTGCTCGCCGAGCAGATGGCGAAGATCGGCCCGGAGATCCCCCAGATGACCCGCGAGATGACGACCACCATGCGCGAGGCCGTGGTGGTGCTCAAGGCCCTGCAGAAGACCTGGCTGCTCAAGGACGAGTCCAAGGACGCGCGCAAGGAGATCGAGAAGGCCACCCCGGTCGCGCCGGCGGAGCGGTGATGGCCAGGCGTCGATCCCGCGGGGGCGTCGCGCGGGCGCTCCGGCGCACGCTGCTCGTGCTGCTGTGCTTCGGCATGGGTGGCGCGGCCGGCCTCGCCGCCGTGTTCTACGCCTTCTCACGCGACCTCCCGGCCATCGGTCCGCTGCTCGAGGGCTACGACCCGCCCCAGACCACCCGCATCCTCGCCGCGGACGGCACGGTGCTCGGCGAGCTGTACGAGGAGCGCCGCACGGTGGTGCCGCTCGAGCGCATCCCCCGTTGGATGGTCGATGCCGTGATCGCGGCCGAGGACTCCGGGTTCCGGCAGCACCAGGGTCTCGACTACCCGGCGATGGTCCGTGCGATGTTCGCCAACGTGACCGAGGGGCGGCTGGCCCAGGGAGCCTCCACCATCACCCAGCAGGTGGCCCGCACCTTCTTCCTCAGCCGCGAGAAGACCTTCTCACGCAAGATCCGCGAGATCCTGCTCACCAAGCGGATCGAGGAGCGCCTGACCAAGGACGAGATCCTGTTCCTCTACCTGAACCAGATCAACTTCGGCCACGCGCGCTACGGCGTGCAGGAGGCGGCGCGGTTCTACTTCGGCAGGGACGTCGGCGATCTGCGTCTGCACGAGGCCGCGCTGCTGGCGGGCATCCCCAAGGGTCCCGCCGTGTACGAGCCCATCGGCCACGCCGAGGCCGCGAGGCAGCGCCGTACGTACGTGATCGGCAGCATGGAGCGCCAGGGTATGATCGGTGCCGCCGAGGCCGAGCTGGCCCGCGCCGCGCCCCTCGGGGTCATCCCCGCCCGCGGCCCGGACCGCGAGCTCGCTCCGGAGGCGGTTTCCCGAGTCCTGCACGAGCTGGCGCCGGCCGTGGACGCCGCCACCCTGCGCCACGGCGGCTGGGTGATCGAGACCGCGATCGATCCGGCGCTCCAGCGGGCGGCTCGCGAGGCGGTGCGAAGCGGCCTCGCCGCCATCGACGGCCGCAACGGCAGGGTGGCGCCGTTCCGGAAGGGCAAGGGGCGGCTCGCCGGCGAGCCCTGTCCCGAGGGCCGGCAGCCGTCGTTCGGCCGGGTCTACTCGGCCGAGGTCACCGGCCGCGACGGAGAAGGGCGGCTCCTGCTCCGGCTCTGCGGCCGGCCGGCGTGGATCGATCTCGGGCGCGCCGGGCGCTACAACCCCCGCGGGCTCTCCGCCTCCGGCTTCGCCGAGACCGGTCGCCGGCTGCGGGTCTCGCTGGCGCAGGGCCCCGCGGGCGGGCCTTACGAGGCGCAGCTCGAGGAGGGACCCCAGGCTGCCCTGGCCGCGGTGGACCCGGCCACCGGGCGCATCGTCGCCCTCGTCGGCGGCGACGACGTCAGGCCCGGCGGGTTCGACCGCGCCTCCGACGCGAGGCGCCAACCCGGCTCGGCATTCAAGCCCTTCGTCTACCTCGAGGCGCTCCGCAGTCGCCGCTACACCCCGGTCACCTTGCTCGACGACGCGCCCGAGGTGGACGGCGAGTGGCAGCCGAAGAACTCGGGCAGCGAGGGCTTCGCCGGCGCGGTGACCCTGCGGCAGGCCCTGGCCCGCTCCCTCAACCTGCCGGCCGTGAAGCTGGTGCGCGACGTGGGGCCGGATCGCGTCGCACAGCTGGCCCGGGCCATGGGCATCGAGAGCGAGCTGGATCCGGTCCCGGCCCTCGCGCTGGGCGCCTCGGCGGTCTCGCCGCTGGAGATGGCCTCGGCCTTTGCGACACTGGCCGCGGGGGGGATGCGGCACCCGGCCAGGGTCGTGACACGAGTCGTGGATCCCCGCGGAGGCGAGATGCGAATGATGGGCCAGGTGCCGACGCGGGTGGTGGCCGAGGAGGAGGCCCACCTGCTGACCACGCTGCTCGTCTCGGTGGTCACGTCCGGGACCGGGCAGGGCGCGGCGAAGCTGGGCCGGCCCGCGGCGGGCAAGACCGGCACGTCCAACGAGATGCGCGACGCCTGGTTCGTCGGCTACACGACGGACCTCGCGGCCGCGGCCTGGGTCGGCTACAGCGACTACAAGCCGCTGGGGCGCAGGGAGTTCGGTGGCCGCGCGGCCCTGCCGATCTGGCTGGGCTTCATGAAGAAGGCCCACGCCGGGAAGCCCGTGCGCGACTTCGAGCGGCCGCCGGGCATCGTCACCGCGCGCATCGATCCGGCGAGCGGCCTGCTGGCGTACGAAGGCCAGGAGGACGCCCTCGAGGAGATCTTCATCGAGGGGACCGAGCCCGCCGAGGCCGCCCTGCCTCCGGATCTCGTCTCGCTGGACGCGTTCGCCATCGAACAGGCGTTCGGCGCCGCCGCCGCGGCTGCTCCGGACGCCGGAGCGGACGATCCTCCATCGCCGGCAGTGGACGAGGGCGGCGGGATCGAGTAGTCCACGGGCGAGGAACAGGAGGGCGGATCTTGGGCAAGTTCATCGAGGAATGGAAGAAGAGCCACGCCGCGGGCGAGCTGCGGGAGACGGACGAGGGCACCGAGGTGGTGCTGATGGGCTGGGTCGACGCGGTGCGCGATCACGGCAAGGCGATCTTCGTCGACCTGCGCGACCGCTCGGGGCTGGTCCAGGTCGTCTTCGACACTGCGGATCTCGGCGCCGTGGACCTCGACGTGGCCCGGGGCCTGCGCCAGGAGTACGTGGTCGCCCTTCGCGGCCGGGTGCGCCGCCGCGCGGGCAAGCCCAACCCCAACCTCGAAAGCGGCGCGATCGAGGTCGTCGCCACCGACCTCGAGCTGTTCTCGCGCTCGGCGCCGATGCCCTTCCCCGTGGCAGAGGAGGTGGATGCCAGCGAGGCCACGCGCCTCAAGCACCGTTTCCTCGACCTGCGGCGGCCGCCGCTTCAGCGGGCGCTGCTGCTGCGGTCGCGGGCGGCCCGGCTCGTGCGCGACCACTTCCTGGATGAGGGCTTCGTCGAGGTCGAGACGCCGATGCTCACGAAATCGACGCCGGAGGGGGCGCGCGACTACCTGGTGCCCTCCCGGGTCAGCCCGGGCGAGTTCTACGCGCTGCCCCAGTCCCCGCAGCTGTTCAAGCAGCTCCTGCAGGTGGCGGGCTTCGAGCGCTACTTCCAGGTGGCGCGCTGCTTCCGCGACGAGGACCTGCGCGCCGACCGCCAGCCCGAGTTCACGCAGATCGACGTCGAGATGAGCTTCGTCGCGCCGGACGACGTGATGGACGTCTGCG
>CAYZAI010000003.1:0-31909 GCA_964476305.1 uncultured Myxococcales bacterium
CCAGTGCATCTTCGGCTGCCACTCCTACACCAACGACGCCTCGCTGCTGCTGCCGGTCCACGTCTATCGCGACGAGTACATCGCCATCTCCAGGCCGACGCTCAAGGTGGACAGCATGGGCTCGGACCCGGGCTACGTGGCCGTGGTCGGGCCCGCGGCCGGATCCTCCACCGTGGAGATCACGACCAGCGCCTACACCACGGCCTCGGACAAGGCCAACTCGAACGCCGTGTTCCAGGCCCAGAACCCCGGGGGCACCTTCCAGGTCACGGTGGAGCCCTTCGAGGTCTTCCAGTTGCTCTCGGCCACCGAGACGGGCTGCACCGGCTCGACCCTCTGCGCCCAATCCTACTACTGCTGCAACACGCCGGCGACCTACGACCTGACCGGCACCGAGATCCGCGTGGTCTCGGGCCGCAACCCGGCGGTCTTCAGCGGAACCGACTGCTCGTTCGTGCCGTTCAACAAGTGGGCCTGCGACCACCTCGAGCAGCAGATGTTCCCGCGGGAGACATGGGGAACGAAGTACGTCTGCGGCCGCAACGAGACCCAGGCCACGGGCGAGCCCACGATCTGGCGCGTGCTGTCCGGCTCGGACGGCAACCAGATCGAGTTCGCTCCGGCAGTGCACGCCACCGTCACCCTCGACCGCGGCGAGTTCGTCGAGTTCGAGGCGATGTCGGATTTCGTCGTGGAGGGCAATGGCCGCGTGGCCGTGGCCCAGTTCCTGGTGGGCCAGAACTACACCTCTGACACGATCCCGCCCATGAACGGTGATCCGGCCATGGCCCTGGCCGTGCCGGTTGAGCAGTACCGCCGTGACTACACGTTCCTCACGCCCGATACCTACGTCAAGAACTACCTCACTGTGATCCACGGCGCCGGCGCCTATCCCACGCTCGATGGCAACACGCTGGTCGGCCAGGGTTACACCGTGGACATCGACGGCGAGTGGGCCAAGACCAACCTCGAGATCCCGTCCGGCATCCACTACATCGAGTCCGGCGACCCGTTCGCGATCATGGTCTACGGCGTGGGCTCGTACACCTCTTACATGTACCCCGGCGGTCTGGACCTTTCCAAGGTCAACGTCGTCGTCGAATAGCAGCGATACCGGTGGTCAGAAAGGGACCAGAGCTGCTGCGGCAGATCGGAAACATCGCCCGGGCCACGGTCTTCCCCGAGGACCTGGCCGGGTCCAAGCGCAGCTTCGTGCTGATCTACGCCGTGCGGCTCCTGTTCCTGGTGGCCAGCCGGCTGTGGCGGGACCGGATGCCCCGGCAGGCGGCGGCGCTGGCGTTCCAGACGCTCCTGTCCCTGGTGCCGCTGGTGGCCATCATCGTGGCCGTGGCCTCGTCCCTCGAGTTGTCCTCGCTCGAGCAGCGCCTGACCGCCTTCCTCGAGACCCAGCTCCTGCCCGAGGCCGCCCAGGACGTCGGCGCCAAGGTGATCGAGATGGCGGCGGCGGTGCGGCCGCGGACCCTGGGCGTGGTCGGCGGTGCCTCGCTGGTGCTGATCGCCCTCACGCTGCTGTTCAACGTCGAGGCCGTGATCAACGACGTCTTCCGCGTGCGCCGCAGCCGCCGGTTCTGGCTGCGGGCCCTGACCGCGCTGGTGCTGCTCGCCGCGGCGCCGCTGGCCATCGGCGTCTCGGTCTACTTCACCGGGCAGATCCTCGCCCTGCCGCGCGCGGCCACGACCCTGGTGCCGCTGCTGCTCACCATCCTCGTGCTGTTCCTCTGCTACTGGCGGCTGCCCCACACGCCGACCGGGATCCGGCACTCGCTGGTGGCGGCAACCGTCGCGGGCGTGGGCCTCGAGCTGTTCAAGTACGGCTTCGCGCTGTACGCGCGCCACCTGGCGACGACGATCTCGGCGGTCTACGGCACCCTGGCGATCCTGCCGCTGTTCATGATCTGGATCTACCTGGCGTGGCTGATCTTCCTCTTCGGCGCCGAGCTCTCGGCCGCCCTGCACGAGGTCCGCAGCCACGATCGCTTCGGCCGCCGGTAACCGGGCTCACAGGTCGAACGGGTACTTGATCTGCAGGCGTTCCTGCTGGAAGCGCGGGAACTTGGCGAGCTTCACGACCTTGGCGGCGCACAGCCCGACGGTGGTGCCCACGGCCTCGCCCGTGGGCTGGGCGCTCAGGACGCGACCCGTGGCCCCGGCCACGGTCACGGACACGACGATCCGCCCGCTGCCCGGCCCGCACTTCGCGACAGCCGGGGTCACCGCATCCATGGCGGACTTCACCTGCTGGCGCGACGGCTTCGCCTGCAGCTTCTCCGTGCCGAGCGGGAACTCGTCCGCGCCCTGGATCGACACCTCGGCCGCGGCCGTCGCGGGCTTCGTGAAGGCACCGTCCAGGAGGTCGTCCTCGTCGGAGGCGGGAGCGGCGGGCGGCCCGGCGGTCTGGCCGGGTTTCACGGCCTCGCCGTAGGGGTCGTCGTCCAGCGGGGCGAGCCCTCCGCCGGCGGCGGCCGCGACGGTCTCCGCGACGCCCTCGGAGTCGCGGATGCGGCGGTGCTCGCGGCCCCCTTCGCGGCCCGTGTCCTCCTCCTCCTCCTGCTCCTCGACGGGCCCGACCTCCCGGGCGACCGCCTCCTGCCGGGCGTGCAGCTCGGCGCGCAGCTCGTCCGCCCGGGCCTCGTTCTCGGCGCCGCCCTTCGCCATGAGCCCGCGGATCTCCTGTTCGAGGCGCGCGACCTCCTGCTGGTCCGACCGCCGCAGCTCGAGGATCTCCCTCTCCCGCTGCTCGAAGCTCTCGTTCATCCACCAGACCACGCCCGCGGCCCCACCGACCACGGCCAGCAGCGCCACGGCGATGCCGATCTCGAACACGACGCTGCGATCGGACCGGGGCGGCGGCACGAGGGAGGGGAGCTTCGGGAGCTGCTCGGTGACGAGCAGGACCTCCTCGTCCACGCGCCGGGCCCCAGGCAGCGGGCGCTCCTCCCCCGTCCCGGACCCGTCGTCGATTCCCCGCAGCCACTTGTCCTCGGCGCCGACCCAGGGCGCGTCGCCCGATGCCAACAGGGCGACCTCCTCGCCGCCGGAACCGTCTCCGGCCTCGGGGAAGAGCTCCTGCTTCAGGGATTCGACGGACTCGCCGAAGATGTCCGGGTCTTCCGGCACCGCGCCGCCGTCGCCGTCGCCGGACCGGGGCTCCTCCGCCTCGCCGGCGTCCGCCGCGTCCTCGCCTTCCGTTATGCTTCCAGCGTCTTCTTCTCGGCTCATGGGACCCTCTTGACCGCGGCAGCGCATTTTTTCGCTGCTGCCGTTCCGCGCGCATATCCCTGGCCCCGAAACGCTTGAAAGTCAAGAAGAGGGAACCGGAGGGGGAGATGTCGCGGGAGACCTCAGGCGCGGGCGAGGGCCTGCTCGAAGTCGGCGATGATGTCGTCCACGGCCTCGCAGCCGATGGAGACGCGCACCAGGCCGTCGGTGATCCCGGCCTGCAACCTCTCCGCGCGGGGCATCGTCGCGTGGGTCATGCTCGCCGGGTGCTGGATCAGGGTCTCGATGCCGCCGAGGGACACGGCCAGGGTCATCAACTCCACGTTGTCGAGCATGTGCGATCCGGCGTCGTAGCCGCCCTTGATTTCGAAAGAGATCAGCGCTCCGGGCCCGTCCATCTGGCGGACGGCCAGGTCGTGCTGCGGGTGGCTCTTCAGGCCGGGGTAGCGCACCCACTCGACCTTGGGGTGCCCCTCGAGGAACGCCGCCACCTTGCGCGCGTTCTCCTGACTCGTGCGCACGCGCATGGCCAGGGTCTTTATGCCGCGAAGCACGAGCCAGGCCTGGTGCGGATCCATGCACGCACCGAGGTACCAGTGGGCCTTGCGGATCCGCTCGTGGAGATCCTTCGTGCCCGCGACGACCATCCCGGCCACGACGTCCGTGTGGCCGTTCAGGAACTTGGTCATCGAGTGGAAGACGACGTCGGCGCCCAGGGACAGGGGCCGCTGCAGGATCGGCGAGGCGAAGGTGTTGTCCACCATCAGCAGCGCCCCGGCGTCGTGGGCGATCTTCGCCACCGCCGCGATGTCGGTGATGGCGATGGTGGGGTTGGCCGGCGTCTCGACGAAGATCAGCTTCGTCTCCTTGCGCATCGCCCCGCGCACGGCGTCGAGGTCCGCAGTGTCCACGAACGTCGCCTCCACGCCGAAGCGCGTCCAGTCGCGCTCGATGACCACCCGGGACGGGCCGTAGACCGAGGACGTGCCCACCAGGTGATCGCCCTTCGAGAGCAGGGCGAAGATGGAGGTGCTCAGCGCCGCCAGGCCCGAGCCCGTAGCCAGGCCGCCGTACCCGCCCTCCAGGGTGGCCACCGCCTCCTCGAGGCGGGCGACGGTGGGGTTGCCCATCCGCGTGTAGATGTAGCCCGCCTCCTCTCCGGCGAACCGGGCCGCTCCCTGCGCGCAACTCTCGAAGGCGAAGGTCGATGTCTGGATCAGCGGAGGCGCCACCGCGCCGGTGGCGGGATCGACGTACTGGCCGGCGTGGATCGCCTGGGTCTCGAGCGCCATCTTCTTCAGGTCGTGTGCCATCAATTGCCTTCCTTTCGTCCCCCGCAAAACGAACGCGCTGCCAAACCGCTATATCACCGCAGCATCTTGAAGAATATTTCTATTTTTCTCGAACATCGTTCGGCATGCACCCGAGGCGATCCCTGCCACCGCGACCCTGCGTCTGCCGGCCTCGCTGTCAGCCCCGCTCGCTTCCGGCGCCGGGCGGTGCTAGCATCGCCGGGCCATGGACGAGCCGCATCCGATCCTGTCCATACGCGACCTCTCCCTCGATCTCACCGACGGGGAGCACCGCCGGACGCTGCTCGACGGGTTCTCGCTGGACGTGCCCCGCGGCCGCACCGTTGCCCTGCTCGGCGAGTCCGGCTCGGGCAAGACCCTGGCGGCACTGGCCGTGCTCGGGCTTTTGCCCCGCGCCGCGCGGGTGACGGGCGGTCGTGTCGAGTTCGCCGGGAGCGACCTTCTGACCCTGGACGAAGGGGCGCTCTGTGGCATCCGCGGGGCGCGCATCGGCATGATCTTCCAGGAGACCGGCACCGCGTTCAACCCGCTGCTGCCCGTGGGCAAGCAGATCGGCGAGCCGCTACGCGTGCACCGGGATCTCGGGCGCGCCGTGACCCGACAGCAGGTGCTCTCCCTGCTGGAGATCGTCGGCATCGCCGACCCGCCGCGACACTTCCTCAGCTACCCCCACCAGCTCTCGGGCGGCGCGCGCCAGCGCTCGATGATCGCCATGGCCCTGGCCTGCCGGCCCGAGCTGCTGGTGGCGGACGAGCCCACCTCGGCTCTCGACACGACGATCCAGGCGCAGATCCTCGACCTCCTGACCCGCCTGATCCGCGACCTGCGCATGTCGGTGCTGCTGATCACCCACGACCTGGCCGTCGTGACGCAGCTGGCCGACTCCGTGGCCGTGCTGCACGGCGGTCGCATCGTCGAAGAGGGTCCGGTGGACGTGGTGCTCGCGGCACCGGCCCACCCTTACACTGCCGCCCTGCTCGAGACCCGGCCGGGCTCGTTGCTGACGGGCGCGAACCGACAGGTCACGGCCCTGGCCCAGGTCGCCGGACAGGCCGCTCCCGGGACGTGCTGTCCACTGGCGCAGGCCTGTGGAGCGTGCGGCGGTCGCGGCGCGGCCGCCGTCCCCCCGATGGTCACCCTCGAGGACGGCCGGCGGGTACGCTGCTTCCTCTCGGCCGTGGGGGGCACACATGGCTGAGACACCGCACGAGCCGCCTTGCCTCGCCGAGGCCCGGGAGGTCACCAAGCTGTTCGCGGCGCATTCGGGGCTGCGCGCCCTGGGAGACCAGCGCCGATGGGTCCGCGCCCTGGACCGCGTTTCCCTGGTCGTCTCCCCGGGAGAGGTCGTGGGACTCGTCGGGGAATCGGGCTGCGGCAAGAGCACCCTCGGCCGCTTGCTGATCCGCCTCGAACGCCCCACCGCAGGCCGGCTGTTCTTCGAGGGCCAGGACATCACGCGACTGCGGGGCGGCCGGCTGAGAAAACTGCGCAGGCGGATGCAGATCATCTTCCAGGATCCGGCGCTCAGCCTGAACCCTCGCTTCACCGTGCGCGAGACCCTCGAGGAGGCGCTGATGGCGCACGGCGGCCATCCGGACGGTCGCCAGCGCAGCGCTCACCTGGCCGCGCTGCTCGAGATGGTGGGCCTCGGCGTCGATGCCCTGGAGCGGCTGCCAAAGGAGCTCTCGGGAGGGGAGCGCCAACGGATCGCCATCGCCCGGGTCCTGGCCGTGGAGCCGCGCTTCATCGTGGCGGACGAGCCGATCTCGTCCCTCGATCTGGCAAGCCAGGGCCAGATCGTCGATCTGCTCGCGAGCCTCCGGCGCGAGCTCGGCGTGGCGCTGCTGCTCATCACTCACAACCTCGAGGTCCTGCGCGATCTGTGCGACCGCGTGGCGGTGATGTACCTCGGCCGCATCGTCGAGATCGCCGAGCCGCACGTACTGACGAGCCAACCGCGCCACCCGTATACCCGTGCGCTCGTCGCCTCGTCGCCGGTGTTCGATCCCCGGGTGCGCCGCAAGCTCTACGTGCTGACCGGGGACCCGCCCTCGCCACTGGATCCGCCCAAGGGGTGCCACTTCCACCCGCGGTGCCCTCACGCCGAGATGCCGTGCCGCCTTATCGTCCCGCCGCTGCGCGAGGCCGCTCCCGGGCACTTCAGCAAGTGCCATTTCGATTTCGAAGGGGGAACAAAACTGCCCGGGTCCGTGGCCGGCGGCTCAGCGCCGGGCGCGGCCCAGACAGGCCAGCAGAAAGCCGGCGGCGAAGGCCGCGAGTGACACGAATCCCGCCAGCTTGAGCAGCAGCACCGCCACGCCGCGCGGGTAGGCGCCGATCACCTGGACGCCGTGCGCGCCGAGCACGGCCCCGAGAGCGAACCCGGCAAAGAGCAGCCACCACCCGGCCAGGGCGAAGCGCACGGGGCGGCGCGTGCGCTCAGGGGGAAGGCCGAGGCGGCCGAGCGTCGACCACAGGGCGAGGCCCGCCGCGCCCGCGAGCCAGCAGGCCGAGGCGAGGTGCGCCACGGGGCCGACCAGCGGGCCGACATGGATGGGCGACGACGGGCTCTGGGAGGCGAAGAACTCCCAGCCGGATGCCAGCACGGCCAGGACGAAGGCCATCGCCGACGAGATCAGCAGCGCGAGGTCTCGCGCCGGCCTGTTTCCGCTGTCCTTCTGCTGCGTCACGGCGTCCCCGAAAAAAGAAAGCGGCCCCGACACCCGGTGGATCCCGATACCGTTGCTCCCGTCAAGGCCTGGCGGATTCTCGGGTCCCCGTTGTCGGGGCCATGAGAGCTGGCGCCAAGGATTCCCTCCGCGCGAGCGGGAGGGTTGTTACCACGCCCGCCCGCCGCGGACAAGAGCGTGCTTGGTGATCACCAGTGAAACCCCGCAGGAACGCCCGGACCAGCTGACAAGCCGCATCATTCATCTACCGCGCGCACCTGAACCCGATCATCACGTGCCAGGAGTTCTTCTTCGCGATTCTTCGATCCCGGCATTCGAAGTAAAATGGGCTACCTGTCTCAAAACTGGCCCCCCGCAAGGACATGCTGCTGCTAAGGCAGTCCTCCGTCCACGCGCTCCCGTCAGAAGGTGCCCCTTCGTAGTTCAAATGAAAGCAGTCCTCCACCGCTGTCCACGTCGATCCCTGGCGGACTGGAAGAACAAGCCAGCGCCGCGAGAACCGAGGAAATTAAAAGCAGGCACCGCATGACTACTGCTCCTCAATCTACGGGGAAATACTCGTACGCGCCCATGTCCGAGCTCTCATCCCTGTACGCTCCGGTGATATGCTTCTAAAGAATGTACGATGTCTCTTTATTCTCAATGAGCACACCTGAGTCCCAACTGTACATACCATCTCTCTTCGCGAGTTCCACTCCTGTTAGTCACCTCGAAATAACTTGAAACACCATCTGAAAACGAACCACTCCTCACCATGTAGGTTTCGGTCGGGCTCAGGCAGTCCGACACCCAAGCACTCCCATCGTCCGGCGCTCCCTCATAGTTTCCATGATAGCAATCCTCCACCCACTCCGCGACGTTCCCCGCCATGTCGCACAGTCCCTGCTCGGTGTTGCCCGCCGGCTTGCTGCACACGTCCCAGGTGCGCTCCTCGTCGCATCCCGGGAGCCAGTCCGCCATCACCGCGAGGTCGCACGAAGGACCCTGCTCGCCCCAGGGATAGGTGTTGTCCTTGCCCTCGCTGCGGGCCGCGTACTCCCACTCCGCCTCGCTCGGAAGTCTCCCTCCCGCCCATTCGCAGAAGTCAACGGCCTGCTGCCAGTTCACGCAGTTGATCGGGCGGTCGGCTTCCTCGGGGAGATCCCAGTTGCAGTTCTCGTCGGGATCGTCGTAGGAGCCCGGAATGTAGTCGGGTGTGTATCCCTCGGGCTGAGGCTCGGTACAGGCTTCCGCGAGGAAGCAGCAGCGGTACTGCGCGACCGTGATCTCGGTGCGGGTCAACTCGAACGACGGAACGTTCACTTCGTGGATGGGAAGGCGAGAACCAAACATCGTGTCCTCTGGACCTCCCATCATGAAGGAACCGCCGGAAATCGAAATCCAGTCCAGGATGTCGTCACAAGCGTCCGTATCAGCGTCTGTGTCGGTATCCGTGTCGGCATCCGCATCGGCGTCTGAATCGGCATCCGTGTCCGCGTCACTGTCCGCGTCAGTGCCGCTGTCCACGTCGATCCCAGGTGGGCTAGAGGAGCAAGCCAGAAAAAACCAAGCCGAAAAGAAGACAACAAGCCGTTGATGCATGTTCACTCCTCCTAGGGCAAGTATTCGTATGCGCCCATGTCGGGCGTTGAGTCTCGATACATACCGTTGATGTCCTTTTCTGGAGCATACGAAATATCAGCCACATCCCTACAGGGGGAATCCCACTGGAGTGAGAATCCCGGCCAATCGAAGAGCGGGTCATCTTCGGGCAGCCACCCGATATTCCCCGGCCACATGTCGCATCCCCCACCGCCCATGATGTCACTGAACTCGACGTGCGCGCCCGAGGCGCAATCCGGGTAGATCTCGTGCGGCCCGTTGCTCCACAGAATGCTGTTGCCGACCCCCGGCGAGTGGCCCACCCAGTAGATTCCCCCGCCGCTTTCGATTTCACCTTCGGGGCCGGTCTTCACGTTGTCCGCGATGGTGCAGTTCACGAACACGGGCGGCAGATCGTGATAGGCAACGATGTAAATCGCGGATCCATCGTAGGAACAGGTCGTGTTGTTGTTGAACAGGCTGTTGGTCACCCACATCTCGGAGGTCGGGTAGAAGACGAGCTCGCCGGAGTAGCTCGCCAGCGCCGCTCCTCTTCCACTAGTTCCTGAGGGGAAGGGATTCTCGCAGCGGTTGAACCTGAACGTGCACGCGTCGATGGACGGCGGATCGATCCCGTAGCCCCCGAGGGTCTGGTAGTTCAACACGCCTCCACCATACCAAGCCGTGTTGTTCTCGAACGTCGAGTTGTACAGCTCCATCGGCGAGTTCAGGTTGCAGATGCCGCCGCCCCCGCCGTCGGCGTGGTTGGATTCGAAAAGGCAGGTGTCGATCACCGGCCTTGCGTTCGTGATGAGGTCCCATCCCCAGTTCACGATCGCCCCGCCGCCCCAGACGGCCGAGTTCACATGATGGAAAGCCGGGTCGTCTTCATGTTGAGTGAACTCGCAGTTCGAGATCTCCGGCGCCGAAAGGAGGTTCGCCATGGCCCCGCCCCACATCGCCTCGTTGTCGTAGAACGTGCAGTTCCGAACCTTCGGAGACGCCAGCCAGTTGAGCATCCCGGCGCCCACCCGCTGCCCGATCCAGGCGCCCAGCGCCCTCCCGCCAGCCACGTGGAACCCGTCCAGGGTCGAGCTGTCGGCGCCGCGCACCACGTGGTAGACACTCTGCGGCAGATCGCCGCCGTCCGTCCCCAGCAGCCGAGTGATGTTCTCTTCCCAAACACGATCGTCTCGCGACGCCTCCCAGCCCTCGCCCGAGAACCCGCCGAACACGTGGACCCCGGGCTTCAGCTCTATCGAGTTCTGCGGGCTGCTCTCATAGACGTAGTAGTCGCCCTGGGCCACCCAGACCTCGCAGTAGCCGACCTCTCCCGCAGAGGGATTGGAACCGCCGATTTCGAACGCATGATCGATGCCCTTCTGGACGGTATCGAAGGCTGTTGCCCAAGTCTCTCCATCCTCGAAACCCGTCTGCTCGACGTCAACAAAGACGACACAAGGAGCACAGAGCAGTCTTCTCGGTAGCTCTTCGTCCTCCGGCGACGAGGAAATTTCGGTCAGTGTTGTCTCCGGATCATCCACTATCGCGTCAGATTGCCAGAGAATTGACTGGAACACCTGCTCCAGATCTCCGTCGATCATGCATTGGGGAATATCCCACTCCTCGTTCGCCCTGGCCGCAATGCCGAGTTCCTCGAACGCCGGTCCAGTCCCGCTCGGCTCCTGCCAGCCGACGATGGCGAGTCCCCCGCCCTCCGTTTCCGTCGCCGAGTGGAACACGACGCGCGGGACACTGTCGGCAGCGACCATGTCGTGAACCAGTTCGAGGGGGCTCTGAGCCAGCCCTTCCGGCTTCATCTCGAACTGCAGGAGCGTCCCCCACCACTCGTCGTCAACGCCGGGCAGATTACTGTTCAGGACTCGGGTCCCGACGACACCGAGAGTGCTCTCGTCGATTGCGTGAAGGCTTCTCGGATACCAATGCCAGCTGTAGCCCGGCATTGGGAAGGGCGGGTTGGACCACTGGGTGGCCCAAATAACGTTTCCGTCTATATCGAGCTTCGCCAGAAAAAGATCGCGGAACACGGGTTGAGCCGCCAGGCCCCCGACTTGATGTCCAACTACAATAACACCGTGGCAGTATCCTCCCGGGCCTCCGAGGATCTCCACCACCTCCAGTAGGTGGATCCCATTGTACACTTCGTCGGGATCGACATCAGTATCTTTGATCCTCGTAACGAATCTGATGGTACCATCTATTCCGAACTTCACCACGAGACCCTCGTCCAACTCGGTGCTCACGCCGTTCTGATCGACAGAGCCTACTGCAACAAAATCCCCATCGGATAGTCGTCTGACCTTGTGTAGTCCATCATACTCGCTTGCAGACGCTTCATCGGGAAAAGCGAACGACCATTCGACCTCGCAGGTCAAATTGCCACTTTCCCCGGCAATCGTCTTGTATGCAGAGGCGTCACTGCCGCTCCTCCCTACCGCGATGATGCCTCTGTCATCGGCCTGGACCAGCGACAACACCAGCGGTCCTCCACTACACTCCGTTACCAGTTCCAGGGTATCGGAAGCGGCCCGGAACTCCATCAGGACGCCCCCGTTCTTCTTCCCCGCCAAGACGAAATGCGGTGTCTCGTCGTCGCTGTCGAGTACGATGACGTTCTTCCCTTCTCCGACACCGTACGTCGCCGACCAGATGAGTTTCCCTCCGAAGTCCATCAGTCCAACCCACAACTCGCCGTCCAGGCTTCCGGTGACTACCCATCGGTGCGTGTCCGGGGTCGGGTCTCTCACCAGGTGGTTGAAGACCAGATCCTCACCGCCTTCCCCGCCTTGATACCAATTGACCCACTGGGCCGTAGAGGGGCGCGGGGCGAGGGTCGCCGCCGCGATCAGCGCCCCCAGGGCTGCAGCGAGGAAGCCACTACTCCGCTCTCCGCTCTCCGCTCTCCGCTCTCCGGTTGTCGCGCATCGTGCCCCTCCCTGGCTCTGCCCGTTGCGGGCGGTGTGGATGACGGTGCCGAGATCTACTGTAGGAGGGCGGCGGAAAACGCGCAAGCGTCGCGAACCACGGCAAGACCTGAGCGCCGGGTCAGTCCTCGATCTTCGACAGCTCCAGGCCGAACATGTACTCGACGCCGTCCGGGCTGCGGCCCGGACCGAGGACCATGCGCCCGAGGGCCTTGACCTGGACGATGCTGCGGTAGAGCTGCTCGCGATCGACCTTGTAGGGGTTCCTTCCCGCATCTACGTAGACCAGATCGCCCATGGTCGGTGGGAAGCAGAAAACACACCCCGCCATGACGACAATCGTGTTCGCGACCCAGAAGCGCTTCATCCGCCCGTTGTCCGGGACGGGATCGATGGGCATCACCGCCCCCGAGATCATCACCGCCGCGCCGCTGTACCTGCGCACTTTCTCGTCGCTGAAGTCGTGGCTCTGACGAAACTCACGCCTGAGGGCCTTCAACTGGCGAAACGGCAAGTCGATCGGGGCCTTCCAGTCCGGCGGGAAGCGCGGCCTCACTACCGCGCGGTAAGGCTCCTCTTGGGCGTCCTTGGTGCGGACCACGTCCGCACTGCCGTGCAGGCGCCGCTTTTTCGGTCTTTTCCTGGAACCGGCGACGGCCGCGCTCGCGGTCCCGCCGTCCGGACCCCCATCCAGGCTCGGGCTCCAGTAGACGATCCTCTCGGTCGGTCCGGCGTCCGCGCCGCCGGCCAGCGAGCCGCTCGGCTGGTCACCTGTCGGCAACGAACCGGCGCCTCCCGGCTTGGTCAGGTACAACACGACCCCCAGCACGGCGCAGGTTCCCAGCAGCACGAGCGCTTTTTTCACCGAATGTGACTCCTTGGGTCCGCTCGGAAGAACGGATCAATCCCTGGCAATTTCCTCGACCAGGTTCATTCGGTAGGTGAACACCATGGCCACGAGCGCCAGCAACTGCCCGGCGACCAGAGTAATGACGACTGCCGACAGCTCGAGCTGGGTCAGGACCCAAGGCTCGACGTCTATGCCCATGCCCCGGACCAGCAGGTTCTCGAGCCACCACACGCCCGCGTGGCCCAGAGCTACTCCCAGCGCCACACCCAGCAGCGTGATGAACAGCGCCTCGGCCATCACCACCAGCGAGATCGTCATCCTCCCCACGCCGAGGCTGCGCATCAGCGCCAGCTCCTTGCGGCGCTCGTTGATCGACATCACCAGGGTCACGAGGATCATCACCACCGCCACCACCAGGATCAGCGTCGAGAACAGCTCGACCAGCTGCTCGCCCTTGTTCATGTACTGCACCAGCCGGCGCACGGTCTTGCCCGTGTCCACGCCCTGGGTGCCGCTCTTCAGGCTCCACTCGCGCTCGAGCTGGGCGGTATAGACCGGGTTCTTGGTCTTGACCAGCACCGCAGTCACGTCGCCGGAGAAGACGTCGAAGTTGTCCTCGTCGTCCGGCGGCTGCACCTTCTCGCCCCTGGCCAGCGCGTCCTTGTATTCCTGGAGCGCCTCGGCCCGCTCGCCGTCGTGGATGAACCAGACCGACTTGATGCCGGCGTATATCGCCGCATCCTCCGGGCCACCGGTGGGGTTCAGGATCCCGGTCACCTCGTAGACGAGCTGGTCGTGATCCAGCACGTCCTCGGCCGCCACCATGCCGTGCACACCGGTGAACCGATCACCCACCTTCAGCCCCAGCTTGTCCCCGACCTCGCTGCCGAGAACCGCCTGAGGCAGTTTCGAGAAATCGATGCGTCCCGCTGAGCAGCCCACGCCGAAGTCCCGAGGGAAATCCTCGGTGGTGCCGATGATCGGGTAGTTCTGTACCGAGTCGGCCACGCCGATAGGATAGGCGGCGATGACCCTGCGGTCCTGGCTCACCTCCTCGTAGACGCGGTAGTGGATCTTGCCCATGGGCTGGTCCACGTGGAAGATCGTGGACATGATCATCTGCACCGCGCTCGAGTTCTCGGAACCGATGACCAGCGGGTAGCGGATCGCCCCCTCGACGGCCGTCTTCTTCACCGCGAAGTTGAGCAGGCCGATGCCGACCACGAAGGTCAGGGACAGCGCCACGGCCAGCACCGAAACCACGGTGGCGAAACGGCGGTGCCCGAGGTAGCGCCAGGCCAGGAGCAGCAGATTGCGGGTACGGGAGGCGCTCATGACCGCACCTCCTTGCTCTCGAGATCCAGGACCGCGGCGCCCTCGATGCCCTTGAGTATCGGGTCGTGGGTCGCGATCAGCAGGGTCGATCCCTCGCGGCGCATGCGCTCGAGCGTGGCGCGGACGATCTCTGCCGACTCGCGGTCGAGGTTGGCCGTGGGCTCGTCCGCCAGCAGAATCCGCGGACGGCGTAGGGCGGCCCGGGCCACGGCCACGCGCTGGCGTTGCCCCACGGAGAGGTGGAAGGGCAGCTTGTCCTGTTGATCCGCGAGGCCCAGCTCCTCCAGCACCTCCCGCGCCCGTTCGCGGTCCGTGGCTTCCCCGGTCCCGGCCAGGGAGCCTGGCAGGTAGACGTTCTCGAGCACCGTGAGCGGGGAGATCAGGTTGAATGTCTGGAAGATGTAGCCGATGTTGACCGCCCGGAAGCTGTCCCGCCTCGCTTCGGACAGGCGCCCCAGGTCGAGATCCCCAGCGCGGACCGTCCCGCCGTCCGGAACCAGCAGCCCAGCGACCAGGTTGAGCACTGTGGACTTGCCCGTTCCCGAGCGCCCCTCGACGACCATCACTCCTCCCGAGTCACAGGCGAACGACAGGCCGTCGAGCACGGTGCGGGTCCCGCCCGCTGGCTCGGAAAATCGCTTGGTCACTCCTTCGAATCCGATTTCGGTTGTCATCCGGCATTTCCTTTCCGGGCACACCCAAGCGGACCCGAATGGTCGAAGCCTATACCGATTGAAGCGATAGTTGACACTTTTTTCTCAATTGAATTGCATCTTGCGGACGATTTCCAGCTCGGGCAGCGCGGCCTGGAGCGCGGTCACCTGCGCCTCGTCGATGTCCACCATCATCAGGTACAACAGCTTGAGCTTTTTGAGGCCGTGGAGCGGCGACAGGTCCTTGACCTTGGTCCCGGCCAGGTCGAGCTCCTCGAGCTGGCTCAGGCCGGCCAGGGGGGAAAGATCCTCGATGGGGTTGCCCCACAGCCTGAGGAACACCAGGTTCTTGAACGCGGCGAGCTGCGGGAAGTTCTCGACCTTGATTTTCGAATTGCACGTTTCCAGTTCGCGGATCCGCTCCGCGGCGGGCAGCAGACCCTCGTAGCCCTCGATCTCGGACTGGCACAGGCGCAGCTTGGTGACCTTGGGCGCCCGGGCCAGGGGTGAGACGTCCGCGATGGGATCCTTCAGCAGGTCGACCCGCCACAGCTCGGGCAGGCCGGCCAGGGGCGAGACGTCCGTGACGGTCAGCTGCCGCGCCTCGAGCTCCAGCAGGCTCTTGATCCGGCCCACGGACTCGAAGCCCTTGACCGCGGTCCCCGTGATCACGAGGTGTTCGAGGTTGGTGAGCTTCTCGATGGGCGAGAGGTCCTCGAGCTTGGTGTCGAAACGCAGATCGAGGTACGTGAGCTGCGTCAGGCCCGAGATCGGCGACAAGTCGGCGATGTCGAGGAAGCCCAGGAACAGCCCTTTGAGGTGCTTGCACTGCGGGAGGATCGAGAGGTCCGCCTTGGCCATCTTCTCCTCGACGGTGTCCAGCCACTCCTCGCCCTTCTCGGGGTACTGCTGTCCCCAGTCCACCCACCACTGATCACCCCAGGGCGGCTCGAAGACCGCGCACTTGGCGCGGACCTCGGCAGAGACCTCCACCGCCGCGGCGGGCCTGGGCTCGTCCGGCGCGGGTGCCGCGGGCCCGGCAACCACCTTTCCGGGCTTCTTGTCCGACTCCCCGGGGACCTCTTTGGATTGACCACAGGATGTGGCGAGCAGCAGGCCGGATGCCGCAATCAGGATCACGAGGTGTCTCATGGCTTGGCTCCTTCGCGTGTTCAGGAAGACACTATGCCATCTGCTGCTACGGGCGCAAACCGTCATGGTTCGCACATCACCATTGATAAATTCAATATTATAGTCAAGTATCGCCAGGATGTCGTTTCGCGATGCCGTCACTCGCGTTTCCCGCTCCCGGCCGCTGGCCCTCGCGGCCGGCTTGGGTGCCATGGTGGCCCTGTTTCTCGCGGTGTGGATGCTGCTCGCTCCCCACTTCGAGGCCCTCGGCGGCGTGTACCGACTCGCCGCGAGCCGGCCACCGGTGGTGCCGGAGGATCCCGCGGTGATAGCGGTCGTGCTCGGAACGGGCGGCGCCGCATTGCTGGCGGGGGTGCTCAGGGAACGACTTCGGGGGAGGAGGACGGTACGTTGATGGACGTGGGCTCGATCATCAAGGCGGTGATTTACGTGGTTTCGAGCTCCCTGCTCTATCCCACGCTGGTCCTGCTGCTGATCCTCTGCGTCTGGATCCTGTTCCAGGCTGGAAGCTTCTTCGCCGATGGGGTCCAGCGCCTGCGCCTGCCTCGCACGACGCCGACGCTCCTGGCACGGGCGGTGCGCGAAGGCCAGGGGATGACCCATCTCTCCCGGCGCGCGCGACACTACCTGCTGCATTTCCAGGAGCTGCTCGCGGCCGGAGAGCCGCCTCCGGAGCCAGTGATAGTCAAGCACCTGCAGGACGCGGTGTCCCTCGCCCACTCCTCCCTCGACCACTTGCGGCTCGCCGTGCGCATCGGCCCGGGCCTGGGGTTGATCGGCACGCTGATTCCCATGGGGACCGGCCTGGCCGCCCTGGGCGAAGGCGACCTGACGCGCCTGTCGTCCGATCTCGTGATCGCCTTCACCACGACCGTGGTAGGCTTGGCTCTCGGCATCACGGCTTTCTTCTTCCACACCATCCGGCGCCGCTGGGTCGAGCAGGACGTACGGGCAATGGAGTTCGTCACCGAGGTGCTGGCCACGAGCCCCACCGGCGATGAAGGCGGACCATGCGGTTCATGAGACGCTCCGGGGAAGCGGACGACGGAGCCGCGGGTGTCGATCCCCTGGGCGGCGTGGCCAACCTCTTCGATCTGGGGCTGGTGTTCATCGTCGGACTGCTGATGATGCTGTTCAACGTTTTCCAGCTTCATGATCTGCTCGATCCCACGTCGGAGATCACGATCACGAAGAAAATCGATGACGAGCAGCTGGAAGTGATCACCAAGAAGGGCAAGAAGATCGAGGCCCGCCGCGTGACCAGGACCAAGGCCAAGGGGAAAGGCGAGCGGCTGGGAGTGGCCTACCGGCTCGAGGACGGCTCGGTGGTCTACGTCCCCAATTGATCGCGATGAGCCCCGCCCTTGCCAGGTCCGTCCCGCCCCCCAGACTGCCGGCGCTGCTGGCCGCGATAGCCGTCGCCGCGATGGTCCCGGCCGCAACCCGGTCAGCGGACCGCACCGTCCGCGTGCCGGACTCGGCCGGCCGTCTCGTCTCCGTGCCCTTCCACCCGGCGCGCATCGTCTCGCTCGTACCCTCAGTCACCGAGACCCTGTTCGCCATCGGTGCCGGCGACGCGGTCGCTGGCGTCACCTACCACGATCAATCGCCAGCGGATGTGCACTCGAAGACGGTGGTAGGGGGCTTCGGCGACCCCTCCGCGGAGGCCGTCGCCGCCCTGGCGCCGGATCTGGTGTTCGTCTCGCGGCTCCACGCGCCACTGAGGGCCGCTCTCGCACGCACCGGAGCCGCCGTGGCCGAGATGGACGACACGACCCTCGACTGGTTCTACCGGCGCACCCGGATGCTCGGCAGGCTCACGGGCAAGCGCGCAGCCGCCGACAGGCTCGTCACCCGGATCCGCAAGCGGTTCGCCACGCTGACGCAGAAGGTCCAGCGCATCCCCGCGGCCGAACACAGGCGCGTGGCGCGCCTGATGCATCTCGAGGGTGCCATGGCCCCGGGTGACGACTCGTTCCAGGTGGCCATGATCCGCGCCGCGGGAGGGATTCCCCCGACCTGGGGCCTGAACGGTCAGGTCGTCTCCCCCTCGCCCGATGCCTGGCGGGCCTTCGACCCGGAGGTGATCTACGCCTGCGGTGGCGACGCGGGACTGCTCGACCGGTTGCGCGCCGATCCGCTCTTTCGCGAATTGTCCGCGGTGAAGGACGGCGCCGTCCACGACTTCCCCTGCGCCCTGACCTGCCGCACGTCGATCTACTCCGCCGAGTTCGCCGAGTGGCTGGCCGCGACGATCTATCCCGAACGACTCGTGCAGCCGAAGACGCGCCTCGAGCCCGACGCCCGGTTGCGCCGACGGGATCTGCCGCTTCCTCTCGGCAAAGGCTTCCACGCGCGGATCGTCACCAGCCGCATCGACGACTTCGAGCACTCCTCTCTTGTGCTGGACCTCCCGCGGCCGATGACCGTGATCTCGTCCCTCGAGGGCCGACGGACCGGTGTGCGCGCGGTGGTCAACCACGGGCTGCCCCCGACCCACTGGCACGCGCTCCACGAAGGCGGTCCGGAGGCCATGTCCCGCCGGATCTGCGGCATCCTCGGCCTCGCGCCGGACTCGGCCTCGGTGTTGCACACCGGCGCCGACGTCTCCCGAGCGGTCGTGCGTTCCGAACGACACGGCGACCTGGCGGTGGTCGCCCTGGTCACCGCGGGAGTCACCTCCAATGCCCAGCGCGCCGGCACCGACGAAGGGCCCTGGGTCGAGCACGGGACGATCAACGTGATCCTCGTCACGAGCTGCCAACTCTCCGAGCGCGCCATGGTCCGCGCGATCATCGCGGCTACCGAGGCCAAGACCGCGGCGCTGCAGGACCTCGACATCCGCAGCTCGTACCTGCCCAGGTATCAGGCGACGGGCACGGGTACCGACAACATCGCGGTCGTGGAGGGGGAAGGCGCACTCGCGGACAACGCCGGAGGGCACTGCAAGCTCGGGGAGCTGATCGGCCGCGCGGTGCGGTCCGCGGTGACCGAGGCGGTGGCGCGGCAGAACTTCCTCGTGGCCGGGCGCAGCATTTTCACCCGGCTCGAGGAGCGCGGCCTCGGCATCGATGTGCTGGCCGAACGCTACCTGTCCGGCCACACCGACCGGCCGCGCCAGGCAGCAATCCGCCTGGAGAGACTGCTGCTGGACCCGCGGGTGGCGGGTCTGGTGGCGACGGCCCTGGCGGCGGCGGATGCCCAGAACAGGGGGCTGGTCGGGGACGTTTCCGCCCTTCGCACCGCGGCGCTGTCGGCGGCGGCCGAGGCCGCTGGGCTTCCCGCCGTCGAGCCTTTGGACGCCGTCCCCGGAGGCGAGCTGCCCGCCGCCCTCGAGCAGGTGGTTGAAGCCCTGCTCGGCGCCGCGGTAGCCGCCGCCACCGGACAGGGACCGGACGCCAAGGACCACGGCCCATCCGGGTCCCCGGAAGCGGGCACCTGCCCCGTGCCGAAGCGATGACGCGCCTCGCCGCCGCCTGGCTGCTGGCCCTGGCAGCCACCATCACCGCGGGATCCGCGGCCGCGACCGAACGGATCGCGTTCCTCGTCGCCCAGTCCGACACCTACATCGTCACAAAAGGCGCCAAGTCGATCGACCTGCCGCACGGCACCGAGGTCCGACTCTTCACCCCCGAGGATCTGGCCGCCCCGGGCCCGGCACGGGATGCGGTGACCAGCTCCCGCATCGTCGTCGTCGACGTGATGATCCGCGAGCTGGTGGACTTCCTCTTCGAGCACGCCCCGCCCGACGGCACGCGGATCTACGCCCTGCGCGGCTCCCGAGACGACGCGTCTCTGCAGTCCAGGGGGTTCATCTTCGACGACGAGGTGCAGGCCTACTACAGTCACTTCTCGTCGGAAAACGTCGCCGGTCTACTTGCCCTGCTCGCCCGCCGCGAGATCGATCCCGCCACCGTGGTCCCCCCGCTGCGCCAGCGGCCCACGCTTGGCATCCACCACCCGGACGCGCCCCAACCGTTCGACGGCATCCCCGGGTACCTCGCCTGGTACGGCTCCCGAAGCCGCTTCTCCCCGGACGCGGCCTGGATAGCGATAATGGTCTACGACACGGCGCTGGCCGAGGGCCAGGTCGAAGCCCTCGACATCATTGTCCGCCGGTTGGAGACCGCGGGACACAGCGTGGTGCTCTGCTTCGGTCGCTCCGAGGACGTGCTGCACGAGTTCCTGCTGCACGACGACATCCGGACACGCCTGGACCTCGTGCTGGCGTTCTCCCTCAAGTTCCGTTCGGCTCTGGGACCGAAGGTGCTGGCCGCGGTGGAGCGCCTCGGGGTGCCGATGATCAACGCCATCAGCACTTACTATGGAACGGTCGGCGAGTGGCGCGACGACCCCCGGGGACTCGCCGCCGCCGAGGTGGCCTGGGCCGTGGCCAACCCCGAAATCTCGGGCCTGATCGAGCCCTCGGTGCTCAGCGGCAAGACCGAGACCACGGACCACGCTACGACGAACCGCGTGTTCTTCACCGATGTCGTCCCTGACAACCTCGAGCACCTGCTGACCCGCATCGATGGGTGGCTCGCGCTGCGCCGCAAATCGAACGCCGACAAGAAGATCGCGATCTTGTTCTACAACAACAGCCCGGGCAAGCAGAGCATCGGCGCCAGCTACCTCAACGTGTTCGAGAGCCTCGAGACGATACTCGCGCGGCTGAGTGCCGAGGGCTACCGGGTGGACAGCGACGTTCCCCTGACCCGGGAGGGGATCCGCGATCTGATCGTCCGCTCCGCCCGCAACGTCGGCAACTGGGCACCGGGAGAGCTGGAGGAGATGGTCCGTGCCGGTCACGTGGTACGCCTGCCGATTGCCACTTACGAGGAGTGGTTCCGCGCGCTGCCCGACGACTACCGGGACGGCGTTCGGGAGCAGTGGGGCTCGGCAGAGGACTCGGACGTGATGATCTCCGGCGGGCAGGTGCTGATCCCCGCGATCCGCCTGGGCAATATCGTGCTCATGCCCGAGCCGTCCCGCGGCTACTCGGACGATCCGCTCAAGCTCTACCACTCACCCACGCTCTACCCGCACCACCAGTACACCGCCGCCTACCTCTGGATTGGCCGGGTCTTCGGCGCGGACGCGAGGATCCACCTGGGGACCCACGGCACCCACGAGTGGCTCCCGGGGAAGCAGGCCGGCCTCTCGACGAGCTGCCCGCCCGAGGTCCTCGGCGGCGGAACCCCGAGCATCTATCCGTACATCGTCGACGACGTCGGCGAGGGGATCCAGGCCAAGCGACGGGGACGGGCGGTGGTGGTGGACCACCTGGTGCCGCCGCTCCGGCGTTCGGGCATGCACGGCGAATTGCGCACCCTCGCCCAGCAGATCAGCCAGTACCGGGCGGTTGCGGCGATGAGCGGCGAGACGGCGGAGCTGAAGCTCGACGGCATCCGGCGAGCGGCGAGCGAGCTGGGAATCCTCGCCGACCTGAAGCTCACGAAGGTCGACGCCGAGAGCCTGCCGGTGATCGAGAACTACCTCGTGAGTGTCGGCGCCGATTTTCTGCCCTATGGGCTGCACACGTTCGGCCGCTCTCCCGAGGGCAAGCCCCTGGCCGAGACCATCGAGGCGATCCGCGAGCAGAACCCGAGTGAGGACCGCCGGAAACTCGGCCTCGCCCTCCGGCGCTCGGGCGGTCTCGAGCTCGAACGGCTCGTCGCCGGTCTCGCGGGGCGCTTCGTACCGGCGGGCCGCGGCAACGATCCGCTGCGGACACCCGAGGCCCTGCCCACGGGCAAGAACTTCTACGGTTTCGATCCCGACCGCCTGCCCTCGCCCGAGGGATTCGAGCTCGGCAGGCGGGCCGCCGAACAGCTGATCGCAAACCACATCAAGAAGGACGGCAAGCTGCCGTCCAAGGTGGCGCTGGTGCTGTGGGCAACCGAGACGATCCGCAACGAGGGCATCAACGAGTCCACGGCCCTGTGGCTGATGGGCATGCGACCGGTCTGGGACAAGGCCGGGCGCGTGACGGGTACCGCGGTCGTCCCCGGCGCCGAGCTCGGGCGGCCGCGGGTGGACGTGCTGCTCAACCCCTCGGGGCTGTACCGCGACCTGTTCCCGAACCTGATGGAACTGCTCGACGAGGCGGTGCAGCGCGCCGCGGTTCAGACCGACGTCGAGAACCTGATCGCGGCGGGCAGCGCGGCCGTCCGCGAGCGGCTCGTCGCCAGGGGCGTACCCCCGGAGCGAGCCGATGTCCTGTCGCGCCTGCGGATCTTCTCGGAAAGACCGGGCAACTACGGCAACCGGGTGGTCGAGGTCACGGGCGCCTCGGGGCTGTGGGAGTCGGATACCGACGTGTCGAAGGTGTACGAGCGCCATACGGGGTACGCCTACGGCGCGGGCGAGTGGGGGACACCCGCCCGCGAGCTGCTCGGCGATCACCTCGAGACCGTGGACACGGCAGTGCATTCCATCTCCTCGGCCCTGTACGGCACCATGGACAACGACGACATGTTCCAGTTCCTGGGCGGGCTGTCCCTGGCCGTGCGAAACCGCTCGGGTCGTTCTCCGGACACGATGATCTCGCTCCAGCGTCGGGACGACGAGATCCAGGTCGAGGACATCGGCCGCACCATCGGCCGCGAGCTGCACTCGCGCTACCTGAACCCCGCCTGGGTCGAGGGCATGCAGGGCGAGGACTACGCCGGCGCCCGCGAGATCTCGAATTTCGTGGACTACCTGTGGGGCTGGCAGGTCACCGTGCCCGATTCGGTGGACGACGCCCACTGGAACCAGACCTACGAGGTCTACGTCGAGGACAAGTTCGACCTGGGGATCAAGCGGTTCCTCGACGAGGCCAACCCCTGGGCGTTTCAGTCCATCGCCGCCCGGATGCTCGAGTCGGCGCGCAAGGACTACTGGAAAGCCGACGACTCGAAGAAACAGCGCCTGGCAAAGGAGTACGTGGAGAGCGTTCTGGCCCACGGGGCATCGTGCAGTGACAACACCTGCGCCAACCCGCTGCTGCACACGGAGGTGATAGACATCGCCACGCCGATCCTCCCTCCCGAGGTCATCGAGCGCTTCCGCGCCGAGCTGGAAAAGGCCACGCACAAGACCCTGGAGCAGCAGCGCGCGGAGCTCGAACAGCTGCGCCGCGAGCTTCTCGAGGGCTTCGACCGCGAGACCATGCCCGCCAAGGTGGACGGCTACCGGATGGAGGAGATCCGCCCCCCCGCACCGCCCGAGCCGGAGCCGGTGCCCGGCGCGAGGTGGTGGGCCGCTGCCGCCGCCGCGCTGATCACGGCGCTGATCGTCGTCGGCTTCTGGTGGTCGCGACGAAGGCGGCCGTGACACGCCCCGGCCGGAGGCTGACGGCTCAGTGCCGCTGGAACAGCGAGGTGGCTCCCACGTAGACGTAGCCCAGGAAGAACAGCAGCAGGAACGGCAGCGAGACGAAGTGCCCGTTCATGATCGCCACGGCGATGGTGGCGACGAAGTAGAGGGCGAACAGGATCTCGATCACCGGCACGAAGCCCCTCTTCGCGTGATAGCGCAGGTTGTGCCAGCTCGTCGTACGATCCTGCACACCGTGCTTGGCCGTGCGCACGAACTCGGTCTGGTGGCCCACCATCCCCTCGATCACGGCCTTGGCGTTGTTGATCGACAGCCCGATGCCCAGGGACATCAGCAGCGGCACCTTGGCCACGGCCTTCCACGCGCCGCCGTAGAGCTGCTTGTGGGCGACCACGTAGAACGTGCCGATCGAGAAGGTCGTGCCGAAGAACAGGGGCATGTCGATCAGCATGACCTCGCGCCAGCCGTGCTGCGTGCGCACCAGCAGGTTCGGCAGCAGCAGGAGCGCCAGGAAGATCATCAGCAGGTAGGCGAAGTTGTTTGTCAGGTGGAAGAACGCCTCGGTCTTGACCCTGAACGGGACGTCGGCCCGCAGGATCGTGGGCAGCATCTTGCGGCAGACCTGGATCGAGCCCTTGGCCCATCGGTGCTGCTGGGACTTGAAGCTCGCCATCTCCACCGGGATCTCGGCGGGCGCCACGACCTCGGGCAGGTAGATGAACCTCCAGCCCTTGAGCTGGGCCCGGTACGACAGGTCCATGTCCTCGGTCAGGGTGTCGTGCTCCCAGCCGCCGGCGTCGCGGATGGCCCGCATGCGCCAGATCCCGGCGGTGCCGTTGAAGTTGAAGAACCGGCCCGAGCGCTGGCGCGCGCCGTGCTCGATGACGAAGTGCCCGTCCAGCATCAGCGACTGGATGCGGGTGAGCAGCGAGAACCCGCGATTGATGTGGCCCCAGCGGGCCTGGACCATCCCCACGCCGTCGTCCGTGAAGTGGTGGATGGTGTCGGTGAGGATGTTGGGCGGCGGCAGGAAGTCCGCGTCGAAGACCGCCACGAACTCGCCCCGGGCCGAGGCCAGGCCGTTCTCGAGGGCGCCGGCCTTGAACCCGGTGCGATCGGTGCGGTGGATCAGGGATATCTGCAGGCCCTTGGCCGCCACGTCGATCACCTTCTGTCTGGCGATCTCGGTCGTGTCGTCGGTGGAGTCGTCGAGCACCTGGACCTCGAAGCGGTCCCGCGGGTAGTCGATGTACAGCATCGAGTCGATCAAGCGCTCGACCACGTACCGCTCGTTGAACAGCGGCAGCTGGATCGTCACGAACGGCATCTCCTCGAAGAGCCGCGCCGGCCTGGGAATGTTCTTCAGCGTCTTGAAGTAGAGGTAGACGAGCAGGCTGCGGTGGAACCCGTAGATCGCCAGCAGTCCCAGGATCGTCAGGTACCCCCCGATCAGCAGGTGTTCGAGCATCCGGACCTCCTCTTGTGCCCCTTCGCTCCGGATGACTAGCCCATCCCCTTGTCAATGTTGTCACCGGGTTGTCACCGGAATATTTCATTCGCGGATGGTGCCGGTAACGGGCTCAGGAGACGCTGGGGAGATCCCGGCAGTTCCCCAGGGCGCTCATGGCCGCCACGAGCTGATCATCGCAGAGATAGGGGGCCGGGCCAAAGCGCAGGGACGTCCCCCGGGCGTCGGTGGAGACGCCGAGAGCCTCGAGCCGCCGGCACAACTCACCCGCCCGCGGCGACTCGACGACCAGGAACCCGCCGAGGCGCTCGATGGGCACCTCCCGGTCGCGGCGCGCCACGGCCTCGGGCAGGTCCAGGGCGTCGAACGTCGCGGCGAGCAGCGCGATCTGGTGCTGGCTCACCCGGCGCAGCAGATCGGGATCGAGCGCGCGCCGCTCGAAAAAGTCGAACACCGCCGCGGCCCGGTAGTGGCTCGTGGGATCGTAGGTGGACCCGGCGAACCGGCCGGGACCCCTCGCGTAGGCCACCCGGCCCCCGGCGCCGGGCTCCTCGATGGCGTCGAACTCGGCGAACCAGCCCGTGATAGTGGGGCGCAGGTCGCAGCCCGCGGGGACCCGCAGGAAGCAGTTGCCTTCGCCGAGCTGGCAGTACTTGTAGCCGCCGCCGACGATGAAGGCCCGCTCGAGGCCGAGGCCCGGCACCGAGAACGGCGCGACGTTGACCGCATGGTAGGCGTCGACCAGCAGCTCGATCCCGCGCTCGAGGCACGCCGTGGCGAGGTGCTCCACGCCGCCGGCGATCCGCCCGCTGCGGAAGAAGACGTAGGACAGTGCCGCGGCCGCGGTGCGATCGTCCAGCTCCGCCGCCAGCCGCTCGCCCACCGTCCCGGCGGGGTGCGCCGGGACCTTCACGACCTCGATCCGCTCCTCCGCGAGCCGGTCGAACTGGCGCCGCAGGCTGTGGAACTCCTCGTCGGTGGTGACGATGCGCGGCCGCTCGTTAAGCGGCAGGGCCGAGAGGAACCGCACGACGAGCTCGTGGGTGCTCGCGCCGAGGGCGTACTCGCCGCCGGTGTCCTCGAGGAGCCGGGCGAAGCCGCGCCGCACGCGGTCCGCCTTTTCGAAGGCCCGCTCCCACTTGGCGCCCACGAGCTCGGCCGCGTCGTCGAAGGCCTCGAGCTGGGCCGCCCGGGCGCAGTCCGGCCAGGCCTGGTGGGAGTGCCCGGTCAGGAGCAGCCGCTCGGCCACCCGAAACGCCGAGTAGTCCGCGGCCAGCGCGTTGGGGCTCTGGGCCAGCGCCCGGACATCGATCATCGGATCACCTCCACTCTTGCGTGTTCCCGCCGGTTCTGTGAATAATGACATTGCCACAGAAAGGAGCCAATCCGATGAAAAGACACTCCATCATTGTCATCGCCGCGTTCTGCTGCCTGCCGTTGCTCGGGCCCGGCGGCTGCGCCGACTCCCAGGAGGCCGACGACGACGACACGGACACCGGGACCGGTACCGACGGCGACACCGATACCGACGCGGATAGCGACACCGATGCCGACGCCGACTCGGATACCGACACGGACACGGACACCGACACGGACACCGACACCGACACCGACACCGACAGCGACACCGACACGGGCAGCGACCCGGACGGCGGGCCCACCGCGAACTACGGCGATCCCTGCATCGGGGACGGGGATTGCGCCGGGATCATCGGCGGCGAGTGCATGCAGGACATGAGCGCCGCCCAGACCTTCCCGCCCACCTGGCCGCTGGGCTACTGCACCAAGGCCTGCTCGAACCCGGGCGGCGAGTGCGCGCCGGGGATCGCCTGCGTGCGGACCGGCCCGCTCAACAACCGCTGCGTGGTGGCCTGCACCGAGCAGGAGGAGTGCCGGCAGGACGACGGGTACGGGTGCCTGACCTTCGGCCAGGCCGGCGTGTCGGATCACCCGAACCAGATCAACACCTTCTGCCTGCCCGCCGGGGCCTGGGGCGAGCCGTGCACCGCGGCCACGGCCTACGAGGACTGCACCGGGATCGAGATGCCCGTGTGCCTCGAGACCAACCTTCTCTTCCCGTGGATCCCGGAAGAGTGGCCGGCGGGGTACTGCAGTTCCTACTGCACCACGCCGGACGACGAGTGCGCTCCCGGGGTGACCTGCGTCTCCACGGGCTACCAACTGATAACGGGCGTCTGCGTCGTCTCCTGCGCCGAGAGCGCGGAGTGCCGCGAGGGGGACGGGTACGACTGCCAGAGCTTCGGCGAACTCGGCGTGGCGGACCAGCCGAACCAGGACGACGACTTCTGCCTGCCGGGCTCGGGCGACGCCGACACAGATACGGACACGGACACCGACACCGACACCGATACCGACACGGACACAGATACCGACACGGACACCGATACCGACACCGACACCGATACCGACACGGACACGGACACGGACACGGACACGGACACCGACACCGGCTCCGATACCGACACCACGACCTGATCCACCCGACAACCCATCCCCTGCCCCTTCCCTGCGAGGGAAGAGGACGACCATTCCGAATGGCGTCCGACATCCCCCTCCCGCATCGGGAGGGGGCAAGGGGGTGGGTTTCCGTCAACCCTCGAAGAAGTACGTCCCCCGGCAGACGAGGACCACCGGGCCGGTCATCATCACTCGGCCGTGCTCGTTCCAGTGGATGAGAAGCGGCCCGCCGGGCAGGTGGACGACCACCGGGCCGCGCTCGAGCCGCCCTTCGACGGCGCCGGCCACGGCCACGGCGCAGGCCCCGGTGCCGCAGGCCAGGGTCTCGCCGCAGCCCCGCTCCCAGACCTTGACCTCGACCTCGGTCGGCGAAAGCAGGCGGGCGAAGTGCACGTTCGACCCGTCGGGAAAGACCGCGGCGCGCTCGACCCTCGCGCCCTCGGCGCGCCAGTCGAAGTCGAAGCCGTCCACGAAGGCCACGGCGTGGGGGTTGCCCATCGAGACGCGGGCGAAGCGCCGTGCCTCGGGCGTCACCTGGGCCGCGGGCTCGGGCTCGCCCATGTCCACCTCGACCTGCCCGTCGTCGAGGATCCTCGTGCGGATCGGCCCGGCCAGGGTCCGCACCTCCAGCTCGCGGGAATCCGTCAGCCCCCGATCGAGGGCGAACCTCGCGAAGCAGCGGATGCCGTTGCCGCACATCTCGGCCTCGGAGCCGTCCTCGTTCAGGATGCGCATGGCGAGGCCGCCGCCTTTCACGTCCCGGGCCAGCAGCAAGCCGTCCGCCGATGCCCGTGTTCCTGTCGCAGACGGCCCGCGCCAGCTTCGCGGGATCCGTCGCACCGGATACCCGGTCGCCCCTGTCGTCCACCAGCACGAAGCAATTGCCGAGCCCGTGCATCTTGTCGAAGGCCAGCTCGGGCATCACTCGACCTCCACGGCCTCGAAGGCGAGCTCCCGCACGAGCGCCGGGTAGCTCGCGAAGTGCAGCTCGCCGGGATTCCCCGGAAACGCCGCGGTCCACGCCCGGACGATCAGCGCCTCGTCCGGGACGCCGGTGAAACCCCATTCCCCGGGAAACGGGGGCAGGGCCGCGGTGTCGGGCAGGCTGCCGAAAGCCGTGACCCGCCAGAGCTCCGCCCCGCCGGTCGCCTCGGCGATCGACACGTGAGCCAGGTCCGTGCCGGCCATGGGCAGGCAGTGGAACACGTCGCCGTCGAAGCCGACCTGGGCCGGCGGCGAGGGCATGCCCGGCACCAGGAACGGGGAGGTCGTCGTGTAGTCCACGAGGTTCCCGAGATCCCGGGCCACGTAACGCCCGAGCGGGGTGGCGGCCTGCTCGTCCGCGCCCTCCTCGAGGGTCATGGTCTGGTCCCCCCGGGCGATGACGAACGGGACGCTCACGGCCAGCGCGCCGGCCTGGTCCGGCACGGCGAAGACCCACTTGCCGCCCTGGCGCGTGCCCGGGACCCACACCGTGCCCGGATCGCCCAGGTCGAAGACCAGCTCCACGTCCGCCCGCTCGTAGGCCGAGGGGAATGCGCTGAGGCCGGCGTGGAAGGTCACGGGCAGCCCCGCTTCGGCCTCCAGGTCGAGCCCGGACAGCGTCTCGCCCGGCTGGGGATCGAGCCCCGGCAGCGCGGCGAAGAAGCGCCAGTCGTAGGCGTCGTCCGCCGTGTCCGCGGTGCCGAAGGTCTCGACCAGTCCGGAGAAGACATGGAGCGCGCCGGGCACGGGCGGCACTTCCAGCTCGAAGGCGGGGTCCCCGTCCTCAATCTCGACGACGACCTTCGGCACGGACGCGCCGAGCAGCGGCTCGCGGGCCTCGGCGAGGTCCGCCCAGCGGGGGCCGAACGCGACGAGCAGGGCGCGGCGCTGGGTCGCGGTGGGCTCGGGCAACTCCTCCCAGCCGCCCACCGTGCCGGAGAGGATCGCCGCGGCGGGCGCCGGGGCGGGCGATGCGGGCCGGAGTAGCAGCGTGGCCTCGGCCGTGTCCACGGCGAGGAAGGTCTCGGCCACGAAGCCGTCGGCCAGGATGTGGATCTCGACGGATCCGGCGAGGCCGTCGTCCTCGAACACGGCGTGGCCGTCGGCGCCGGTCTCGGCGGTCAGCGTCGAGGCGCCGATGACCAGCAGCGCCCGGGCGCCGGCCACGAGGCCGCCGCTTTCCTCGTCGAGCACGAACAGGTCGAGGCGCCCGTCCAAAGGACCGCCGCCCAGGCCGCCGCCGGGGATCGCCTCGGGCGCGTCGCCGGTGCCGGTCCCGGTGTCCGTGTCCATCGGCCCGTCGGGCCAGACCGGCACCACGTCCCCCCAGCAGGCCGCGGCCAGCAGCGCCGCCGGCCCGAAGGCCGAGAGCATCCATCGGTTCTTTCCAGCGGCGCGCATCCGTCTCATCCTAATACAGCGCCCGATCCGGGTCCAATGCCGAGGGCAGCATGCCATCCGGCGCTGAACAACCGTCGCCCTTCTCGCCGATGACCGGCCCTGCTATGCTCCCCCCATGACCCAAGCCCTGCGCATGCTGCTGGCGGAGAACCTGGTCACCTTCGACCAGCTGGATCGCGCCACCGCGCTGAGTGCGTCCAAGGGCGGCACCGTCGACTACCACCTCGTACAGATCGGCGCGCTCGACGAGGAGCAGCTCGTCCGCTTCCTGGTGCGGCGCTTCCCCGTGCAGCACTGGCCGCGCAACCGGTTGCAGACCGTCTCGGACCTGGCCATCGCCGCGGTGCCGGCGCACCTGGCGATCGAGATCCACGCGGTGCCCGTGGCCCTGACCGACGCCGGACTGACCCTCGCGCTCACCGACCCGAGCCGCCGCCACGCCATCGAGGAGATCGCCCATCACACGGGCCGGGCCATCACGCCGGCCGTGATCGCCCACTCGGATCTCGATTGGGCGCTGCGCGCCTTCTATCATGGCCAGATCGCCCCCAACCCCGCTCCTGCCCCGACCCGGCCGGCCGGACTGCCGCTCGACGAGGCGGTGCGCGCGATCCCGCTGATGCACGTCAAGAGCAAGCCCGACGGCCGCTACGGAGCCGCCCTCGCCATCGACCACGACTCCGGCCGTGCGCGGGTAGAAATCCTGCACCTGCCGCCGACCACGCGACCGGCGCCGGGCTACGACCGGGGAGTGAGCACCGCGCCGGGCCCGAGGGCGACACCGGAGCCGCCGCCGCAGCCGCCGCCGCAGCCGCCGCCGCAGCCGCCGCCGGTCACGGTCTCGGAGCCCGCGCCGAAGCCGGTCGACGTCCGGTCACCCGGTCCGGATTCCTGGTCCACGGCGCCGCCCTCGGCCCCCTCGAAGCCGCCCGCGCCGCCCCTGCCCTCGGCGCCGCCCCTGCCGCCACCGCGCCCGGAGGCGGTGCTGCTCAAGGCCATGGGCGAGGCGACCACCCGGGACGAGATCATCGCCCTGGCCCTCGAGTGCATCCGGCGCTTCGCCGAGCGCTCCGTGTTCCTGGCGGTGAAGAAGCAGGAGATTCGCGGCATGGACATCGCGGGCCGGGGCACCAGCCGGGACGCCATCCGGTCGTTCTGGGTGCCGGTCTCGGCCCGCTCCACCCTCAGCCAGGTCATCGCCGAGCGCCAGTTGCACCTCGGCTCGCTCTCGCGGCATCCGGCGGACGGCGTGCTTTCCGCGGCCCTCGGCGGCAGGCCCGATCGGGTGCTGGTGATCCCCGTCGTCCTCAAGAACCGTGTGATCGCCCTGCTCTTCGCGGACCAGCTCACCGCGGATCTGCCCCCCGGTCAGCGGCTCGTGCGCCTGGCCGAGACCGTGGCGGACAACTTCGCGCGCCTGCTCTCCTCCGGCGCGGCCTGAGGCGGCCCCATGAGAACCACGACGCTCGTGCTGCTCGCCCTGCTCGCCGCGGCGACGGGCCCGGCCGGCTGCCACCACGCGAGCGTGCCCGGCGACGACACCGCCCAGGACGCCGACGCGGACGGCGACACGGACTCCGACTCGGACTCGGACGCGGACTCCGACTCGGACGCGGACACCGATTCCGACACGGACACGGTGCCCGCCTCCATCATCGACATCGTCGTTACGAACGCCTCGAACCAGCCGCGCTTCGTGCGATGGGCCTTCGGCGAGGAGTCGTACCTTTTGTGCTCGATGGACTCGGGCGCCGGGCCCGAGACCTGCCACTTCCAGCAGCCGTTCTGCACGGTGACCTGCACCTCGTCCTACGAGGACGAGTACTGCTGCATCGACTGCGACTATTACGCGGCGGCGAGGATGATCGACCCCGGCGAGAGCCTCGTCTTCGAGTGGGACGGCCGGGTCCGGGCCCCGCACCCCTGCTTCGACGGCTGCGACTGCTTCAACCCCGAGAACCCCGAGGCCGGCGACTACCTGGCGACCGTGCAGGTCTGGGACGAGGTGGACTGCTGGGACGCGGAGTGCGTGCCGGACGAGGACAACGTCATCTTCGGCGCCGAGATGATCGGCGACGCCGAGGTCTACGAGCAGGCGTTCGAGATCCCCTACCCCGACGGGCTGAACGAGATCGTGTTCCTGGTCGAGTGAACCGGGCTCGCGCGCCGAAAAAAATGTGTGCTTCGGGCGATGGGGAAATGGCGATGGGGAAATGGTTGCGATGCTGCTCGCGGAGGAGGAGTGAAGCGAGGATTCTGGGCGAACTCGGCTGGGACGAGGAGGCGTTGCTTGCGTAACTTCCATTTCTTTGGAACGTCCCCTATTCCCCCCTTTTCCTCCGGCCGGGGAATGCTGCTGCCGGCGCTCGCCCTCCTCGCCATGGCGGGCTGCTGGGACGCTTCGAAGCAGCATCACGCACAGGACACCGACTCCCAGACGCTCAACGACAGCGATACCGTGACCGAGACGGAGTCCGAATCCGAGACGGAGACCGAGAC
>CAYZAI010000004.1:0-30522 GCA_964476305.1 uncultured Myxococcales bacterium
GGATCCCTACGACGCCAGCGGCTACGTGACCTATGACAACATCGAATACACGGTGAACCTGACCGCGCCGCAGAACGCGCAGGGGTTCTCGTTCGACTACGTATTTTTCTCGGAGGAATACGACGAATATGTGGGAGACGTTTTCAACGACAAGTTCTACGCTTTCCTGACCGCGCCGCAGACAACGGGCGGCGTGAAGCGGATCATCAACTTCACCAACTGCCGGGGGACATATTACGACTTCGTGGACTCGCAGTGCACGAACAACCACTGCTGCTACATCGCGATCAACACCGCGCTCAGCGAGTGCTGCTGGTACAACAACTGCCCGCAGGGGACCTGGACGACGAGCATCTCGGGCACCGGGTATTCCTGCGGAACCTATGCGCAGGATTCTCCCTATCCGGGTGGACAGGCCTACGGATCTTCAACGGGGTGGCTGGTGACGACGTGGAACATCCAGCCGAACGAGACCTTCACGCTGACATTCCACCTGCACGATACTGCGGATGGGATCTACGATTCGGAAATCATCCTCGACAACTTCAAGTGGTACACCACCGCGGTCACTCCCGGCACCGAGCCGGTGGACTGAGCTCCCGGAAGGACGGAGGGAGAACGAGATGAAGAGTATCTTCATTCCACTGGTGTTCCTGGGTCTCGTCGCGATGGCGTCGGGAGCCTGTGACGGAGGGGATACCAGCCTTTCGCTGAGCACCGACGCCGACACGGATGGGGACACGGACGGGGATTCGGACACGGATTCGGACGGGGACACGGACGGCGATACGGACGGGGACACGGACGGCGACACCGACGCGGACACGGACGGCGATGCCGACGCGGACGCCGACACCGACGCGGACGCCGACACCGACGCGGACACGGACGGGGATTCGGACACGGATTCGGACGGGGACACGGACGCCGACACGGACGCCGACACGGACGCCGACACCGATGCCGACACGGATACGTCGTGCAACGAGGCTCTGTTCCCGACCTGTCAGGACGAGGAGACGCTGCTGACCTGCGAAGGCGGGATCCCCGGCTCGGAGACCTGCGGGGGCGGCTATATCTGTTGCGTCGATGACTGCTACGAGGAGATCTGCACCCCGAGCGAAACCCAGTGCACCGGCGAGACGACCTACGAGATCTGCAACACCTGCGGAGTCGGCTGGGACCCCGCGGACTGCGCCGAGAACTACTACTGCAACGATCTCATCGGCGAATGCGAATGCGAGTACCCGATCAACATGATGTTCGTGCTCGACGCTTCGGGGAGCATGCTGAACCTCGTGGGCTCGCAGACCCAGTGGGACATCGCCAGGGAGGCCATCGCGGAGGTGATGGCCGAGTACCCGAAGCTGTCGTACGGCCTGGCGACGTTCCCGGACTCGACCGTGACGTGCGGGCCGGATGCATGCTACGGCGAGGGCGGCTGTGCGACGACCTTCACCGACCAGGTGAACTACGATCTGGGGGCGGATCCGGCGACGATCAACGCGTACCTGGCCGGCCGTCAGCTGTCGACGAACCCGGACCACGCCAATTACGTGCGCACGCCGCTGGTGAAGATTTTCGAGTACTTCGTGAACAGCTACCCGGTGGGCGGCCCGGTGAAGACCCACGAGTACCCATCCTACCTGGTGCTGATATCGGACGGACAGGACTGGTGCGAGTACCCGCTCGCGGGTTACGGGGACCTTCCGGTAGGGCCGCTGGGCGACCTGACCGAGGAGATGAAGGACAGCTGGTCGGTGAAGACCTACGCCATCGGCTTCAACCTCGAGGGCGGCGAGAACCAGCTGAACGCGATCGCGATGCACGGCGGAACGGGGATGTCCCAGTACATTCCGGCCACGGACGTGTCGTCGCTGACCCAGGCGCTGGCGGACATCCTGGCGGCGATCGATCCGCGGGACTGCACGGGCGAGGACGAGATCCTCGATCCGGAATGCACGGACAGCGACAACGACGGGTGGTGCGACTTCCTCGACTGCCTGGACAGCAACGCCGACGTCAACCCCGGCGCGACCGAGACGACCAACGGCTCCGACGACGACTGCGACGGCTTCACCGACGAGCCGGCAGACGGGAGCTTCGACTTCGACGGTGACGGGATCACCATGAACGGCGGGGACTGCAACGATTTCCAGCCGCTGGTGGGGCCCGATGCGCTGGAGGTCGCCAGCGACGGCGTGGACAACGACTGCGACGGATCGACGGACGAGGCGCTGACCTGCCCGTGCTCGCCGACGACGGGCCAGACGCTGCCGGCGATGGCCTGCGCCGCGGAGATCTCGTGCCACACGCAGTTCCTGGGCACCCAGAACATCTCGTCGCCGAGCGGAGCGAACATCGCCACGGCCTGGACTTCCGTGACCAGGTTCGGCGCCATCACGAACGACATCGGCCCCCGGGCCGGCGCGTCCTATTCGCTGATGGCCAGCGGCCCGGCAACCGGGACGAACCACACCACGAGCCTCGGCGGGGGCAGCCTGCCCGATCCCGACGATCCGGGAACGACGATGAACGACGTGGTCGAGTGGACCCTGAGCCTGACAGCGCCCCAGAACGCCCAGGGGTTCTCGTTCGATTACGTGTTCTTCTCGGAGGAGTATGACGAATACGTGGGATCTACGTACAATGACAAGTTCTACGCCTTCCTGACCGCGCCAGTGACGACGGGCGGGGCAAAGCGCATCATCAACTTCACCTCGTGCCGGGATCAGTCTTCGTCGTCGTACTACGACTTCATAGACCCCGTGTGCGAGGCGCACCCCTACGATCACTGCTGTTACATCGCCATCAACACCGCCCTCAGCGAGTGCTGCTGGTATCCTCACGACTCGTTGCACGCGCCCAATCCGACGGACCCGCCGTGCCCCCAGGGCACATGGACCACGGACATCTCGGGCACCGGGTTCTCCTGTGCCGGCGACGAAGGCTCGGACAACCATACAACGGGCTCGTCCACGGGGTGGCTGATCACGACCTGGAACATCGAGCCCGGCGAGACCTTCACCCTGACCTTCCACATTCACGACACGGCCGACGACCTCCTGGACTCGGAGGTGATCCTGGACAACTTCACATGGTACACCACTCCGGTCACGCCCGGCACCGAGCCCATCGACTGAAACGCTTCGACCAGTCTCGACAACGCGCCGGTATAACGGCATGATGCCGGCGTGGCGAGGAAGCGAAAGAACGACAAGCCTCCCCCCTCGGCTTCCGACGACGGTCGACGATTGCACCGCCGGCGCGTGGTCCTGGCAGCGGCCTCGGTCGCGGTCGCGGCGGCGCTGGCCTTCCACGGCATCGGCAACCACCTGCTCTGGGACGACGAGGCCAACACCGCGCTGTTCGCCCGCAACCTGCTGGCTACAGGAGAGCTCTCGGCCTTCGACGGCAGGAACGTCGTGGGCTTTCGCGGCGGCGGCGAGCTCGACGAGAACCTGAAAAACGTCTACATGCCTCCGCTCCAGTACTGGGTGGCCGCGGCCGGCTTCGCCGTCCTCGGCGAGGGCACGGTCACGGCGCGTGTCCCATTCGTGCTGCTGGGGCTCGGTGCCCTGGTGCTGCTGGCGATCTTCTGCCGACGCCTGCTGGGGAAGGAGTTCCCCTGGTGGCTGCCCACGGCGATCACGGCCCTGAGTCCGGCTTTCCTGCTGTACATCCGCAACTGCCGCTACTACGCGCCGGGTGTCTTCCTCGTCCTCCTGCTGCTCGTCGGTTTCACCATGCGCGGTACCAGGTTGCGCGATCACGCGCTCTCGTTCGCGGTGATATGCGGGTCCGTGGCCGCGCTGTTCTTGAACAACTACTTCAACGCCTTCACGGGCATGCTCGCCCTGGCGTCGCTGCTGGCCTTCAGGGAGTTCCGCTCCCGCGGCCACCTGGTGCGCCTGGCCGTGGCCGTGGTCGTCTCCGCGGCCATGGCGGCCCACATCTGGTTTCACTTGAACCCCTTCGAGACCGGAAACATCCGCGCCGACACGACTGCCCCGGTGGAGCGGTTCTTGACGCTGCTTCGCTGGCACCTGGCGGGAATGGGGACGTTCGAGTTCTTTCCGGTGGTCCTGGCGCCACTTCTGGCCCTGCCCCTGCTGTTGCGACGCCTGGCCGAGCAGCGACCCCTGGCTGCGAGGGTCGCGGCCGTCGCCGGGGCGATGCTGGCCGCGATCGGGGCCACGGCCATGACGTCACCACAATCCGTCAGCGGTTCGATGGTCGCGGACATGCGCTACCTGGTGCCGCTTATCCCCCTGGGCGCGGTGGTGACCGCGGGGATCGCAGTGTTCCTCCGCGCGCTGTGGAAGCCACTCGCTCCGGCCGCCCTCGTCGTGGTCTGCTTCTCGAACCTGGCGCACCTGGGGTTCCTGGGCGACGAGAACGGCTTCCTGCCGCCCAAGGGGCCGCAGTGCACGCTCTGTCGCTACGTGGCAGAGAACATCGACGACTGGGAGACCTCCACCGAGAAGCTGGGCAAGTTCTTCGGCAAGGCCAAGCCCGACAGCGAGGTGCTCGTCATCCCGGGCTACATGGCCTACCCGCAGCTGTTCTACAGGCCGGACCTTCGCTTCTGCTGCCAGCTGGAGCCCGGCCACCAGGTGCGCCCGGACCTGAAGGCGACGCTGCCGGAGCACGTTTGGTGGCACCGCGCGAAGCCGGACATCGGACTGGTGAGTCGCCGGCGGCCACGGGACGCCGCCGGACCGCTGTGGGTGATGGGGCAGTTCATGGGCAGCTACCGTATAGTCGGGACTGTCGAGGCGCAGGACGTGGACCGCTCGCGACCCGAGATCCCCTGGCACGCGTTCTCCCAGGAGGAGGCCGACAGCTACGCGGTGCGCAACCTGCCATACGTCGTGATGGAGATCGGCAGGTAGCTCAAGGCGCACCGGACCGCGGACCCGTCTCGAAGGCGGCGGTGGCGCGGCCCTCGACCCGGGTGTTCGCCGCGTCCGTGAGCACGAAGTGCAACCGCTGCTCGCCGGGGGGAAGGGCAGGGAGGGGGATGACCAGGGTCACCTCCACTTCGTAGGGAGGAGGCGAGTTCCCGGTCCACGGCCGCAGGTGCATCAATCCCATGGGCACGAGCCGGCCCCCCTGGAGGTTCCACAGCCGGCCGGACGCATCCTCGACGAGGAACCAGCCGTTCGCCGTGTGGGGGCGCGCCGGGTTCAGGACGTGCATCTCCAGCCGCAGCGACTCGCCCGGGCCCGGATCCGCACGCAGGAGCCGGAGGTCGATGTCCGCTCCGGCGACGTCCGGCGAGACCGGTTCGGAGATGAGCCCGTGGGTGGGCACCCCTCCCGCCCGTTCTCTGCCCAGGGGTTGGAGGGTCCGCCCGTCGGCTCCCCGGAAGGGGTCGTGAGGGGGCGGGCCCAGGTCCGTGGGCGGCCCTTGGCGCAGGCCCAACTCGGACAGGAGATCCGCCAGGTAGTACGCCACCGGGCCTCCTCCCGGGCGCAGCAGATTCTCGTAGCACACGTCCGTGTGAACGTAGGCGTCGTGCCGGCCGTCATAGCGCGTTGCCCCGAGGGTGCCGATAACGATGGAAATCGTTCCAAGGAGAATGGCCGCTCCCTTCAGCAGCCCGCCGGGCCAGCGCCGGGCACCCAGGACCGGAACCACGGCCAACACCCACAGGGGCATGGCGTCCGCCAGCAGCCGCGGGCCGAAGCAATGCCCACCCCACCACATGAACCACTTGGCTGCCAGGGGCACCACGGCCAGGGCGCCCAGGAAAATGGTGACGAAGTGCCAGTCGCGCTTCCGGATCGCGATGGCCCCCCCGACCAGGGTCAGGAGGAAGATTGGCGAGTGGTAGAACAGGCCGCGGATCGGGCTGAGCAGCACGCCCCACAGCCCTTCGAGCAGCGGGATCTGGCGGAAGCCCGCGGTCAGCCCCATGTGGAACTCCTCTGCTATGGGGCCCGGAGCGCCGAACACAGCCAGATAGTAGGCCAGCAGCAGGCCCGGGAAGACCGTCGCGGCCAGGCCCAGCTTCCACCACTGCCTCCGGTGGGTCCACAGCAACCACAGGCCCAGGGGCAGCGCGACGAGCGCGTTGGTGCTACGCATGGCTACCGCGGCGCCGAGGGCCAGGGAGGACGGGACGGGTCTCGCCCTGCTGGCCGGGTCCATCCACAGCGCGGCCAGAACGAGGCAGAGCTGTCCCGGGCCATGCTGCCAGAGGGCCTGGCAGGACGTCGGGAAGCTACTGGTGCCGAAGGCGTAGACGGCTGCCAGGAACAGGGACCATCCCCAGCCCGTGCGCCGTCGCAGAATGACGAAGAGCACCGCCACCGACAGGGCCACTACCAGCGACGCGGCCAGCTTCTCGACGAATGCGGCCCGGGGCGAGGCCGGGTCCAGCCCGACCAGAAGGAAGGGCGCGAACACGGGCACGGCCAGGATCGCCGGGGCCACCGTATAGGCGGAGTAGTAGCTCCCGTCCTTCTTCCGCAGGTAGTACGGCACGCCGCTCATCTGCGGAAACCGCGCCACCGCCGTCTCGTCGTGGGCGAAGCCGAACTCGTCGAGGTCGAAATCGCCCTCTGTCAGCAGGCTGATGGCCACGAGGCGCGTGGGCAGCGTGTCGCCGGAGCCGCCGCTACGGCCCACGGACAGATAGACTGTCAGGCAGACCGCGAACACGAGCACGGGTGCCAGGAAGCGCCGCCACCAGGCCGGGCGCGGGGGGAGCGCCGGCAAGCCAGGTCTGGTCATCGGAACAGGGCTCGGCGATTCCACTTCCACACCTCTTAGAACGACTTCCACTCACCGATTTCGAAGACCATGGTGCCGCGGTCCGAATGGGTCGCACCCCCCCGCCGCAGATCGAGCCGGTAGGGCGCGAGGAAGATCGGGAACCCGCTGCCCCCGCGAACCCCGGAGTCGATGGCCAGGGACAGGGAAAGTCCGTCTTCTTCGAACTCCACGCCCACCTCGGGATTCCCGGCGGTCGGCGGTGTCACCCGCAGGCCTCGTCCCTCGACCGCGGCCACGCACTCGGAACCCTCTGAGAAAAGCAGCAGGCTGCGGGCCCCGGGGTAGTCCTCGGGCTCGAAGAACAGCACCGTGTACGGACCGGAATGCAGATAGCCCCAGAACCAGCGCGCGGGCCTCGCCGCCGGTGAGCGCAGCCAGCGGATCGACTCGAGGTAGCCGAGACCCTTCAGCATCGCCCTGCGACCCCCCGCATCGAGTGAGCCCTCCAGAGCGGCCCTGGGGCAGGGGATCTCGTACTCGAAGTGGTTCCCGGTCTTTTCCGAGGACAGGAGCCGGAAGCCGCCGGGGCGGCAGGATTCCGCGGTCTGGTCCAGGGTCGCGTCCAGCGTGACAGGCCGGCCGGCGTCGTCGAGATCCAGGTGCACCGTGTACCGCGTCCGGCCACCCGCGGCGATCTTCGAGATGCGGCTTCTCCCGATTGTCGCGGTGAGATCGGTATCCTCGATGCGGGCGGCGTCAGTGGGGAACCTGTTCCACAGGTTCATCACCTCTCGGGCCTTCTCGAGCACGACCAGGTTCACGCCGGCAAAGGGCTTTCCGTCGGGGCCGTGAAGCCGCGGGGCGAAGCCCACGTAGACGAGGCGCTCGTCGTCCGTGACCATGTAGGCGGTCCACTGCACGTTGAGCTTGTCCGCCTCGAACCACGGGCACCGCTGCGCCATGAGGAACGGATCATCCGGCGGCGGTGGTTCTGCGGGACCGGGCCAGGCCGTGGCGACCTGCAAGGCGACGAGAACGACGCCGACGACGACGAACACGACCCTGTAGATCCGCTGCAGACCGGTGACCATCTCGTAGGTGATCCCAGCGGCCAGGGCTCGGCAGAAAGCCGCCGCGTACACTGCGAACAGAACGGCGAGCCATGCGGCGTGGGCGGGAAGATCCCCGCGCCAGGCCAGCCAGCCGAGGCAGCCAAAGGCCATGGCGAAGAGCCCGGCGCTGGTGAGGAACGCGGCCCGCCTGCCGAAAACCACGGCGCTGGTACGGATGCCGCTCGCGAGGTCGCCGTCGTGGTCGCGAACTTCCTGGTTCAAATGCCCGGCCGTGAACACGAGGGCGAAGAACAGCGAGAGGCGCAAGGCGCGGCCGTCCAGCGGGGCGAGGAGCGCGAACCCCATCAGGAAGTGCAGCCCCTGGCCCGCCAGGTGGACCAGCGACGCCAGCAGCGGCAGGCGCTTGAGGCCGAACCGCGGCGCCGAGTAGAGCAGTCCCGAGGTGATGACGGCCGCGCCGAAGAGCGGTACCGGGAGCGGCAGCGTCGCCAGCGCGGCCAGGGCGGCGGTGCCGAGCAGGAGGCTGAAAGTGAGCATCTGGCGTGCGGTGACACCGCGGGCGAGGAAGGAGCCTGCGGCCTTGCGCGGCGCCTCGGCGTCCAGGGCGGCATCGCTCCAGTCGTTGAACGAGAAGACGTGGGCCACAAGCAGGGTCGAGCCCAGCAGCAGCAGGGCTACCTGAGGCAGCCGCCCGGGGTCGATCCCGCGGGCGGCGAGCACCATTCCGAGCGCCGGGGATCCCTGCAGCACCGCCACTTCGAGCGATCGGTGGCGCAGCACGTGGGCCCCACACCGAAGGAACCAGGACATCGGCGGACACTAGCGCGAAACCCGGGCTCCTTCAACCGGGAGGCAGGGCAGGAGTCGGCTCAGCGACGGCGCCGCCAGCAGCGGAACATCACTCTGAGCGCGTCGAGGGCGTCACGAGGGCCTATCTTCTTGCCGGATGCACGATCCCGCCCACGGTAGCGGATCGGCACCTCGCGCACCCGAAAGCCCGCCTGGGCGATCCGTGCCGTGATCTCGGGCTCGATCCCGAAGCGATCCTCGTCTAGTACGAGCCCGCGGGCGGCCTCGCGGCTCAAGCACTTGTAGCAGGTCTCCATGTCGGTCAGCGCGAGGCCGGTCAGCCGGTTGGAGACGAAGGTCAGGATGCGGTTGGCCAGATAGGCGGACAGCCCCTGGCCCTCGGGGACGCCGCCGTCGATGTAGCGCGAGCCGTAGACGACGTCCGCCTCCCCGGCCTCGATGGGGGCGAGCAGGGCCCCGTACTGACCGGGGTCGTACTCGAGGTCGGCATCCTGGATCACGACAGCGTCGGCCTCGACGTGTGCCAGGCCCGTGCGGATGGCCGCGCCCTTGCCGCGGTTGACCGGATGGCACAGAACCAGCACGCGGCCGTCGGCCCGGGCCAGGTCGGAGAGCTCGGCGCCGGTGCCGTCGGCGGAGCCGTCGTCCACGGCGATCAGCCGGCCCACCTCGGATCGGGCCAGCACGCGGTCTGCGATTGCCCGCACCGTGGCGAGTTCGTTGTAGACGGGCATGATCACGTCGAGGTGCAGGGTCATCGGGATCTCCTCGTCGGTCCCGCATCGAGCGGGCTCACGCGAGAATAGCACGAAGCCTTTCTACGCTCCCCGGCAAAGCGCATGGCGCGGCACGGCGCATCGCACAGTGCACCACTATTGACGGTACACCGCGATCCCGGCCATGCTGCCGTCAAGACCGATGGGCGACAGCGATCAGACGCCGCGGCGACCGATCCTTCCGGGATGGCGCATCTCCGCCCTGGCCCTGACCGCCTACCTCGCGATGGCCGTCGCGCAGACCTTCCCGATGGTCCTGCACATGACCGACCGGACCCCCGCCTGGCTCAACAGCATTCCGGGGGCCTACGTCCTGGCGGAGCAGGCCCGGCTGTTCCTCGTGGACAGCCCATTCGATTTCACTGCGGCGTTCGACCCGCAGATCATGGCTCCGATGGAGGACGTGTTCCTGATGACGAACACCTCCCTGCCCGGCGCTGTGGTGTTCGGCGCGTTCTACCTGCCCACCGGGAACATCACTCTGGGGATCAACGCGATGATCCTGCTCGGGCTGGTGGCCACGGCGTTTTGCGTGATGCTGCTCGCGCGCCATTTCCTGGGCTGCGACCGGGCGGCGTTCCTGTCGGGAACCGTGGCTTGCTTCGTGTCGGCGAACCTCTTCTTGCTTATCGACTTCTATTTCCTGTACTCGCCGTTCATCCCGTTGATCGTCTTGTTCTTCGATCGCTTCGCCACAGCAGGAAGAAGACGTGATCTCGTCTTCGTCGCTCTGCTGCTCGTCGTGCAGTTCTACCACGGCACCTATCACCTGGCCCAGGCGCTGCTGCTGCTGGGGATCTTCTCGGTGTATCGCTGGCGGACGCTCTTCAGGCGCCGCAACCTGCCGGTCATCGCCCTGTGCGGCCTGGCCACGATCCTGGCGGTGGCGCCGCTGGCGCTGGCGACGATGGCCAAGATCGGACAGTACCTCGTGCCCGACCGGCAGATCGACGGACCGGCGGCCGTGCTCTCGGTGGCCCCCGAGGAGTGGCTGCGGGCGCCCGACCGCAACCCGCTCTGGAGCTGGCTGTCGCGGCCCTACGCGCCAGTGAGCTACGAGATCGCGAGCCCGCTGTTCCCGGGGCTGGGAGTGCTCGCGCTGGTCGGGATGGCCGTGCTTCGCCGGCGGTCGACGATCGGCGTCTCGCCCTGGCTGCTCTTCGGAGTGATGGTCTTCGCCATGGCTACGGTCACGGGGTGGGTTCCGCTTTCGTTCCACAAGCAGGAAATGGCCGTGCCGGTGGTGCTCGATGCCCTGGGAAAGGTCTTCCCCCTCTTCGCGTTCTACCGCGTCCCCTTCCGCTTGGTGACCCTGGCGACACTGGCCGCGGCCCTGCTGGCAGGGATCGGCTACCAGGCGATGGAGCGGCGCCTGGGCGAATGGCGCCCAGCGTGGCGCGGCCCGGCGCTCGCACTGGCGGCGCTCGTCGTGCTCGTGGAGAACACCAGCGTCCCTCTGGAACTTCGGGACTACGGCTACCTCCTCGGCCGGGATCAGGGCACCTCCTGGATCGCCGCACATCGGGAGGAACTCGCCCCCGGGGAGTCGGTGCTTTACGTGCCTTCGTGGCTCTTCGCGCGCGTCAGGCGGGAGATGAAGAGGGATCGCATCGCTGGATACGAAGAGGGGTATACTCCCTTGTTCCAGCACCTGGTTCATCGCGTTCCGGTGGTCAACGGGCGCCTCAGCTTCATTCCTGAGGGCTGGCGTTCACCGGCGTTGATGGGGATGCCCTCGGCCAGATCCCAGCGCGCGATGCGGGCCCTCGGGGTCAGGTGGGTGGTAGCCGATGAGCGGCTGCTCCCGACCGGTATCCGAAGGAGGCTGGGAAAGGACGCGATGTCGGCCGCCGGGCTGAGGCTGGTCCACGAGTTCGAGGACGGTACCGCGATCTTCGAGATCGCAACGCGGGCACTGCGCATCGAGACGCTCGCGATCGAGCCCTACTCCACCCCGTCCTCCGCCGGCGTGAGCTTCCGGGTGCCGGCGCCGATGGCTCGCGGGGCGGGCGGAGAGACCCACCGGCTGTGGGTCGACCCGAGGAAGTGCGAGAAACGCAAGCTGCGCCTGACCGTGATCGATGGCTCGGGCGCGCGGCACGAACGAGAGATCACCTATGTGTTGCCTCTTGTCATCGATGACGCCGCACCGAGCCGCCCGGTGGAGTGGGACTTGGCCGGTGAGGGTCTGGCCGGGCCGTTCCGGGTGGCCGCCATCGCCGTTGACGAGCCTTACCTGGTCAAGGGCGAGACCCTCGGATGGGAGTGGGAGCTGGAGCCGTATTGATGGACCTCGATGAGCAGTTGGGGATCTACGCCTCGGTGCCCCGTGGCTACTACGAGTGGATGCTCGACGCGCTGCGACCCGATCTGCGCGGGCCAGTGCTCGAGATCGGTTCTGGGCCCGGGATCGTGACCGCACTGCTCCTGGACCGTGGCTTCGAGGTCGTCGGCACAGACGTCGACTCCGCGGCCGTGGACCGCCTGCGGGGGCTGTTCGCGACGAGGACGGGCTTTTCCCCGGTGGTGGCCGACGCCGAGAGCGACGCGCTGCTCGAGACGCCCGGCGGGCCGTTTCACACGGTGCTGTGCCTGAATGTGCTTGAGCACCTCGCGGACGACATCGGCGCGCTGCGGCGCTTCTCGCGGCTGCTGGCGCCGGGCGGAGCCGTCGCCGTCGTCGTCCCGGCCCTGCCGGCACTCTTCGGCCCGATGGACGCGCGCTTCGGGCACCGCCGGCGCTACACCCGCGAGGGGCTGAAGCGGGCGCTCGGCGCGGCGGGGCTTCGCGCTCGGGTCCGCTACTGGAACCTGGCGGGGGTGCCGGGGTGGTGGTGGCGCTTCCGGCTCCTTCGCCGGCGGGACTTCGGTCGCCTGGACAACCGGCTGTTTGAACTGGTACTCCCGGCATTGAGAGCGATCGAGGGCAGGTTCGAGGTGCCGCTCGGCCTGTCGCTGGTCGCCGTGGGAAGACCGGGATGAACGACGTAGGTTGCGATCGAACGGTGATCGTGGGCGCGGGCTTGGCGGGCCTGGCCCTGGCCGAGCGGCTGGCCGCCCGCGGCCGGCCGTCGTTGGTCCTCGAGCGGGAGTGCTCCGCTGGGGGGCTGGCGCGCAGCGTCGAGGTGGGCGGCGGGCCGTGCGACCTCGGGCCGCACCGCTTCCACAGCGACGACCCGGAGGTCGCTGGCTACATCCGGGACGTGCTCGGCGACAACGTCGCCGAGATCACGCGCGAGACGGCGATCCACCTGCGCGGCCGCAGCCACGCTTGGCCCATTGATCGCCGAGCGCTGCTCTCGCTCCCGTTCCGGGATATCATGCACGTCGCGGGTGACCTGCTGCTGCGAGGGCGCCGGCGCGGCGGGGCCAGTTTCGAGGACTTCATCGTCGGCGCCTACGGACGGGCACTGTTCGATATCTTCTTCAGGCCGATGACCGAGAAGTTCTTCCGTCGGCCATGCTCGCAGATCCACCCCGAGTGGGGCACGGTCAGCGTGGACCGGGCTATCATCGACCCGACCGATCGGATCGACAGCCTGGGCTACCTGGCACGCCGGCTGGTCAGGCCGCGGCAGGCTTTCAAGTTTCTCTATCCTCGGGCGGGGGGGATCCAGGCTTTCGCCAGCGCCCAGGCTGGGCGCCTCGCGCGGTCCGGCCTGTGCGAGTTGCGGCTCGGGGAGGGCGTGCGCGATCTGGAGATCGACGGGACGAGGATCGTCTCCCTCGTGCTCGAGTCGGGTGAGACGCAGGCCGCCGGAGACGTGATCTGGACGGCTCCCATCGATCGGCTCTATACGTCGGTCACAGGGCGGCCATCACACCTCTCGTTCATCAGCACCGCGTTCTTCTTCTTCGCCCTCGATCGGCCCCCGGGGCGCCACGAGCAGTGGATCTACCTGCCGGATCCTTCGCTCCTGCCCACGCGAGTGACTCTGCAGAGCAACTTCTACGAGGATCCCGCGGATGGGCCGGCGTGCGTCTGCGCCGAGATCACGACGGCGGAGGACGAGCCGATCGTCTCGGACCCGGGGCGCTACCGGGCGCGGGTGGTGGACGATCTCACGCGTGTCGGGCTGCTGGAGGGTGCCTTTCGGATCGTCGAAGAGCGCGTGGCTGTGGTACCCGCGACCTACCCACTGTACACGGTGGACTACCCGGCGATGCTCGAGGGGATGCTCGACGAGCTGTGCGGGATCGAGAACCTGTCCCTGCTGGGCCGCGGCGCGATGTTCGTCTACAACAACATGGACGACAGCCTCAAGGCGGCGTTCGAGCTGGATCGCCGGCTCTCGGACCCGGCCCGGGACAGGTCCGTAGCCGGGAAGAAGCGCTGGGTCCTCGACGCGCGGGCGCGCCGCTGACTGCTGGACGGGATCGATCGTGAAGGCGACTCTGATCAACCTCCCCATCGTCGGCCAATTGGGCAACTACCTGAGTGGCCTGCCGCACCAGCCCGTGGGGCTGCTCTCGGTGGCCGCCTCCCTGCGCCGGGCCGGTGCCGAGGTCGACGTGGTCGACTGCTTCGCCGAGGCGCCCGGAGCCTATCGCGAGATCGACGGCGGGCTCGCGCTGCGGGGCCTGTGGGGGAGGGCGCTGCTGGAGCGGGTCAGGGCCGACAGCGATCTCGTGGGCGTCTCGCTCAACTCGTGCCTCCACCACCGCGCGGCGACGGCGCTCGCCCGCGATCTGAAGGGGCACCTCGGGCTGCCGGTGGTGGCCGGCGGCGAGCACGCCACGATAGCGGCCGGGGAGCTCGTCACGGCGGGGTTCGACTTCGTGCTGCGCGGGGAGGGCGAGCTGACCGCGCCGAGGCTGCTCGAGTCCCTGGGGAATGGGGCGGCGCTTCGCCGCATTCCGGGCCTGCTCGGGACCGGGCTCGCGGGACCGGACTTCGAGCTGATCGAGGATCTCGACGGTCTAGCTTGGCCGGCGTTCGACCTCGTCTCGCTGGAAAGCTACTGGCGGCGCGGCGACGCCCACGGACCGTTCGCCGGACCCTACCTCGACCTCTTCACGTCGCGGGGCTGCCCCAACTCCTGCCGGTTCTGCTCCGGCCCGGCCTCGTGTCGTCGGCGCTGGCGCGGCCGCTCCCCCGAGAACGTCGTCGCGGAAATCGAGTACGCCGTCGCGACCTTCGGGGTTGGGGACTTCCACATCCAGGATCCCAACTTCTCGGCCGACCCGAAGCGGATGCGGCGCATCGCGGACCTCGTCGTCGAGCGCGGCCTCGACGTCAGCCTCTGCCTGCCCACGGGCATCCACGTGGAGCACATGGAGGACGATGATCTCGAGGCCCTGGCCCGGGCAGGCCTGCGCTACGTCAGCGTGGCGCCCGAGAGCGGCTCCGAGCGGGTGCGGCAGCTGATGAACAAGCGGGTCGACGTCCACAAGCTCCGCGCATTCGTGGAGCGGGCCCGCGCCCTGGGCATCAGGACCTCGGCCAGCTTCATCGCCGGCTATCCCGGAGAGGACGACGGCGATCGCCGCGAGACGCGGGAACTGGCCCTGGACCTGGTGCGCCGGGGGCTCGATGAGTTCACGGTGTTCATCTTCTGCCCGGTGCCGGGCTCGGCAGCGGCCAGCCTGATGGAGCTGCCGGGCTACGAGGCCCTCGGATCGATGCCGGCCTGGCGTTCCGACTATCCCGAGCTGGCGGCCTTCCGCCGGCGGCTGCTCGCCGAAGGGCTGCTGGCCAAGGCGGTCAGCCACCCCGGCGATCTCTTCGCTCACGCGAGGCACGTCCTGTCGGGACGCTTCCAGACCAAGGGCGAGATGGTGCTGCGCCGGGTCGTTCGGTCGCGGCTGTCGTCCCTCGCGCGCCGAGCGCGGGGCCTGGCCGCCGGTGCCTTGCGGAGGATCGGGTGAGGGTCCTGCTGATCCGCCCGAACTCGCCGATGGGACAGGTCCCGGTGCCCCTCGGCCTGGGCTACATCGCTGGTGCCCTGCGTCGGAAGCGAGGCGACCGCGTGGAGATCCTAGACGCCCGGCTGGAGCGGCTCGACCCAGTTGCGGTTGCCGGACGCATTCGCGACTTCGCGCCGCACGTCGTGGGCATCACCTCGGCCCACGCCGATCGAAAGGAGGCCCTCGGGGCGGCCACGGTCGCGAAGCGAGCCGCACCGGGCGTGTTCGTCGTGATCGGCGGCCCGTTTCCGTCCGCCGCTGGAGAGACCGTGCTCGGGCACCGCGACGTCGACGCCGCAGTGATAGGCGAGGGCGAGGAGACCATCGTCGAGATGCTCGACACGGTCGATGGCGGTGGCCGAGACTTCTCGGGCGTCGCCGGGATGTGTTTCCGGGACGACGGCGGTGCGCGCTTCACGGGACCGCGGCGGCCCATCGAGTCGCTCGACGAGTTGGAGCCGGCCTGGGATCTCATAGACCCGCCCCGCTATTTCGGGCGGCTGCGGAAGAGCACGATGGATAGGACGCGTTTCGACCGGCGCGCGGTGTCGATCTTCACATCCCGCGGTTGCCCCTATACTTGCATCTTCTGCCACAACGTCTTCGGCCGCAGGTTCCGCGCCCGCAGCGCTGCCGCCGTCGTCGAGGAGATCCGGATGCTGCGCGAGCGCTACGGCGCCAGGGAGATCGAGTTTCTCGACGACTGCTTCAACCTCCGGCGGCGGCGCGCGATGGAGGTGTTCGAGGACCTCACCTCGGGGCCGGCCGGCATGCACTACTCGTTCCCCAACGGCCTGCGCGCCGACGAGATGGACGAGGAGATGCTCGACCTGTTCGCCGCGGCCGGAGTGCGGCGCATCGCCTACGCCGTGGAGTCCGCGAGCCCGCGCCTCCAGGAGCGGATCGGCAAGAGGCTGGACATCGGGCGGGCAATGGACGCCATCGCGAGCACAGCGCGGCGCGGGATCGTAACCAGCGGCTTTTTCATCATGGGCTTCCCCACAGAGACCCTGGAAGAGATGCACCGGACTGTGGACTTTGCCCTGCACTCGGACCTGCACATCGCCGAGTTCTTCTACCTCAGCCCGTTCCCCGGGACCGAGGTCGCACGCATGGCAGGCCGGGAGATGTACGACGTGGACTTCGCGGACTACTCGACGATATCGGTGAACCTCTCGGAGGTCTCGGATCAGGAACTGTTCGCCCTCAACAAACGGGCCTACCGCAGCTTCTACCTCGATCCGGTCCGCATAGCGCGCATCCTGAAGGTCGTGCCCAAGAACGTGCAGCTCGCCTCCAACATCCTGCTCACGGCGCGGCTGTTCTTCCGCGACTCGCTGGTCCGCTGACGATCACGGGAAGTCTTTGCGCGCCAGCGCGTACCACAGCATGTACCGCAGGCGGATGTTGCCCTTGGAAAGGTCGGCGAGCAGTGTCAGCGCCTGGCGCAAGGCGAAGGAGTAGGGAAGGAGGTGAAGCAGCCGGCGCTCGAAGACAGCGCGCAGCGCCGGCGCGGGCAGCAGTGGCACCAGGTCCATGTAGTACTGGTACTTGAGCCGTCGCAGGTGCTCGCGGCGGGTGGCCGCGTCGGGGTTCGAGAACTCGGCGAGCCGCTCGCCGCGGTCGATGGCCGCCCGGTCCGCCTCTTCGATCAGCCCGCGCTCCAGGGCGATGTCGACCATCGGCGTGCCGGGAAAAAGCACGAGGTGGAAGTTGGTGATCGAGTTCGGCTGGAGCTCGAGGTAGCGCTCTACCGCCTCGGCCGCGTCCCCTTCCGTCTCGCCGGGCAGCAGCATCATCTGGTCGACGAGCAGCTCGATCCCGCGGGCGCGAAGGAGGCGGCCGACCTCGAACACGCGTTCGTTGTGGTGGCGGCGGTTCAGGATCTCGCGCCGCAGCTTCTCGTTCCAGGTCTGCACACCGAGCTTCAGCTGCCGGCAGCCGGCGAGATCGAGGGCGTCGGCGGTGCGCTCGGTGATGGTGCCGGGGTGACCGTAGCAGAAGAACGGGATGCCGACGCGCTCGCGGTAGAGCGGGGCGAACTCCTCGAGCCAGCCGTCGTCGACGGTGAAGACGTCGTCGCGGAACGAGACGAAGCGCACGTCGTGGTCGCGCTTCGCCCGCTCCAGCTCCTCGACGACGTGGCCGGGGCTGCGCCGTCGTACGTGTCGGCGCTCGTCGGCGTAGAGCGCCTTGTAGGCCGGCTGGCAACAGTATGTGCAGGCGAAGGGGCAGCCGCGGCCGGTCATGGTCATGTACTGCCGGTAGCAGACATCGGCCTTGTCGTTGAACAGATCCTTGTCGAAGAACGGCAGGCTGTCCAGGTCGTGGATGTACCCGCCCACCGGGTTGCGGATCACATCGGCGCCGCGCCTCAGCCACAAGCCGGGGATGTCAGCGCGGGTGAAGTGGCCACCCGAGACGGATTCGAGCAGCGGCGCCACGGCGCTATCCGCCTCGCCCCGGATCACCGCGTCAATGCAGGTCTCGGCGATTGTCGCTTCGGGGGCGCAGGTGGCGTGCGGGCCGCCGTAGACCACGGGCACACCGAGGCGCTCCTTTATCCGCCGCGCCCAGGAGAGCGACCAGCGGAAGTTGGCGGTGGGGCCACCGAAACCCACAGCGTCCGGCGGCCGCCGGCGCAGGCGCTCCTCGACCCGCTCCCCGAAACGCCGCCGCGACACGTCGAAGAGCCGCGAGAGCAGGGCGTTGTCGAGGCCGATATTCGAGGAGAAGGCGCTCCCGTCCCAGTAGAGGTCGACCTCGTGGCCGGCGGCCTTGAGTGTCGCTGAGAGCGCCTCGATGCCGAGGTCCTCGTAGCCCTTGTGGAAGAAGGCGAACCTCACAGCCTCCTCCAGCGCGAGCGCAACAGCCAGCCGGCAGTCATCTCGCTCTTGGTGCGGTAGCGGCCGCGAAGCGCCCGGAGCAAAGAGCGCGTACCGCGACGCGGGTGGTGCAGCGCCCGTCGCGAGAGGAACCCGAGGTAGGCGAGCCGCCGAAAGCGCGCCAGCTCGCGCCAGTCGGAGCGCCAGCGCGGTGACCAGCACAGGCCCTCGAAGTTGGGGGCCGGACCGAGGGCGCCCTCGACCCGGGAGCCGGGCACCGGGGCCATGACGAACAGCGAGAGATCGTCGAGTCCGGCGTCGGCGAGTTCCAGGATCAGCGCGCGGGTTTCGCGGCGATCGCTGTCGGTCTCGCCGGGGAAGCCGAGGACGAAGCAGGCCTGGGTCGGCAGGTCGCGCTCCGCGGCGTGGCGCACCAGCCGGACCAGACGGTCCGAGTCCACGCGCTTGCCCATCAGCTCGCGCATCCGCGCCGAGCCGCTCTCCGGCGAGAACGCCAGGTAGCGAAGGCCGGCCGCGCACAGCCGATCGACGAGATCCTCGGTCAGCTCGTCGGAACGAACGGCGGACGGGAGGGCGAAGGTGATCGGCTCCGGGAGCGCGGCGAGCAGATCGGCCAGCTCCGCGGTTCTCGGCGGCGAGGCGGCGAAACTGTCGTCCTGGAAGTGGAAGTCGGTCACGTGAAAGCGTTCCTCCAGCTCACGCACCAGGGCCGCCACGCCTGCGGGTGACCGAGGGCGCCAGCGGCGGCCGGACAGGGCGGGTGTGGCGCAGAAGGCGCAGTCGCCCGTGCAGCCGCGCGATGTGTCGAGCGGCAGGTAGGGACCGACCAGCGGCGCGTGGGCGCGACCCCAGGTCCAGTAGGGCTCGAGATCGACGGCGTCGAAGGCCGGCGCCGGCAGCGGATCGAGGTCGTCGATGAGATCCGGTCCGGGCCGCGGGCGGCGCGCAGTGGCCACGCCGGGGATCGCCGCGGTGTCGGCGCCATCGTCGCGCTCGAGGAGCCCGAGCAGGTCGGGGAAGGCCCGCTCCCCGTCGCCGACGATGACTTCCCGGGCACCGGCCGCCAGTGGCACGGCGGGGGAGGCCGAGGCGAAGGGTCCGCCGGCGATCACCCTGATCCCGCGCCGGCCCAGCTCGGCCGTCAGCGCCACGCTCCAGCGGTGGGACGCGCCGGAGTGCAGGGAGAGCCCGGCAGCTTGCACGCCGGGGGGCAGGCGCCGCGCCAGCTCGTCGGGGAGCAGGCCGCTCAGCTCGAACTCACCGTGCCAGCGGCGGCGGGAGAAGGGCGCGAGGCCGAATGCGTCGAGGATCGTCACGTCGTGGCCCGCCTCCCGGGCCGCGGCGGCGACGTGGAGCAGCCCCAGCGGAATCGATGGGATATGGCCGAAGGGGTCCTTGCGGTAGCCGATCAGGGGCGGGCTTATCAGGGCGACCTTCATCTGAGCGCCGTGACCGCCACCCGCAGCGACAGAGGCGAGCTGCCTGCCGGGTCGAAGCGTTGGAGCGCGCCAGCGAGGCGGGCGAGGCCGGAGCTGACGCCGAGGTTGAAGAAGGCGATCTCGGGCGAGCGCAGGTGGCGCCCCACCACGCGTCGCAGCAGGAACGGCCAGTTCAGCCGCAGCGCGCCCCGCTCCTCGGCGGGCAGGGCGTGGGCCGCGAGCATCCCGGGGTTTTGCATGTTGGGCTCGATTCCCAGGTAGAGGCCGCCGGGCCTGAGCACGCGGGCCGCTTCGGCCAGCAGCTGGCCTGGCCGCTCCAGGTGGTGCAGAAGATCGAACCCCAGCACGCAGTCCACCGCGCCGTCCCCCAGCGGGAGGTTCTCCGCTTCCGCGCACACGAGCGCCGCGGGTCCAATGGCTGCCGGATGCGCCCGCCCCGCCCGCAGCATGCCGCGGGCCGCGTCCAGGCCGATCACACGGTCGAAACGCTGAGAGAGCAGGTGCCCGTAGAACAGCGTGCCGCAGCCCACGTCGAGGATCCCGCGGCGCTGGCCGAGGAGCCGCGACAGCCCGTGGTCGAGCACGGCGCCGATGTGTGCCAGCAGCTCCCGGCGGCCGGACATGAGGCCGGGATCGTAGCGCTCGGCGAACCCGCAACCCAGCAGCCAGCCGGGCGGCCCCCCGCCGGCCAGGGTGTCGAAGTGCTCTCGCGTTTCGCGGCGGTCCATGGCTGGCGGCAGTATAACCCATCTTGGAGGTCGCCACGGCCGGGAATCGCGCGCTGGCCTTGCTGGGGGGGATTGTTGCATAATAAAGCGCCGTTTCGGAACCGGTCATCGATCGCGGAATGTGAGTGGTCCTCCGGTGAAAAGTGCGAGGAGGCGTGAGTGAAGGACCGCGTCGACGTGCTCGTCGTGGGAGCAGGGCCGGGAGGCCTGGCGGCGACGCTGGCGCTGCAGAGGGCCGGCGCGGACGTGATCCTCGTCGACGCCCGCGACCGCATCGGCCACCCCATCCGCTGTGCAGAGGCGGTCCTCGGGCGAGTCTTCGAGGAGTGGGAGCTGGAGCCTCGCGAGGGCTGGATCCGTTGCCGGATCTGGATCGAGGAGCCGGGAAGGCCGAGGCGCGGGCTCGTCGTCCTCGATCGAGCCCGGGTCGAGCGCGAACTTTCGCTCATCGCCGCCCAGCGCGGGGTCGAGGTCGCACCGGGGACCAGTGCCGTCGGGATCGGGCCATTCGACGGCGAGCGTCGGCAGGTCACGCTTCGCTCGGCGGCGGGTGTCCGGAAGGTCGCGGCTCGGTGCGTCGTGGCGGCGGACGGCGTGTCCTCCGCGGTGGCTCGGATGGCCGGCTCCGACGCCTTCCTCCATCCGGATGAGGTGGCCACGGGGGTGGCCTACCGCATCGAGGGTGCCACCCTGGCGGATCCCGGGTCGATGTACATGACGCCGCTGCCGCCAGATGTGGCCACGCCGCCGTTCTACTACTGGGTGGTCCCGGGCGGCCCGCATTCGGCCAACGTCGGAGTGGTGGTCTCGGGCCGGAACGGCAACAGGGCGCGGCGTGTCCTGTCGCGCATGATGGAGACGGATCGCGCCTGCCGGGGCGGGCGGATCGTCGAGACCGTGGCAGGCGTGCTCCCTGGGAGGGGACCCATGAGCGAACCATGGCGCGACGGCCTGCTCGTCGTCGGCGGTGCGGCGCGGCTGGTCCACCCGGTGAGCGGCGCCGGGATCCTCTTCGCCGCGGCCTCGGGCCGGGCAGCGGCGGAGCAGATCGCCGCGCTGGGCGGTAAGACGGCCGACGCCGATGGGCTGGCCGGCTATCGCGGCCGCGTCCAGTGGATCTACGACAGGCTGGAAAAAGGGTGGCGCAGGTTCCACGAGATGCGAAGTCAGGCCGGGGGGGCGGGCCTGTGAGCGCCGAAGAAAAAAACGGGAGCGGGTGGGAAGGGAACGAGGGAGGCATCACCCGCCGGCGCCTGATCGGCCTCGGGGTCGCGGCCGCGGCCGGCGGCGCCATCGTTGTCGGCGCCGTAGGGGATTGGGGAGGAGGCGGCGCCGGAGCCGGCGGTCGGAAGCTCGAGATATCGGAGGAGTGCCTGGGCTGCACGGGTTGCGTCGTGGTCTGCCCCGAGGCGGCGCTCTCACTGGAACCGGGCTGCCGGGTGACCGTCGCCGACGATCGCTGCACCCGCTGCGGGTACTGCGTCGCCGTCTGCCCGGTGGATGCCCTGCGGGTGACCCGGGAGGTCGGCCATGGCTAGGCCGATCGTCGTCCGCAGGGCGGTGCAGGCCTCGGCCCTCGTCCTGTTCGCGCTCCTTCTCTTCGCACCGGAGTCTTTTCTTCCGGAGACCTTCTTCCGTTTCGACGTTCTCGGGAGCGCCGTCGCTGTGCTGGCGGCACGCGCGATCTTCTGGTCGTTGATCTTCGCCCTCGCCCTGGCGATCGCCACGTTCTTCTTTGGCCGGGCGTTCTGCGGCTGGGTCTGCCCCCTGGGCACCGTGATCGACGCCATCGACGCGGCGGCGGGCATGCCAGTGAGATTCTCCCGGTTGCGCCGCGTCAAGAACCACGTCCTCGTCCTGTTGCTGGCTCTCGCCGCGTTCGGCGTGGCCGCGGCATGGCTGGTCGACCCCCTGGTCTGGGCCGGCAGGCTGCTCGCGCCACTCGTTGACTGGGTTCCCTCCCTGATCGTGGTCGTCCTCCTCGCGCTCAGTGTTGCGGTTCTCGGGCGCCGGGGGTTCTGTCGCGTGCTGTGTCCGCTGGGTGCGGCGCTTGGCTGGATCGCCTCCGTCTCGCCGTTCGCGCGCACCGTGGGCCCGGCCTGCACTGACTGCGGCCGCTGCGTGGAGCGCTGTCGCATGGCCGCCCTGGGACCTGGAGCCCGGGACATGTTGCGCGGCGAATGCGTGCACTGCTGGGAGTGCGACGACCGCTGCCCCGAGCAGGCCATCGCGTTCGACTACCTCCGTGCGCCGGTCCCTCGCCAGCCCGATCCCCTTCGCCGCCGGTACCTTGCGAGCCTGGGAGCGGGGGCCGCCCTGGGCGCGCTGGCGCGGCTGGTTCCCGAACCCTCGGTCGAGCGGGTCGTCCTGAGGCCGCCCGGCGCGCTGCCCGAGGACGATCTCGGCGCCCGTTGCGTCCGCTGCGGCACGTGTGTCCGGGTCTGCCCCACCGCCACCCTGCGAGCCGGCGTCGGGGAGGCCGGGGTGCTCGCGTTCCAGACCCCGGTTCTCGTCGCGCGGGACGGCGGCTGCGACTACGACTGCAACGCCTGCGGCGGGGTCTGTCCCACAGGGGCCATCGCCGCCTTGCCCCTCGAAGAGAAGCGGCGGCTGGTCATCGGCCGGGCCGAGGTCGATCGGGAGCGCTGCGTGACCGTCGTTCGCAGCCAGCCCTGCCTGGTCTGCTACGCGGCGTGTCCCCTCGGGGCCATCGCCCTGGACAGGGACGGGCGAACGGCCCGGTCGGGGGACCCGCTGTTCGTGCCCCGAGTCGTCGCGGAGCGCTGCACTGGCTGCGGCCTGTGCGAGGCGCGTTGCCCGGTTGCCGGCGCGGCCGCGATCCGCATTGCGCCGCGGGAGACGGCGTGACAGATTGAGGGCATGATATCGAGCAAGAACCGCGGGGCCCCACTCCCAGTGCAACTCCTGGCGGTCCTGGTCCTGGCCTGGTCCTGCCGCTCCGAGGCCCCAACTCCGGCGGGGCAGCCGGCTGCCCAGACGGAGCCGCAGCGCCCCAGCGTGCTGCTGGTGACCATCGACTCGCTGCGCGCTGATCACCTGGGCTGCTACGGATACGGCCGGCCCACCAGCCCCGAGCTCGACAAGCTGGCGGCCGGTGGCGCGCTCTTCGAGACCGCGATCGCCCAGGCCCCCTGGACATTGCCGTCCCTGGCCTCGCTGCACACCTCGCGGCTGCCGGCGGAGGTGGGCGCGATCCATGTAGACGGCCGGCTGGCGGACTTCGCGACCGCCGCGGCCGAGCTCTTCCGGGACGCGGGCTTCGCTACGGCTGCCTTCACCGCCGGGGGCTATACCGAGCCATCCCGGGGCCTGGGCCAGGGCTTCGCCACCTACCACAACTTCGACGGGCAGACCCGGGCCGCCGAGCTCGACCGGCTGGCCCTCGAGTGGCTGGACCGGATCGGCGGGCGGCCGTTCTTCCTGTGGATCCACTATTTCGACGTACACGCGGACTACGCGGCGCCGCCGCCCTGGGACCGCCTGTTCGACGACACGCCGTCCCGGATCGAGGCGGCCAGGATCCGCCACCTGATGCGCGTGATCAACGGTGACCTGGCGCTGGAGCCCGGGGATCTCGAACGGATACGGACGAGCTACGACCGGGAGATCGCCTACGCCGATGCCATGCTCGGCGAGCTGTGGCGCGGCCTCGAGGAGCGGGGGCTGGCGATGGGCACGGTGCTGGCGGTCGGTGCGGACCACGGCGAGGGCTTCATGGAGCACGGGCTGCTCTTGCACACGCTCGCGGTCTACGACGAATTCGTGCGGGTGCCCCTGGTCCTGCGCCTCCCCGGCCGGGTGCCGGCTGGCACGCGCGTAGCGGCCCAGGTTCGGAACCTCGACGTGATGCCGACCCTGCTGGACCTGGCGGGGATCACCCCACCGCCCGGCGCCCGGGGCCGCAGCCTGCTGCCCCTGGTGGGGGGGGACGCCGGCGCTGCGCCCGGCCCGGCGCCGATCCACACGGACACCACGAGCCACAAGGTCCGCTACTCGAAGCTGGGCGAGGTCCGCCCGGGCCTGTTCGACACGTTCTTCGCGGTCCGGACGGGCTCGGCCAAGCTCGTCCACAGCGCCCGCGAAGACCGGTACACCCTCTATGACCTGGTCGCCGATCCCGGGGAGCAGCGCGACGTCCTGCAGGAGCGCGGGGAACTCCCCGCCAATCTGCGGCACACCCTCGACGAGTTGCGTGCGGTCGGCCTCCCGGCCGGAGTCGAAACCCCACCTGCCGCGCCGACGCCCCAGGAGCTGGAACAGCTCCGCCGGCTCGGCTACGTCAGGTGACGCTATCGCACGTATCCCAGCTGCCTGAGCTGTTCGACGAGGGTCTGGTCGAGGCGCGGCTCGGGTCGGGCACCCTTCAACGCCGACAGGAAATCGAGGTCCGCGCGGCGCTGGATCTCGGCCTGCTGCTGCATGCGCTCCAGGTCGGCGGGGCGCCCGGCGGCGAGGTTGTGCTGTTCGGCGGGATCCTGCTTCTCGTCGAAGAGCCACTCGTCGCCGCTGTCGGTGTGCTGGTTGGCGTAGATCAGACCGCCTCGGATCAGCCGCAAGCGGTTGAAGTCGCGGTCTGCATAGGTCACCATCGGCGGGTCGTAGGTGCCCCCGCCGCGGACGAGGGGAAGGAACGAGACCCCCTGGATCGGGATCTCCACGGGCAGCTTCAGCCAGTCGAAGACCGTGGGCATCACGTCCATGGTGCGGACCATCCGATCCACGACGGTACCCCGCGGGCCCGTGCCGTCCGGGAAACGGATCACCAGCGGCACGTGCACCGTCTCGATGAAGAGCTGGCGGTGCTCCCGGCCGCCGTGCTCGCCGAACTCCTCGCCGTGGTCGCTGAGTACGACGATCAGCGAGCCGTCGAAAGCCTGTTCCTCCTCCAGGATCCTGCGGATCCGGCCGAAGAGCCAGTCGGAGTAGGCGACCTGGGCGTCGTACAGCGCCTCGACGTGGCCTCGGTGGTCGGTGCGGGCGATATCCACGTCCTTCCAGAAGCGGTTGTGGATCCCGCGGAACAGCCCGAAGAGCAGCATCTCCTTGGCCCGGCCGCCCGTGCGTCGGCCCAGCATCTCGATCATCCGGCGCTTCTCGTCGTCGCCGGCCCCGCGGGGGAGTCCCTCCACCGCGCGGCCCGCGAGGAAGCGATCGCGGATGGTGTCGGGGGCCGAGACGTAGGGCGAATGGCAGACGTAGTGGTGCAGGAAGAGGAACAGGGGCTTGCCGCGCTCGCGGGCGATGCTCAGCCAGGCGCGGATGGCGTCGAGGTCCTGGGGATCGTGGTAGGCGCCCATCCAGTTGTACGAGACGTAGTCCTGCGAATAGAAGTCGAACCCCCGCTCGAATCCCAGCGAGCCGTCCACGTTGCCGCCGCCGTGGAAGCCGGCGGTATAATACCCGGCCTCGCGGAGCAATTCGGTGAAGGTCGTGATGGACGGATCGAGGGTCTGCGGCTCGTCCTCACTGATGTTGCTCATTCGGTGGACCGCGGGCAGCAGGCCGGTGAAGATCGACATGTGGGCCGGCGTGGTCGTGGGGGCCGGGGCGAGGGCCCGAGAGAAGCGCACCGACTCGCGGGCGAAGGAGTCGAGTTCAGGGGTGCTGCCTCGGGAGTATCCCCAGGAACCCAGGCGGTCCGCGCGCAGGGTATCGATGGAGATCAGCACGATATTCGGCAGCTCCGGGCGCGGCGGCCCGCTTCCAGTCGAATCGCCGCAGAAGGCCGCCAGCGCGGCGATGGGAAACGCTGCCAGCAGGTACGCGAGTGCCGTTCGTGCCACCATCGTTTTCTTGTAGCCCGGACCGTCCGGCGCGTCCACCGGCAGGTCTGGCCCCACCACAGGTTCGCCCCCGCCCTTGCCCCGTGCGTCCCGGTTGTCTAGACTCGCCGTCGATGCCGAAGCCGCGAACCACCGGGATCGCCGCTCCCTGGGTGCTGCTCGCGCTCATCGCTGCGGGCTGCCCGGAGCGGCAGGCGCCGCTGGAGCCGCTGGATCTGGCCAGCGACGATCCGGTGGCCGAGCGGGAGTTCAAGGCCGCTCGCGGCCTGTTCGAGGGTGGCGAGTTCGAGTTCGCCGAGCGCGCCTTCGAGCAGTTCGTGATCGACCACCCGGGAGATCCGCTGGCCCGCGTTGCGGCAGTCTTCCGCGCCCGAATCGCCCTCGAGCGCGGCGATCCGAGACGCGTCCTGGAGTTGCTGGGACCCGTGCTCGGCGCGCCGGGATCCCTGGGCGATCGCGCGGTGCTCTTCGACGGCATCGCCCTTCAGCGGCTGGGGCGCGATCGCGAGGCCATCGCGAGGCTCGAGCCGTTCCGCGGCCGGCTGACCACCGCCGAAGAGAACGCGCTGCTGCTGGACGCGCTGTGGCGGGCTCACCGGGCCGTCGGCGACCTGGCCGTCGCCGTGATCCGCATAGACGAACTGCTCGCCACGGTGCCGGAGGGGGGCCTCTCCACAGCGGCGCAGGAGGCCCTCACCGGGATCGTAGACGGCCTTGGCGAAGCCGGCCCGCTGCAGCGCCTGGCCGACGACCTCAAGACGGGAAGGTTGGCCTGGAGCCTGGTCCAGGCCCGGCTCGCCGGGCTCTACTACGAGGTGGGGGACCTCGATCGCGCGGCGGCCGTCGTCGCAGCGATTCGCGATCAGAGGGGAGTGAAGCACCCGGTCGTGGAAGAGATCGCAAGCCTCGTAGAGCGCCGCTCGTTTGTGGATTCGGGCAGCATAGGCTGCATCGTGCCCCTTTCCGGGAGATCGCGGCTGGTGGGAGAGGCCGTGCTGAAGGGCGTAATGATGGGAGCCAGGGCCCTCGGTCCGGGACCGAATCGAGAGCCGCTGTCCGTGGTGATCCGGGACACGGCGGGCAGCCCCGAGGCCGCGGTCCGGGCCGTGGAGCAGCTCGTGCTCGAGGACAACGTGGTAGCCATCGTCGGACCGGTGGAGGGAGAGGAGGCCGCCGCAGCGGCGAGGCGAGCCGAGGAACTGGGCGTACCGCTGCTGGCGCTCACGATGCGGCTCGACGTGACCGCCGCGGGGCCGTACGCATTCCGGGAGTTCACCTCGGGCGAGGCCGAGGTGCGCGCGCTGGTGGATGCCGCTCGGCGCCTCGGGGGTGGGTCGTTCGCCGTGCTTCAGCCGAACGACGCCTACGGCCGCGGGCTCGGTCAGGCTTTCGCCGCGGAGCTGGCCGGCAAGGGCGGGGTTCTGGTGCGCGTCGTCGAGTACGACGCCGAGGCCACCGATTTCCGTGCGCCAGTGACGGAGCTAGCCAGGGAGCCCTTCGACGTGCTGTTCGTCCCGGACCGAGCGGCCCGGCTCGCGCTCGTCGCGCCCGCGCTGGCGGCGGCAGGGCTCTGGTCGACGGTCCCCGGAGAGCCGACGCCGGGGCCGGGCCGCGCGGTGCTGCTGCTGGCGCCGTCCGCCGGGGTCGCGGCGGATCTGCCGCGCCGGGCCGGTCGCTATCTCTCGGGAGCGATCTTCGCGGTGGGGTTCCACGAGGAGGCCAGCGACGGAGCGGCGCGTTTCGCCGCCGGCTATCGCGACGAGTACCGGGCCGAACCCAGCTCCTTTGCCGCCTACGGTCACGACGCCGTGCTGCTGACGGCCGCCGCCATCGCCTCGGGCGCGCGGACCCGGCCCGGCCTCCGCCGCTGGCTTGCGAGTGCCGACGCCGCGGCCGTGGAAGATCTGCCGCTGGCCGCGCCGTTCTCGGGTTTCGACGAGGGCGGCGGCGCCCGCGCCAAGGCGATTGCGCTGATGCTGCGGGGCGATCGCTTCGAGGTGCTGCCGTGACCGGCGGCGGCGACTCGGCGCCGGTAAAGAAGGGTCTTCCGGGAATCGGCCCTTTGATCGATCGGGCGCGGATTGCGGTCGTCATCGGTGCCGGAGGCTCGGGAAAGACAACCGTGGCCGCGGCAGCGGCGGTGCACGCGGCCCGGGCGGGCCGCAAGGTTGTTTGTCTGACCATCGATCCCGCGCGGAGGTTGGCGGACAGCCTGGGGGCATCGGCCCTGGTGACCGAGGGTGCGCTTCAGGACATCACCAGCGCACTCGGTCTCGGGGTGTGCACCGGAGGCCGCCTCGAGTTCGGCATGCTCGATCCGGCGCGGGCGTTCCGCACCTTCGTGAACCGCTGGGCGTCATCCCCGGAGAAGGGCGAGCGGATCCTGCGCAGCCACCTCTACCGCTACCTGTCGGGCTCGCTGAGCGGCCTGCAGGAATACATGGCCCTCGAGAGGCTGTGCGAGCTTCGGCGCGAGGACGACGTAGAGCTGATCGTGCTCGACACGCCGCCCACGGCCAACGCCATCGACTTCTTCACTGCCCCGCGACGGATGGTGGAGGCCCTGGACGGCGCGATGGTGCGCTGGATGCGGCGGGCGTACAGCGGTCCGGGTCGGGTGGGCTTCGATCTGGTCGGGCGTTTCGCGGGTCGCGTGCTCGAGGCCATCGGCCGGATCACCGGCGCCGAGCTGCTCGGCGAGATCATCGGCTTCGTGGACGCGCTGTCCGATCTCTTCGGCAGCCTCTCCGAGCGGGCCACCGAGCTGGAGCGCGTGCTCGCCGGCGGCGACGTGCGCTTCTGCCTGGTCACGACACCGGATCAGGGAACGGTGCGAGAGGCCAGGGAGCTTCGGCTACGCCTCGCGGGGATGGGTCTGCACATCCACGGGATCGTGTTCAACCGCGCCCACCGGCCGCGGGTGCCGCCGCCACCGGTGGGTGCTGATGCCCGGCTGGCCGCGCTGGTCGAACCCCTCGGCCGGGACTGGAACAGGGAGCACGACCGCGAGCTCGAGCTGGTGGAGCTGGTGCGGCGGGCCTGGGATGGCCTCGAGGCGGTGACCGTGGTTCCGCTGCTGCCCGGTGGCGCGGCCCGGATCGAATCACTGGACCGCATCGGCGAGGCGCTGTGGAAGGCTACCGGTACCTGCGCATGCGGAACACGGGCGCCGAGCCGACTTCCACGATGAAGCTGAACGTGAACTTGACGAGTCCGTCACGCCCGTCGACCAGCGGCGGCGGCACATTGGGGAAGGGTGCGGCCTGCTGTACCGCCTCGTAGGCCTCGTCATCGAGGAAAGGCGCTCCCGAGGGCTGCATCACGTAGAGCTTCCTGAGAGAGCCGTCGGTTCGCAGCACGACGAGCAGCACCGTCACCCGGTCCTTGATCCCGTAGATGTTGCCATAGGGATCGCGGATTCGCCACTCCACATCCGGGTGCCAGAACTGTTCGACCTTCTGCTTCACGCGGTTGAAGAAGGACGCGTACTCCCAGCCCAGAGTGTTCAGCGCGGTGTGATCGCCCTCGATCACGTCGTCGATCCGGTCCAGGCCGGTGCCCGCCAGGGCGCTCATCATGGCGCTCGCGGTTGGCTGCAGGTTGATGTCTTTCAGCGCCCGGGGTGCCTGCCGCTCGGCCGCGTGCTCGCCCCGCTCGGCCCGTGCCAGGTCCGAGGGCAGCGGCGCCGCACCCATCAGCTCGGCGCGCAGCCCCCCCTCGATCTCCTCGAGGGCGTCACCCTCGGTGTGGGCCGGGGACTCGGGCTGCGACACGGCCTCCCCAGACCCGGGCGTGCGGATACGGGACACGCTCTCCTTCTCGGCACGGGAGTCGTGCTCGGCCGCGTAGCGCGGATCCTTGGGCGGCCGCTTGTCCTCGGACTCGGGCGACCGGACCACGGGCAGTTCTGGCGGCTTCTCGGGCGGGTCGTACTCGGCGAGTTCCTCCTCGGGGGTCTTCTCTTCCTCGGCCTCGTGTGCGGCGTCCCAGAGATCGACGCGAAGGGCCGAAGCGTCCTCGTCGCCGGGGTCTCGGAGCATCAGCCAGTGCACCGCGGGCAGGAGCAGCGCCAAGTGCAGCAGCACGGCCAGTACCAGGGCCACTCTGAGGCCGTCGTTGTCCGGTTCGAACAGGACCCGCACGGCGCGCACGAGGAGCAGCACCGGCAGCAGCACTAGCGCCGCGGTGACGTGGGCGAGCATCGAGAACAGGACCGCCAGCCACAGGCGGCGAGTGTCTTTCGAGGGCATCGGTGTCGCGGCCTCCGCCGGCGACGAGGTTAGCCGCGCGCCCTTGAGCGGTCAAACGTCGCCCGGAAATCTTGTTCTTCTTCTCCCTGCTGGCCCTTGTTGGGACTGAGTGGATCAATTGGTAATTGCTCAGGTATTTCGAAACCAGGAAACTTTCGCGCGAAGC
>CAYZAI010000005.1:0-18232 GCA_964476305.1 uncultured Myxococcales bacterium
ACATGCATGGCCTGATCTACACCTTCGCCATGAGCGACAAGGAGATGTTCTCGAAGAAGTCCGAAGACCTCCAGCACCGGGTGGAGAAGCTCCAGACCAAGGCCACGGACCTCGAAGGACAGATCGAGGCGGAGCGTGAGGGCCGCGCGGCGGACATCGCCAGGCTCGAGACCGAGAAGGAGGCCGCCCTCAGGGAGCTTGGCGCCGAGAAGGACCAGGGCCGGGAAGACGCGCTGAACGAGCTGCGCACGGAGCTCGCCGGGGAACGCGCCGCGGCCCTCGAGGCCCAGGCCGCCGAGCTCGAACAAGCCTCCAACAGGAAGCGCGAGAGCGATCTCACCGAGCAGCGCCTGCGCTACGAGGCGGAGGTCGAGGGGCTGCGCGACCAGGCGGCGGTGGACAAGGCATCGGCCCTCGAGGCCCAGGCCACCGAGCACAGGGAACAGGTCGCGGAACTCGAGGCCGGCCACCGGCGGGCCGTGGAAGAGATGGAGGAACGCGTCGCCGCCCGCGAGGGCCGGGTCGCGGAACTCGAGGCCGCTGTCGAGGAGCTGAACGGCACCCTGGGCGAGGTCCGGGAGGAGCTCGCCGCCACCCAGGGGCTTCTCGACGAGCGGACCGCAGAACTCCAGGGCATCCGATCCGATCTCGACGAGACCCGGAGCCGGCTCACCGCCGCGGACGAGGATCTCGCCGGTACCAAGACCAGTCTCAAGGAATCCCGCTCCCGCAACGCCGATCTCGAAAAGCGCCTCTCGGAGCGGGACGCGCGGATCACCGAGCTGGAAGGCGAGACTGAGGAGCAGGGTGAGATCATCGCCCGCAGCGAGGCCATCGTCGGAAAGACCCGCCAGGCCCTGGCGATCGCGGCCAAGCTCCTCGACGAGGTCGCGGGTTCCGAAGGTGAGGAATAGGCCGGGTCTGGGCCTTCAATCGATCCCACCACCCGCCGGGGGCGCATCGAGCACGAGCCGGATCTTCTCCACCACACCGGGACCGACCGCGTCGGCCAGCGCGTCCAGCAGCCGCCGCTCCAGGTAGCTGAGCTCCTGCATCCAGACCGAGGACCTGACCGCGAGCACCAGCGTCCGCCCGTGCAGCGCCTGGGGCCACGCCCGCCGGGCCAGCTCCGGCCCGGCGATCCGAGGCCAGCGGGCCCAGATCTCGGGGTGGATCCCGGGGTGGTTCGAGAAGATGTCCCGCAGCACGGCGACGGCGTCCTCGCCGGCCGCAGAGACCCCCGAGCGGTGCTTGCGCCTTGTCATGCGCCGACTCTACGCGGGCCGGATGCGACTGGCAACGACCACCGGGTCGCGGTATCGTCCCGACGTGGTTTTCGGATCCCGCGTCGGTGGGCTGCTCGTGGTGGCCGTGGAGCCATCGGCGGACCGCGCCGCGTCCCGTGTCGTGCGGGAGCTCGCCGCGATGGTCGACGTCCCGGTCTTCGGCGTCGGCGGTGCCGCCCTCGCGGCGACGGGCGCCAAACTGCTGGCGAACGCGCGGGATCTGGCCGCCGTCGGGCCCGGTGATGTTCTGCGTCGCTCGGGGACGTGGGCCGCGGCGTGGTGCGCGGTTCGCGAGGCGATCCCGATTCGCCGCCCGAACGCCGCCTTGTTGGTCGACGCTCCGGACTTCAACCTTCCCCTGGCCCGCGTCCTCGGCCGGTCGGCAACGGCGGTGGTCCAGTACGTCGGCCCCCAGGTCTGGGCCTGGCGGCCCGGCCGCCTCGGCCTGCTCAAGGAGCGGGTCGATGCCGTGGCCCTGGTGCTGCCCTTCGAGGAAGGACTCTACCGCCGCGCCGGTGTCCCAGCCGTCTGGGTCGGTCACCCCCTGCTCGACGAGCGGCCACCGCTGCCCCGGAAGGATACGCTGCGGCTCCTCGGCATAGGCGGCGAACGGAAGCTGGTGGCGCTGCTCCCGGGCTCCCGCCCAGGCGAGATCGAACGCCATGCACCGGCCATGCTCGACGCGGCGTCCAGGCTGCGGCGCGTGCACGTCGAGTGCGTTTTCGCCCCCCGGCCGGAGGCCGACACCCGCGACTTCTCGGGCCGGGCGCGCCTCGCCGGCTGCCACGTCCCCATCTCTGGCGTCGAGGCCCGTGACGTGCTGGCAGCGTCCGACGCGGCGCTGGTGACATCGGGCACCGCGACCATCGAGGCCGCTCTCGGACTGACGCCCCACGCCGTCGTCTACCGGGTAGGTCCGCTCTCCGCCCTGGCCGCCCGCCTGCTGCTGCGCGCGCCGTTCGTCGCCCTGCCCAGCTGGATCGCCGGGAGGCAGGTGGTTCCTGAGCTGCTCCAGGGCCGGGTTACCGGGCCCGGGCTGGCCGGCGCGGCCCTGGAGCTGCTCGATCCGGAAGTCGCCGCCCGGCAGCGCGTTGACCTGAAGGCGGTCCGGCGCCGCCTCGGGAAGCCCGGCGCCGCGAGGCGCGTGGCTCGCATCCTAGCCGGGTACCTGGCATGAGACACCCGCGGGCCGTGGCGATCGCGGTGGCCGGCACCCTCGCGGCAAGCTCGCTGCTCGCCTCTCTCGGGCTGGGACTCGGGGACGCCGAGGCCCTCTACTGGTGCCAGGGCGCGAACCTCTCGCTGTCTTACATCGACCACCCACCGCTGGCCGGCTGGCTGATCGGGATCGCCACGCGGATCGCCGGGACGGGCGTACCCGCCGTGCGCGCCGTGTCCCTCGCCGCGATGCTGCTCGCGGTGCTCTTCACCTGGCTGCTCGCCCGCGACATCTTCGGCGAGGAGGCGGCCGGCTGGTCCGCTCTGCTGCTCCTCGCAATGCCGATGTTCGCCGCGGGCATGACCGCGGCCACTCCCGACGCGCCGCTCGCGGCGCTATGGTCACTCTACCTCTGGCAGCTCCACCGGGCCCTCACCGCTCCGGACGACGGATCCGCACGGTATGGTTGGGGTCGCCCCCTGCTGCTCGGAGTGGTGCTCGGCGCGGCGTTCCTCGCCAAGTACACCGGGGCCATGCTGCTGGTCGCGACGCTGCTCGCGGTGGCCGTGAAGCCGCACCGGGCCTGGCTGCGGCGGCCGGGCTTCTGGGCCGGCGGGGCCGTGGCCGCGGCCCTGGCCCTGCCCGTCCTCGTCTGGAACGCGGAGCATGGCTGGGCCGGAGCGCTGCACCGCCTGGTCTGGACCCAGGCCGACGCGGGCTTCGCGTGGCGCAACCTGGGCGCCCTGGCGGGCGGACAGCTGCTCTACGTCGGTCCGATCACGCTGCCGTTGTTGCTGCTCGGCGCCCGGGCCGCATGGCGCGACCGCCACCAGCGCCCCGGCGGGCTCGTGCTGCTGGCGGCCTCGGTGCCGACCCTCCTCGCCACCGGCCTGCTCACGGCCTGGTCCCGCGTGGCCGAGCCCCACTGGACCGCGCCTGGCTGGCTGGCGCTCGTGGTGGCGGCCGCCGGGATGATCTCCCGAGGGGGTTCCGCGGTCCGCCGGGTGGCCAAGGTCGCGGTCGGTTTCGGCGTCTTCGCGCTCCTGGTCCTTCACGTGGCGGTCCGCTCGCCCTTGCTTCCGGTGCTGCTGCCCGAGGGCGCGTACGAGCCGCGGTACGACCTGACCAACGAGCTCCGGGGCTGGCCCGAGGTGGCCGCGGCGGTCCGCGCGCTGGAACCCGCTGGCAGGCCGGTGACGGCGGGGTTCTACACGCAGTGCGCCCAGCTCGCCTTCGCCCTGTCCCGTCCCGGCGATCCCGAAGTGCGGTGCACCTCGGCGGCCGTCGACGACTTCGACATCTGGCACGGCCCCTTCGTCCTGCCTCCCGGCGGCGCGTGGTTCGTGGACGACAACCGCTTCGATCACGATCCCGAGGCCCTCGTCCCGGGCACCCTCGCCCTGCCCCCGGAGCGCGCCGTCGATATCCGCCGCGGCGGCCGCGTGGTGCGCCGCTTCACCATCCGCGCCCTGGTCCCGCGGGGGATCGGCGTACCGTCGGGTGACAGAGCATCGGATGACGGGCATTGAGCGCTTCCCTCCGAAGCTGGTAACATCCCGCGGAACATGAAGGGAGACACCTTGGATTCCGGCGGCGACGAACACGAGAAACGCGGGGTCGATCTCTTCGATCGGACCTGGGTCAAGGTCGGGCTGTTCGGCGCGGTCCCGCTGGTCGTCTTCGCCCTGGTCTCCGCGGGCATCCGCGTCTCCCAGATGGGCGTCGACCACACGGTGGTCGTCCTCGGCCAGCGGCAGCTGCTGGCGGACACTCCGGCCGCGCTGCGCGTGACCCTGATCTCGGACGACCAGGGCTACGTACTGCCCACCCGGCTTGGCGCCTGGCTCGTCCGCGGCGGGCAGCGGCGGGCGCTGGTCTGCGGCCCCGTGGAGGACGCCGGCGACGCGGCGGCGCTGAACCTCGCCGTGCCCGACTGGCCACCCGGGCCGGCTTCCCTCGAAATCGAGATCCACTTCGGCGAGCGCCGTCGGCTGGTCCGCGCCGATGTCGACATCGTCGACCGGCCGCCGCCGGACGAGCTGACCGTGCCCGCCGACACCCGCATCGACGCCGCGCCTTCCCGGGTGCGCCTGGCCGACAACACGGTCGAGGCCTTCACCGAGGATCGGGGCGCTCCCACCGGGCTGTCCTCCGCGCTGTTCCTGCGGGTCGTCGATCGCTCCGGAGCACCGGCGGCGATCCCCGTCGAGATCGTCGTCCCTGGTGCCGCGGAGAACGGCGTCACGCGGGAGCGGGCCGACCGCCTGGGGCTGGCCGCCCTGCCCTTCCGGCCCATCGACACCAACTGCCCTGTGACCGTGGTCGGCGGACGGCCCCGGGACGACGGGACGCCGGGGGCGGATGCCGGGCCGGACGCGGGGTCTCCCGAGACCCCGGCGGAGGAGGACGGCGTTTCCGACACGCCGCTGCTGCCGCCCATCATCTTCAACGGGATAGCGGCCAGCATCCACTCGCCCATCGCCCGCCGGGACGAGCCGATCCGGGTCACCGTGTCACAAGTGGCGCAAGGCGGCGCGGTCTACCTCGATCTTTTCAAGGATGGCCGCTGGATCTGGGCCGGCTCCGCTCCCTGCACCGCCTCGGGGTCGGCTCGGGTCGATCTCAGGCCGCCTGTGGACGGGCTTTTGCGCCTGCAGGTCACGGCCTCCGCTCTGATGCCCGGCTCCACGGTGGCCGTACGCCATCTTCACGTGCTCGGCCGGGACGAGAACCCCACTGCCGCCCTGCGCGCGATCCTCGGCAGGCTCTCCCCCTCACCCATCGATGGCCCGTGGGCCCGGGCGGCCCTGACCCTGCCGCTGGAGGCGGGGGCCGGCTTCGATCGCGACCTTGCCGCCGCCTTCGCCCTGTCCCGCCTGTACCGGGGGCACGCCGCCATCGAGCCCCTCGTCAGCAGCCGGCGGGAGGACGATCGCGAGCTCTCGGACTTCAAGGGGACATTCCAAAGTGGCGTGATGATCGTTATCCTGCTCATCGGCCTCGGCGTGGTCGGCCTGATCGGAACCATCGCCTTCCAGGCCCGCCGCCGCCAGGAGCGGATCACGGCGATGATCGCCGCCGATGCCGGCGACGGCGACGACGAGGCCGGCCATCTCACGGACGTGGGCGCCCGGGAAGGGCGCGGGCGACTGCTGCTCCAGGGGTTCGTGCTGCTCGTGATCGTCATGGGCGCCTTCGCCTCCATCGCGCTGCTGGTGGCGACGATGACCTGGTGGAACTGAGCCGGGCCGCCAGCCGGAACGGACGAGGAAGAGGTCCACGATGCACGGACGAACCCTGGCAATCCTCTTTCTGGCGCTCTCGATCGCAGGTTGCAGCGGGGGCGACGGCGTCGCGGAGAGCGGCACCGATGCCGATGCCGACGGCGATGCGGACGGCGACGGCGATGGCGACACCGACGGCGATGGTGACGGCGACACCGACACGGGCGAGGAGCCATTCGGCGAGCTGGTCATCGAGCAGATCTTCTTTTCAGGCATGAGCATGGGCGAGGCGGCCCTGGTCGTGGGTCCGGACGGCACGGCGATCCTGATAGACGTGGCCAACGACGGGCACGCGCCCCTCGTCCTGGAGGCGATCGATCGCCGGCTGCCGTCGCGACAGGTCGACTGGATCGTGCTGACCCACTACCACAACGACCACATCGGCGGCCTCGACAACCTGCTGTTGCCCAAGACCGCCAACGACAACGACCCCGTGGTCGTGACCCGAGGCATCGTCAGCCGCGGACTCCTCGATATCGGCGAGGACATGGTCTCCGTCTCGGACTTCGTCGAGATGTGCGACCTCCTCGAATCCGCAGCGACAGGTGGCGTGCGCATGGACCTCTGCGAGGGGCCGGCGTCCGCCGGTTGCGATGGCGGCGTGACCGGGGCACCGTGGCCCGCCGCGGGCTGTCCGGGCTTGTTGCTGGGCGATCTGTCCGATCCCGCCGACGATGGGGAAGGACGGCTCTCCTTCATTCCTCTCGGCGGTGGCGCCCGGATGTACATCTACCAGGTGAACGGCCACCTGGCCCAGGGGCAGTCCGTGATCTCCGCCGCGGAGGAAGGCATGGCCATCGGCCATGGAGCCACTGGTCCGGAGAACGCGCGGAGCGTCGGCGGGATGGTCCGCTGGGGCGACTTCGCCTACACCTGGAACGGCGACACCACCGGCGACAGCCCGGCGATCGAAGCGTTCATCGCCGACAGGCGCGACGCGATCCTCGTGGCGCCGGACGGGCCGCCTCTTCTGGCGGAGGGTGCCGCCGACGTCGTGCACCTGAACCACCACGGCCTTCCGTCCGCCACGAGTCAGGACTGGGTGGACTGGCTGCTTCCGGGAGACGCCGCGAGCCGCAACGCGGCGGTCGGAAACGCAGCGATGTACCTGCAGTCCCCGGCACAGGAAGTGCTAGACCGGATCGGCCCGCGCGTGCAGCAAGGCTGGATCTGGTCCACGACGCTCGGCCTGATGCCAGGATCCCACCCCAGGCTGCGGAACGTCGAAGGCTCGATCGTCGTACGCGTGGACACCGGCGGGGTCTCCTACCGGATGAGCGCGCTGGTCGGCGGCGTGGAGGGCGAAGGCCTGCAATACGGGTCCACATCCCCCTGAAGCGGGTGTGAAAAAAAACGACGTCCAACGATTCTCCTGCGAAATCCGGCTTGCATCAAAAAAATGCCGTCCATATAATGCCGCGTCCGGCGGGCCTGTAGCTCAACTAGGTCAGAGCTCCCGGCTCATAACCGGGCGGTTCCCGGTTCGATTCCGGGCGGGCCCACCAATTGAAAACGAGAAGGCGCCTTTCCCCGTGCGGTCACGGCGCCTGGTGAGGTAAAAGAACGGTGCAAGACGAACTCGTCGCCCTCCAAGAACTGCAGCGGCTCGACCTCGACAATCTCGAGCTGCGCAAGCGACTCGCCACCATCCCCGAAGAGCTGGAAGCCCTGCGCGCCGACGTGTCCCGCGTCGGTGAGCTGCTCGATCGTGAGCGCCAGCGACTCGGCGAGGCCGAGAAGATGCGCGTCGATCGCGAGCGCGAGGTCCTGCTCAAGAACGAGCTGATGATGAAGTCCAAGGCCAAGCTCCAGGGCGCGCGCAACGAGAGAGAGAGCAAGGCCGCCCAGCGCGAGATCGATGCCATCCGCAAGTCGATCCAGGAGTACGAGCAGGAGGTCCTCGAGGTCATCGAGGTCATCGAGCAGTACGGCAAGTCCATCAGCGAGCACGGTGCGGAGTTCAGCGAACTCGAGGGACACCTGGCCGCCCGGGAGCAGGAATCACTCGAGGAGATGGCCGGAATCAAGGAACGCCTCAAGGACTGGGAGAGCCAGCGCACGGAGCTCACCAGCCGGGTCCCTCCCCAGACCCTGCGCAGGTACGAGCGCATCCACAGTCGGCTCGGTCTCGCCGTGGCCGAGGTCCAGAACGGCTTCTGCAAGGGGTGCAACATGGAGATGCTGCCCCAGGCCTACATAGAGCTGCAGCGGGGCGGAAAGTTGGTCCAGTGCGCCAACTGCAGCCGCATCCTGTTCCTGCGCGAGGCGCCCCCCTCCGACGAGTGAAATCGACACAGAGGAAATCGCCAGGGTGGACGCCGCTCCCGTTTTACCGCTAGGATGCCCCCGCTGTCGGAGCGGTCCAGGCGATCGCTGGCCGCCGGGCTGCGGCCCGCGCGGCGGGAGGAAAGTCCGAGCTTCACAGGGCAGGGTGCCGGGTAACGCCCGGTGGGGGCAACCCCGAGGAAAGTGCCACAGAAAACACACCGCCCCGGCACGCCGGAGCAAGGGTGAAAAGGTGCGGTAAGAGCGCACCGGGATCCCGGTAACGGGGTCCGCATGGCAAACCCCACCCGAAGCAAGGCCAAACAGGGAGCAGCCGCCCGACGGTCGCTTCGGCGATCATCGGCGGCACGGGTTGCCCGCCCGAGCCTCCCGGGTAGGCCGCTCGAGGCGGCCGGCAACGGTCGTCCCAGATGAATGATCGCCGCCCCGGGCCGGGCGACCGGTCAGGGGAACAGAACTCGGCTTACGGGCCCTCCGGCAGTGGGCCGCCGGTCTTCGGATCGGCGGCCCTTTTTTCAGTAGAAAACCCGCTCAAGGGTCAGGCCACGGGCCGGGGCCGTGCGGCCGGCTCTACCGCGATCTCTCGAGGCGAAGATCTCGTCCACGACGGCGGCGGGCAGCCGGCCGAGGCCGACATCGACGAGGGTCCCGGCGAGGATTCGCACCATGTTCTTGAGGAACCCGTCGCCTTCCACGACGATTTCGACGAGCCCGTCGACCGGCCCGTCGTCGACGGACAACCGGGTCAGGGTGCGGGTTGTGTTCTCGCGGCCGCAGTCCGCCGCGCGGAACCCGCCGAAGTCGTGGGTACCGGTCATCCTCGCCGCAGCCTCGACAATGGCGTCGCGATCGAGGGCGCCGGACACGTGCCACGATATCCGCCCCCAGAGCGGAGACGGCGCCGGCCGGTTCAGCACCCGGTAGCGGTAGCGCTTGCCCCTGCTGTCGAAGCGCGCGTTGAAGCCGTCCGGGGCCCGCGTTGCCGCCAGCACCGCCAGGTCCGGGCGGCACAGGGCAGAAAGCCCCTTCGCCAGCCGGGAGGGATCGACTTCGCCGTCGAACTCGAAGCTGGCCACCTGGCCCGCGGCGTGCACACCCGCGTCCGTGCGGGACGCGCCCTGGACCGGCACCGGCCGCCTCAGGACCACCTCCAGCGCCTCCTCGATGGTCCCCTGGGCCGTGCGCCGGCCCGGCTGGGACTGCCAGCCCGAGAACCCGGCGCCGTCGTACTCGATGGTGAGCTTGAAGATCGGCACCGGAGGTCAGAACTCGAGGGCGATCCCGATGGACCACGTTCCGTTCTTGCCCATGTTGTCCGGGCTCAGGTACATGTTGTCGCCACCGAACAGCCCCTCGACCACGGCGTAGGTATACTCGAAGAACAGGTAGCTGTGGTTGACCCCCAGCTCGTTGTCGAAGGTGCGCGAGGACATCTCGTCGAACCCGTCGAGCTGTATCCCGATCCCGGGGCTGATCTGCCAGCCGGGCGTGCCGCCCGACCCCTTCTTCGCGCCGCCACCCAGGACCCACCACAGGTACCAGTTGAGCCCGCCCTTGAAATACGGCACCAGCGGCACGTGCAGCTCGCTGGCCAGCACATCCACCCTCACGACTCCGAGCAGCACGAACGGCATGACGTTCAGGACCGTGTAGTCCGCCGACTCTCCACCCGAGACCGTCTGCGCCTTGGCGTAGGTCTGCATGAAGCCCATGCCGCCTCCCACGCCGAAGTTGATGCCCCGGAAGCGCAGGAACTGGAAGTCGAGCTCGATCGCCGTCAGGAACATGGAGTCGTCTTTGAACACGGTGCGGTAGGGCGTGCCGGTGAGCCCGGGCTCTTCGTCCACGTTGGGCGTGTACGGCCCGAACTTCAGCTCGAAGGCGCCGTACTGGGGCGACGGCACGTACGCACCGGCCGAGCGGCCGACGACCACCGCGGCACAACCGATCGCGACCGCGACGAGGATCGGGAAGCTTCGCCTCATCTCTTCCTCTCGGGACTAGGCAGCGAGAATCCGGCCGCGACCCCGGCGATGACGCCACCCGTGACGCCGGCCAGGACCCACCCCGGACCCACTGCCATCAGCAGCAACGCCAGACCGGCCAGGAGCCAGAGCAACCCGCGGGCCGCTTGTCCGAGCGCGTCGCTGGCCGCCACCGGGCGGGCGAGGGTCGGGCCCGCGGCGTAGTAGGCGGAAACGGCCGCCTCGCCCCCGGGAAGCTCGAGCAGGAACCCGTCGCGGAACCGCCTGAGCACGCGCACCACCGGGTGATCGTACGAGCCAAAGGCCGCGGTGGCGACGAAGCAGAAGTGGCCCTCGCCCTTGCCCCCGGCCCCGGTGTAGTCGTCGAGGAAGTTGCTGGTCAGCTCGGGGAAGGCGCAGACCACCTCGGAGATGGGCGAGGGGTTGTTGAAATCGTCGAGGGAAACAACGGCAAAGAGATAGGCCGTGCCGTTGGACAGGCCCGTGACGCTGGCCGAGCTCACGCCCACATCGATGTCCTTGTGGCCCGTGACCCAGGCCGGGTCGTACTGGCCGCCCGCCGAGGGGCCGCCGGTGGGGCACTCGGGAGCCGTGCCACCGTCCTCGTCCCCGTCGGCGTAAGGCACCTTGGGTCCCTCCGGCCAGTGGACCACGCCCGCGTCCACGCTGGTGTCGGTGTCCGCGTCGGTGTCCGCGTCGGTATCCGCGTCGGTGTCGGCGTCCGCGTCGGCGTCCGCGTCGGCGTCCGCGTCGGCGTCGGTGTCGGCGTCCGCGTCCGCGTCCGACGAGCCGGTGCCGTTCCAGTAGAACACCCGGTATCCGCCGAGGCCGGCGGTGTCATCGGGCTCGGTCCAGGACACCTGGACCTTGCCGTCGCCGGAGACCGCATCGATCTCGGTGGGCGCGACCCCGGGGCCGTCGAAATCCGAGCTCATGGCCAGCCCCTCGACGACCCAGTACCCCCCCTCCTCGCCGTAGGGCTGGTCCTCTTCCGTCAGCAGCCCGACCCAGATCGACGCATCCGACGACCCGGTCTCGCAATCCGTGTCCGCGCCGAGAATGTCGCTGACGGTGAGCTGGAACGTCAAGTCAGCAGCGGCGTTCTCGAGCAGGAGGGTGCAGCCCGTGGGCGTCGTGTCGCAACTCGAGCCCTTGTAAACGTAAAAATGCCGGCCCGAGGTCGATTCCGAAGAGTCCACGGTGATCGTGTAGGTGAACTTCACGTTGGCGAGACAGTCGGCCATGTTGATTTCGGTGTTCGAGTCGGGGGAAAGATCCCAGTCGTTGTCCCCGCGGGCGGTCACCTCGACCGTGAGGGCCGAGGCCAGACCCGGCACGGCCAAGGCGAGGGCCGCGACTATCATTGTCAATGGGCGGATAGGTAGCTTCTTTTCCATGGCTATTTTCTTTAGCAAGAACCGAACCACTTGGCGAGCACGGAACGCAAGCCGGCAGGTGACTGGGGAGCCCAGCCGTTTTGCCATTTTGGCAACGAGCCGGGAACGGTTGGGTCGTTTCGTCCCGCCGGCCGCCCGCCCCTAGCGCTGGGAGAAGAAGTACGTTTCAAGGCGGTATTCGCCGAGCTCGAAGGCGTCCGGGATCGCCGCGTCCACGAACAGATAGTAGGCGCCCGGGTCGAGCCCGTCCGCCTGGAGCGTGACGACCGTCCCGTTGCGGTTGCCGGTCCCGGACAGGATATCGGTGCCCTGACTCTCGCAGCCGACCTCGACCGCGTCCTCGCCGCCGCAGCCCCGGCGCAGGAAGACGTAGTGGCCGAGCTGGTCCCCTTCCGAGAACAGGTAGACCAGCAGGTCGCGGGTGTCGCCCCCGGGGACTCCGAAGGTGTACACGTTCTCGCCCCGCAGGCCCGTCGCGCCCTCCGGCATGCAGCTCCCGGAGAAGCCGTCGCCCCGGCCGTCCACGGTGCCCACGGTCTCGCCCTCATGGAGGGACCCGGCCCCGTCACAGGTGACCGGCTCGAGATAGCGCAGGTCGAGGACCACGGTCCGCGGAATCGAAGAGAACACCGCGAGGTAGTAGTCGCCCGCGTCCAGGTAGGGGGACACGACGTCCCCGCCCCAGGCCAGGCGGTTCACGGCCGCGTTCGCGCAACCGGAGAGGAGCACCATCATCAGCCCGTCGTCGGGCTTGTCCGCGGGCAGGATCCGCAGCTGTTGCCGGTCGCGCAGGGCCAGGTGGACGACCCGTCCCTGTACCAGGGGCAGGGTGTGGGTCAAGGAGCCCCAGACCGCGTCGAGCGCGAGGGTCACCTGGGAGGTGTCGCCGATCTCCTCGTCGATGACGCAGGAATCGACGGGATCGGTCGAGGGGGGATCCGTGTCGGGCGATACCACCGGGTAGACGCAAACCCCGTCGGCACCGCACAGGTCCGTGGTCAGCGGGTTGCCGTCGTGGCAATCGGAATTCGCGGAACACCCCTGGTCCGGGAGCACATCATCGTCCCCATCCACGCCGAAGCGCTCGGCAAACGCGCAGGCCGCGAGCAGTCCGGCGGCCAGGATGGGTGCGGTTCTTGTCAGAGCGGAATTGAATACGGTCATAACCGGCAGTCCCTCCGCTGCGCGCCACAACCATAGTATAAGCACACGAATCGCAAACCACAATAAGTGAAAACCGGGCGGCGGCGGGGCGGGCCCCGGCTCAGGCGTTCTTGAGCAGGTTGCTGGCGATCACGATCCGCTGGATCTCGGAGGTACCCTCGTAGATCTCGGTGATGCGCGCGTCGCGGTAGTGGCGCTCGGCGCCGTACTCCGTCGTGTAGCCATAGCCCCCATGGATCTGGATCGCCTTGTGGGCGACGAAGGTCGCGGCCTCGGCCGCGTAGAGCTTGCACATCGCCGACTGCTGCGAGAAGCGCTGGCCGGCGTCCTTGAGCCACGCCGCGTGCAGCGTGAGCAGCCGCGCCGCGTCGAGCCGCGTGGCCATGTCCGCCAGCATGAACTGGATCGCCTGGTGCTGGCCGATGACCTTGCCGAAAGACTGGCGCTCCTTGGCGAAGACGACGGCCTCCTCGAGGGCGGCCCGGGCGATGCCCAGGGCCTGGGCCGCGATGCCGATGCGCCCCGCGTCGAGGGTGGTCATGGCCACCTTGAAGCCCATGCCGGGCTCGCCGAGGATGTTGCCTTGGGGGATGCGCGCATCCTCGAAGAAAATCGAGCTGGAATGGGAGGCGCGGATGCCGAGCTTGTGCTCCTTGGGGCCGCAGCTCACGCCGGGTCCGTCCATGGGCACGACGAAGGCCGAGATGCCGCGGTGCTTGGCCGCCTTGTCGGTGTAGGCGAAGACGACGGCCATCTGGGAGTTGGGCGCGTTGGTGATGAAGTTCTTCTCGCCGTTCAGCACCCAGGTGTCGCCGTCGAGCCTGGCCGTGGTCTTCATCCCGGCCGGGTCCGAGCCGGCCGACGGCTCTGTCAAGGCGAAGCAGCCGAGCTTCTTCCCCGAAGCCAGGGGCACCAGGAACTCCTTCTTCTGCTCCGCCGTGCAGAACTTGCTCAGCGGGTCGCAGACCAGGGAGTTGTTGACGCTCATGATCACGCCGGTGCCGGCGCAGGCCCGTGAGATCTCCTCCATGGCCAGAACGTACGAGACGTAGTCCATGCCGCCGCCGCCCAGCTCCTCGGGGATCGCCACGCCCATCAGGCCCAGCTCCCCGAGCATCGCCACCTTGTCGGCCGGGAACGTCCCTTCCGCGTCGAGCCCGGCCGCGATGGGGTCGAGCTCCCGCACCGCGAAGTCCCGCGCCGTGTCCCGCACCATCAGCTGCTCTTCGGTCAGATCGAACTTCATGGCTCACCTCCGCCGCCGGCGGGCTCGCGGCCCCGGCTGTCGTCGCCATCGTACCTCGGCGGGCCCGGGGCCCGCATGATCCGGATCAGCGGTTCTTGAACTCCGCGGCGCGCTTCTCGACGAAGGCGCCCATGCCCTCCTTCTGGTCCTCGGTGCCGAACAGGGCCGAGAATGCCTGTTTTTCGAGCTCGAGGGCCGCGTCCAAGGAGAGATCCACGCCCTTGTTCATCACGCGCTTGGCCGCGGCCAGGGCCAGCGGTCCCTTGGCCATGATGGTCCGGGCCCGCTCCCGGACCTTTTCCATCAGCTCTTCCGGAGCGAAGACCTCGGCCACGAGGCCGATGCGCCGCGCCTCCTCGGCGTCGATGACCGCGCCGGTGTAGATCAGCTCCCGGGCCTTGTTCATGCCCACGGTGCGGGCGAGCCGCTGGGTGCCGCCGAAGCCCGGGATGATGCCCAGGTTGACCTCGGGCTGGCCGAACTTGGCCTTGGACGAGGCGTAGACGAAGTCGCAGCCCAGGGAGAGCTCGGTGCCGCCGCCCAGGGCGAAGCCGTTGACCGCGGCGATGATGGGCTTGTCCATGGTCTCGAAGCCCTGGAGCACCGCGTGGCCGAGGTCGCCGAAGCGCAGGCCGTCGAGGGTGCCGAAGCCCTTCATCTGGGCGATGTCCGCGCCGGCGACGAAGCTGCGGCCCTCGCCGGTGAGGATCGCGACCTTGACCGCGTCGTCGCCGCTGGCCATCCCGATGGCGCGAAGCAGATCCTCGAGCACCTGGATGTTCAGGGCATTCAGCACTTCCGGCCGGTTGATCGTGATCGTGGCGATCCCCTCGCATGCCTCGTACTTGACGGTTTCGAAGCTCATCTTGGACCTCCCTCGCGTTTGCGCTGCTGCCGGCGTCCCGCGCCGTTTCGGGATTCGATCCATATCACGGACCGCCTACCGCCCCGCCATGGGGAAGATCATACGGGTGGGCTGGGCTACTGCGCCTCCCGGATGGCGCTCTCCAGCAGGTCGAGGAGGCCCAGGGACTTCGCCCAGCGCCTCAGGTATTCGAGATCGAGCCGCCCCCACTGGACCTTCATGACCCCGAGGACGTCTCGCCACTGCCTGTCCGCGACCCTCCCCCCCATCTCGTACCATTCCAGCTTGTTCAGGATCGTATCTTCCGCCGAGGCGAGGAAGAACGCCCGGGCGCCATCACTCTCCTCCAGGACCTCGGAGCGCATCCTCGAAAACGCCTCGACATCGTACGGGCGATCCTTCAGCACGAACACGTCCACCTTCACCATGGTCGCGAGATGGATCAGGTTGAAGGACGCCCGGCGGTCCACCGCCTCACGAACGGCCGCCTCGTCTACATAGTAGTCCTCCTCCAGGGCCGCGACGAAGGGAGCGACCTGCGATCTCGCGAGATCCGCGACGAGGTCCACGTCCAGCGTGGCCCGGGCCACGCCGAGCGCGGAACTCGCGACCGAGCCACCGATGTGATGGCGGACCCGCAGGCGCTCGAACACCTCCACGACGGGGGTCAGCGCGTCGAGGATGTCGGCTCGATTCAACCGGCCCTCCGCGCCAGGTGGCGAAGCAGGGCCGACGCGAGCTCCTCGCCGTGGTGGATCGCGACGAACCTCGCCAGAACCCGGTGCTCGTCCGGCTCGCCCGGCATGGTGTCGCGGATCGCCTTGAGCGCCAGGGCGATGGTCAGCGCGGTCAGGCTCCTCGCGGCACTGAAGCGGCGCGCCGGCGTCGCCTGTCGCAACAACCCGATCTGGAAGCGCTCCGCTTCCGGGCTGGTATCCTGGGAGAGCGACGGCACGGCTGCGAGTATGGCTCACCGGGTGGAACGCGGCAAGCGGGCTTCGCCACCGGCTTCCCGCCATCGACGGGGACGGGCCGGCCGTGGTAGGGTGCCGCCAATGCTGCGGACCGCCAGCGCGGGAGTCGTCGCCGGAGCGGCGGGAGCCTTGATCCTGGCCGTTGTCGAGCCCCTGTTCGCCTCCACGGACACATCCTGGCCGGGGGCCTTCGCCCTGATCCTGGGGCTCGCGCTTCCCGCGGGCGTGGCCGTGGGGCTCGGCCTCGTGATCCTGCGCGGCCTGCTGCCCCCGGGCTCGCGCCCCGCGGACTGGCTGCGTGCGATCCTGGTCCCGGACGCGCCGGGCACGTCCGGCAGGATCCTGGCCTGGGGCCTGGGCGCCCTGGTGCTGCTCGCCCTCACCTATCGCGCGATCCTGTTCTTCCTCGCGGGCTTCCACCACGCCGGCCTCGCGGCCCTCGCGCTGATCGCGTCGCTGACAGCGCTGTTCACCCTCTTCGCCCTGGTGCTGCGCCGCCTCACCGGTCCCGCCGCGCGCGCCATCGCCCGGCTGCCCGGGGCCCTGCGCCGGCCGGCCCTCGCGCTGGCCCTCGTCGCGGCGATCTGGGCGGTCCTGGCGATCCCGCCCCTCGCCGCCGGCCCGGACGCCCGGGGCGCCCTGGGGTTCCTCGGCCTCCTGCGCAAGGACGGGTTGAACGCCGGGCCGCTCGTGACCCTGGCGGCCATGGGAGCGGTGGCCGCGGCGCTGCTGATCCCGATCCTGGCGCGGCCCACCCGGGGCCGGCGCGCCTTGCCTCTCCTGGCCGTGCTGTGCCTGGCCGCCTCGGCCCTGGGCCCCGTCTGGGCCGACGCCGTGGCCCGCCACGACACCGCCGCCCTCGACCGGGTGGACGACGCCGGCGGCCTGGGGGGGCTCGAGGCCCGCCTGGCCAGGCGGCTCGGCGACCGGGATCGGGACGGCCACTCCCGCTGGATGGGCGGCAGGGACTGCGACGATCGCGATCCGGCGATCCACCCGGGCGCCAGGGAGATCCCGGACGACGGCGTCGACCAGGACTGTTCCGGGGGCGACCTGCGGCTCGCCGAGCTGAAGGCCGCGGCCGGTGCCGGGTCCGACGGCGGGCCGGACGGCGGGCCGGAGCCCGCCCCCGAGCTGGCGCGCCCCGTCCTGCCCGAGCATCTCTCCCTGGTGCTGATCACCATCGACGCCTGGCGCTGGGACGCGGCGGGCTTCATGGGCTACGAGCGGGCGGTCACGCCGCGCATCGACGAAGTCGCCGCCCGGGGCACGGTCTACGAGCGGGCCTACGCCCTGGGCTCGTACACGGCCCAGGCGGTGCCGCCGCTGATGACCGGGAAGTGGGCCTCGGAGCTTCGGCGCAACGACCGCCACGAGGCGCGATACTCGGGCAGGGAGACCTTCGCCGCGGAGCTGATCTGCGGCGAGCGGGTGCGCTGCGCCGCGATCCTCAGCCACTTCCTGTTCGAGCCCTACTTCGGCTGGAACCAGGGCTTCCAGTCCTGGCGGACCGTGGGCGGCGAGCCCTCCGGGCCGGGGCACATCGACTCGAAGGTCAACTCGCACATGGTCGCGGCCCAGGCCGTGAAGTGGCTGGCCGACGAGGAGAACACGGCGGGGCGCTTCTGGCTCTGGATGCACTTCATGGATCCGCACAAGGAGTACCTCGAGCACCCGGGGTTCAAGCGCTTCGGGAGCGACCGGCGCGCGATGTACGACCACGAGCTGCTGTTCACCGACCACCACGTGGGCCGGGTGCTGGACGCGATCGCGAAGAGCCCGGCCGCGAGTCGCACGCTGGTGGTGCTCACCGCCGATCACGGCGAGGCCTTCGGCGAGCATGGCCGCCTGACCCACGGCAAGGAGCTGTGGGAGGAGATCATCCGCGTGCCGCTGGTGGTGGTCGGTCCCGGGATCCCGGCCAGGCGCATCGCGCGGCAGACGAGCCTGATCGACCTCTTCCCCACGCTGCTCGACCTGTTCGGGGTGGAGCCGCCGGGGCCTTCCTTCGGCCGCAGCCTGCTGCCGGACTGGGTCCCGGGCCAGGAGTTGCCCGCGCGGCCGATCGTGGCGGACCAGCCGCGACAGAACTATTACGAGGCGCGCCGGATCTTCATCGATCGGGGCTGGAAGCTCCACCACCTGCCGGACATCGGCGGCTGGCGGCTGTACCGCCTGACGGACGACTACGAGCGGGGCGAATCCCTCGAGACGGAAGAGCCGGAGGCCTTCGCCCGCATCCGCGCCGCCTACGAGCTGTTCGTCGCCACCGAGCTGAAGCCGGTTAGCGCGGTCTCCTTCGGCGGCAAGAGCGTGGACGACATGCCCGATCCCCCGGACTTCCGGGAGTGAAACCCGCTCTTTCTAGCCCTGTTGGAGGCAACCCATGATGTCCGAGATCTCGTTGTACCCGCAGGTCGCCTCGTCCTCTGTGCAGTCGATGGAATCCAGCACGCCATAGACGCAATAGTAGACCGCGTTTTCGAAGCAGCACCCGAAGAGCTGCTCGTCCGACGTGGCGCCGATGTCCTCGCAGGTGGTCGGCTCGGAATCGCAGGAGACGTCGCTGTCCGCGTCCGTGTCCGC
>CAYZAI010000005.1:18332-20158 GCA_964476305.1 uncultured Myxococcales bacterium
CGCAGGTGGTCGGCTCGGAATCGCAGGAGACGTCGCTGTCCGCGTCCGTGTCCGCATCCGTGTCCGCGTCCGAATCCCCGTCGGAGTCCCCGTCTGTATCGGCGTCCGTGTCGGCGTCCGTGTCCGCGTCCGTGTCCGCGTCCGTGCCCGTCCCGTCGTCGTTGTCGTCGTCGTCCCCGCAGGCAAAGACACCGAGAACGAGCGCCATCGAGCAGATTGAGGTGAGGATCCATTTCTCTTTCATTTGCCAGTTCTCCCTTTCGTTGTTCTGGAACCCATCGAGCCCTCCAACTCCCATCCTATCCCTATTGGCGAATGCATCGTTTCGATCTCATGGCGCCTCGGACTCCCATGTGCTGGCTTCCGCTTCCTCGGGCTCGTAGTCGCCGTACTCGCCCGAAGGCGAGAGGCGGAAGCCGTCGCGCTCGGGCGGGATGCGCGGGGGCGGCAGGGGGTCGCCCTCGCGGTGGAACTCGATGACCTGGGCGAGGCCCTCCTGCAGCTCGGCCTCGGTGATCCGCCCCCTGGCGCGCATGGTCCGCATCACCCGGTGCAGGGACGTCATCTTGCGCTCCGAGACCTCGCCGCGCTCATAGGTCGTGGAACGAATCACCGGGCTGGGCAGCAGCTTGATCAGGAACACCGACTCCGCCAGGTTCAGCTCGTGGGGCTCGCGGCCGAAGTAGTGCGCGGCAGCCTCCTGGATCCCATAGACAGACAGGCCGAACTCCACGATGTTGAAATACATCTCGAGGATCTCGTCCTTGCTGAAGAACGACTCGAGGTACCAGACGTAGAACAGCTCCTGCAGCTTTCGCTCCAGGGTACGGTCGCGGGAAAGGAAGAGGTTCTTGGCGAGCTGCATGGTGATGGTGCTGGCGCCGTGGGTCAGGGAGCTCTTCTGCAGGTTGAGCTCGATGGCCCGACGCAGCTCGGGCACGGTCACCCCGGCATGGGAGCGGAACTTCCCGTCCTCGGTGGTGAGCGCGGCCTCCACGAGGTAGGGCGAGATCCGGGCCAGCGGCGTCCAGCGGTCCGTGCCCGGACCGGTGACTATCCGGTAGCGCTCGCCGCGCTCGTCGTAGGCCATGTACGTGAACGGCCGACGGTACTGGTTCGGCGAGGCCAGGGCCCCGAAGTCCGTGATCCGGCAGCGGTTGTTCAGCTCGACTTCCAGCGCCGTCTCCTTCGGGGCTTCCTCGTCGACGGACACCCTCAAATCGAGGCCGAAGGTCCCGTCGAGCTGCACTTCCCCGGGACCGGTGCGCAGCTCCGGCGGGATCGCGCCGAGCACATGCCGGCAGGAGGTGGGCGGGACGTCGAGCCAGCAATCGAAGGCCAGCCGATCGGTCCTCGTGTCCCCGCGCAGGGTGAAGTGGGCCCGGCCCCGGGAGATCAGCAGCCGCTCGATGTGCACCAGGTTCCCGGGCCGGTCCCAGGTGATCTTGAAATCGGCGGCGACATCCACCCCGGCGATGGGCACGGCGGCGATCCGCTCGTGGCGAAAGCCCAGCCCCGAAAGGTTGATCTGCCCGCGGGCGGCGATCTCGTCCCCGCCCTCCGGCAGCTCGATGGCCAGGGTCCCGTCCGCCGAGGCCCCTCCCCAGACCACCATCGTCCCGCCCGGCAGCAGCGGTCCGAGCTCGCCGAGGGGCAGGTCCGGCACCTCCAGCTCCACCACCGGAGGGTCGTCGCCGGAGGAACGCCGCGCCGCCAGGGTGAACCTCGCGTCCGTGCCGGGCAGGCGTCCCTCGGCGCGCACCGAGTCCGGGACGGTCGCGCCGACAGCGATCTCTCCTTGCACGTCCTCGAGCTGGAACCTCTGC
>CAYZAI010000005.1:20168-29369 GCA_964476305.1 uncultured Myxococcales bacterium
AAACGGCCGGGATCCGCGGGATCGACGAACGCGACCCTGGCCGCGGTGACGCCGAGGCGCCGCGGGACGGGCTCCGGATCGACCCCGGCGTCCGTTCCGGCCTCGTCCGATCCGATCAGCCCACCGATGGCGCGGTGGGCATCCCGCACGAGCGCGGTCAGGCCCTCCCGGGAGGCGGGCAACTCGATCTCGGGCTGGTCGATCTCCGCCGTGAGCCGCCCGACGCCGGGCCGCCCTCCGTTCCCACCGGCCAGCACCTTGGCCGTGGCCCCGGTGACGAGCGCCCTGCCATGATGGAAGAGATCCAGACCGTCGACGGTCAACGTCCCCCCACCGCCGAGGCTCCATGAGCCGGAGAGTCCGGAGGCCGTCACCTTGAAGCCGCCGTGCTCCGCGGCGAGCCCGCCCGAGACGAGGTGGATTTCGAGACCGCTGTGCGAGCCACTCCCGAGGGCGGCCCCGCCGCCGTCCAGCAACCGCCCGGCGACCTCGCGCCACTGCTCCACGGAGGCGCCCCCGGCCCCGGCACCGATCGCCAGCTCCACCCCCTCGAGCCGGACGCCTGTCAGGTCGATGTCCCCGAGCAGCAGCGGCCCGACGCGGACACCGACGCCGACACGATCGATGGTCACCAGCGGCGCCGTGCCCCCGGCGGGGCGGACGGTCACCCGGTGCAGGGCCGCCGCGGTCAGGGAGACGTCGACGTCCTCGAACTCGATTTCGACGCCGAGCCGCTTCTCGATCCGGGGCAGCACCTGCTCGATCAGGACCTCGTCCGCCCCGGACTGGAGAACGAGCAGGGCCAGGGAGCCGGCCACGAGAGCCAGCACGAACAGCATCACGATCCAGCGCTTGACTCCCATGGCGCGCGGATTGTCCCACGGCTTTGCCGACAAGGCAACGAAGGGGGAGCTCAGCGGGAACGCCGGAAGTCGGCCCAGACGTCGAACATGCGCCTGGCGCCCTTTCGGTAGGTGGCGGCACCCAGGAGCGCAAGACCCTGGTCGTCGAGGGGGAGGGACGACTCCGCGGGCTTCAGCACCTTGCCGCCCAGGCTGAGTCCCGCGTGGAAGGTCACCTCGCCGCCGAAGGGCCAGCGCATCAGCTGGAGCAGGGTCCAGTCCTGGACCACGGCCCCCGGGGGCCAGCGATCCGCGGGCAGCATCCAGTCCCCGGGGATGTGGATCGATCTCGCCACCTCCGGCTTCGCCCCCTCGCGCTGTCGCCGGGCCTCGAGGTGCACCCGCAGGCCGCGGTCCAGGTGCTTCCCGGCCGTGAAGTACAGCGCGACGAACTGCCCGGAGCCCGGGCCGAGCTCATCCAGCAGCAGTCGGGTGCCCACCAGCTCGGCGCCCTCGGCCCAGCGCGCCCTCGCCGGCCGGACGCCCGCGGGGAGGCTCGTGACGACGGCGTCCCCCGGGGCCTCGGCGATCCGCTCCGGGACCTTCCGCCGCGGCGGTTCGGGAGCCCCCTCGGGGCCGCGCACTCCCCCGGGAGCGCAGCGCACGACGGCCTCGCCGCTCTCGACGGCGACGGCCGTGCCGAGAGCAGTGGACCGCCGGGCCAGCTCGGCCAGCATCGCGTCCCTTTGCTTCCCTTCCGCCGGTGCCACCTGGTTGCGCCTCAGGCGCAAAGGCAGGCCCCGGGCCAGGATCGCGCCGGCGCGGGTCAGCTCCAGCTCCCACAGGAAGCTCTGGTGCGACTCGCTGCCGCCACCGTAGTCGAGCACCAGGTTCCCCGCGTCGTAGATCACGGGCCGACCCTCGATGACCTCGACGCCGTGGAAGTGGTGGGACGAGTGCCCGACGATGGCGTCGTAGCCGCCGCGGATCAGCACCCGCGCCAGCTCGCGCTGCCAGGGGGCCGGCTCCTTTTCCCAGTTCTCGCCCCAGTGGGGGCTCAAGATCACCACGTGGGCGTGGCGCCGCGCCTCGCCGAGCACCGTCAGAAGCTCCCGGGCCACCTCGCCGTGATCCGCGCGGCGCATGTCCCAGGAGAGCAGCCCCGGCCGCCCCGAATCGGCCATCCAACCGCGGGTGCGGGTCAGATCCGCCCCGACCACGGCGACCACCGTGTCGCCGAGGCGCCGGTAGGCCGGGCGCCGGGCGTCGGCCAGGTCGCGCCCGCCCCCGGCATAGTCGAGGCCCGCGGCCAGCAGCCGCTCGCAGGTCTCGACCAGGGCCGCCGGGCCGTAGTCGAGGGCGTGGTTGTTGCCGAGCAGCACCACGTCGATCCCCGCGTCGGCCAGCAGGCCCGCAGCGTCTGAATGCGCTCGGTACATGTAGGAGGAAACCTCGCCCTTGTCGGTGAAGACGCCGCCGCTGCTGATCACCCCCTCGCCGTTGGCGACGGCCAGATCCGCGTCGCGCAGCCGCCCGCGGATGCCGGCGAAGACGCTGCGCTTCTGCCGCGGGTCCAGGAGCGCCTCGTTCAGACGCCGGCCGAGGAACACGTCCCCGCCGAGGACCACGCGGTGGGTGGCGAGCCCCTCTGGCGCGGATCGCTCCGCTTCAGGGGAGATCGGATCCGGGCGGCACCCCGCGATCCAGAGGCCCGCGACGAGAAGGGCGGAGAGCAGATGGCGGACGGACCTCCGACAGGGTCGGCTCATCGGTCCCTGCCCCCCCCCTCGAGGCCGTCGAAGTACTCGTCGAGCACTTGGAACACGCCGGGCGCGCCGCGCCGGTACCCCGCCCGCCCCAGGTGGACCTTGTCCCCGTCGATCCTCCCGTCCGGCCCGGACGCGGCCACCGCCTTCCCGCCCAGGGTCAGCCCGGCGAAGAAGTCCACTGTCCCGGAGCCCTCGAATGTAAGGCGGAGCAGGGTCCAGTCCCGGACGATCTTCCCCGGGACCCACTCCGTTGTCGGCAGCAGCCAGTCGCCTGGCAGGTGCGCCTCGGCGCTCTTCCCGGCGGGCTTGCCGTCGACGCTGCGCCGGCCCTCCAACGCGACGTGGTACGACTTCGCGAGGGGCTCGTCGGTCGTGAGGTACAGCACGAACACCTGCCCGGCCTTGGGCGTCGGGAGCTCGGACAGAAGCAGCTCGTAGCCCACCAGGCGCACGCCACCCTCGAACCGCACGTCGAGAGGTGTCGCCAGCAGCGGCAGGTCGTCGATGAGCGTGTCGCTCGCCGCGAGCCGGATGCCCGCCGCCTTGGGCCGCGCCGGCGGATCCGTCGCTTTCGCCGGCCCGCGCACGCCCCCCGGGGCGCACTCCAGGCGCGCCACGCCGTCCGCGACAACGAGCCTGGTGCCCAGCTCGAGCGAGAACCCGGCGAGATCCTCGAGGATCCCGTCCCGCAGCTCGCCCTGGGCCAGGTCCGTGCGGTTGCGCCCGAGCTTGAGCGGGTACCCGGTGATCCGCGTCACCCCGGACCGGTTGAATTCCACCTCCCAAGCCAGGGCCTGGTGCACGCGGCCGCCCCCGCCGAAGTCGGCCACGAGGTTCCCGGCGTCGTAGATCACGGGCTTGCCGTCGATGAGCTCGACGCCGTGGAAGACGTGGGCCGAGTGGCCGAGGATGCCGTCGTACCCGACGTCGATCAGGCGCCGGGCCAGCGATCGAATGTGGGGCGCCGGCCGGTCGACCATGTTGTCCCCCCAGTGGGGTGAGAGCAGCACGACCTGGGCGTGGCGGCGCGCCTCATCGTGGATCTTCTTCAAATCGGCGACGATCTCGTCCTCGTGGCTCCCGTCGCGGAAGGCGTCATAGAACAGGATCCCGGCCCGCTTCTTCCCGGCGCGATACTTCGCCGAGACCGTGAAGTCCGCACCGACGAGGGCCACCACCGTGTCCCCCAGCCTGCGGTAGGCCGGACGCCGGGCGTCTGCCATGTCGTGGCCGCCGCCGAACCAGTCGATGCCCGCGAGGGACAGCCGGTCGAGCATCTCGGTCAGCGCCGCGGGGCCGTAGTCCAGTGCGTGGTTGTTGCCGACGGTCACCAGGTCGATGCCCGCCCCGGTCAGCACGTCGATGGCCGCCGGGTGGGCGCGGAACAGGTACGGCCGCGGCTCGCCCTTGTCGTTGAAGCGTCCACCCTGGGCGATCACGCCCTCGGCGTTGACCAGCGCCAGGTCCGCCCCGCCGAGCAGCGGCGCCACGTCGCCGAAGACTCGGCCACGGTCCTTGTCATCGAAAAGCGCCTCGTTGAACCGCCGTCCGAGGGTGACGTCCCCGCCGTAGACGATGGTGTGGGTCTCGAGGTCGGCTTCGACGATGACCCTGTCCTCGCCTGCCCGCCCCGCACAGTCTCCCGCGCAGCCGGCGACGACCAGGCAGCCGGCCGCCAGGGGCAGGACGCGCCCCGCCGTCCGGCGCGGTCCCGTCATCGTCCGAGGTCCAGGATCCCCCGGCCGAACTCGTCGCGAAGGTCCGTCCCGAGATCCCGGCTGCGGGTCACCAGCGCACCGACCGCCCGGCCGGCCTCCTCCAGGAAGGCCTGTCTCGAGCGCCTTTCGCCGATGACCACGGGGATCGCCTCGAGCCAGGCGATGCCCTCCGCGCCGAAGTGGAGACGATGGCAGAAGGCCAGCTCCGCGCCCGAGTCGGGCTCCTCGAAGCTGAGCAGGGCCCCGGGGTTGTGCACCACGATTCTGCCTTCGCGAAGCTCGACGCCGCCGAACGGCCCGGGGTGGTGGGCGACCAGGACGTCCGCCTTCGCCGCCGCGTCGATCCGCCCGGTGAGCTCCCGCCTCGACTCCTGACCATCCTTCGCGCCGAAAGCCAGGGAGAGGAGCACGACGTCCGCGATCTCGCGGGCCTTCGCGGTCAGCCGCGCCGCCCGGTCTTCCGCGCCGTCTCCGGCCGCCAACGCCATCACGGCCACCTTCCTCTCACCGATGGAGAGGATGCAGGGCGCCCTTCCGTCGTCTCCCCAGACCGAGCAGATGCCGACAGCGGACAGGATCCCGGCGGTCCTCTCCCGCGAGTCGCCCCTCTGTCCATCGAAGATCGGTGCGGCCAGGCTCACGGCATCGACCCCGGCCTGGTGCAACCCGTCAGCCCACTCGGCGCGGCCCGGGCACTCCTCGCGATCCCGGTCGGTGCAAGGCTCGCTGGTCAGCCCGGCGGCCAGCGGGACGAACAACGCGCTGCGGTCGCGGAACAGATCCGGCTTCTTGAGCAGGTCGTACAGCCCGATGAGGGGGCGGCGCACCTCCTGCCGGGCCGGTCTGCCCTTGCGAATCACCTCGTCGAACCTGCCGTCCAGCCCGGTCTCGCCGCAGATCGTGAACTGCCCCTCGCGGGGCCTCGGCGGCGCGTCGAAGGACGGCACCTCGCGCCCGCAGGCGCCCACCGCGAGCAAACCAAGGATCCACGCGAAGATCGCGCGCGATTGCCTCGCCGTTTGTGATGATTGACCTCTCATGGACGAAGACCCTATCATGGACCGCCCCCGGGTGAAAAAGCGAAAAGAAGGACACGATGCCGCGATCCGAAAGCCAGCTTCCGACCCGTGCGCTCCTCTGGTGCCTGCCGCTCCTCGCGGCCTGCGGCGACCCGACCACGACGTCGCCGGTGCTGCTGGATCCCTGGGTCGGCGCGGGCCAGACCCGGATCCTCGTGGACGCCATCCACCAGCTCGAAGCCCCGGCGGACGGGGTGTGGGACGCCGACGAATTCCGCTACTCCCACTCCCAGAGCACGTCGCGGATGCTGTCCGCGCTGCTGGAGCACGACTGCCGCTACCGGGTGGCGCGCGACGGGGAGCTTTCCCACGAGCTGCTCGCCGCCCACGACGTGCTGTTCTTCAACGTGCCGACGGCGATCACCGCCGGGTCCAGCAAGACCGACCGCGAGATGCCCAGGCTCCGCTCGGGTGAGGTGGAGGCGATCCGGCGCTTCCTCGAGGCCGGGGGCGGCGTGTTCGTGGTCGGCGAGCACAACAACGCCTACGACAACGTGGAGGTGCTGCGGCCGCTGCTCCAGCCGCTGGGCATCGAGCTGCTGCCGGCCTACGCCTCGGAGACGGGCATCGGTCGCCATGCCATGGACGTGGGCGGCTACATCACGAAGACGCGGGACTTCGCCGACCACTGGATCACGAAGAACGTGCGGATGATCAGCGCCTCGGGCGGCGGGCCGTTCTCGGTCGACTCCAAGGGAGGCATCGCGTTCCTGTCCGAGACCGGGTACATCGACATCGGCAACTACGTCACCAGGAAGCCGAGGAAGTCGTCGAACCACCGCATCGACGAGGGCGAGTACCAGGGCCCGGACATCCCCGTGGCCGTGGCCGTCGAGGTCGGCAAGGGAAGGCTCGTGGCGGTGGGCGACCACAACATGCTCGGCACGCAGTGGTTGGGCGTCGGCGACAACCGCCACTTCGCCCTGAACGTCTTCCAGTGGCTGGCGCACCGGGAAGGCGAGCCGCGCTTCAGCGAAACCCCGCCGGCCGGGGTGCGCGTGGGCTTCGAGCAGGAGCGCTCCGGCTGGACCATCGGCCTTCGGGATCGGGACGGCTTCTACGGTTTCTTCCACAACCTCACGAGGCGGCCCGACGTCTTCGCCATGGGACTGCTCGACCTCGCCGACGAGGTCGACGTGCTCGGGTTCCTGGATCCCGACGTGACCTACCCCGAGCGGGAGCTGGCCCACGTGGACAGGCACCTCGACCGCGGCGGCCGCGTGCTGCTGCTGCTCGACGCCGCTCGCCTCACCAGGGGCAGCCGCCAGCTCCTGCTTCGCTACCTGCCGGACCTGGCCTTCGAGGGTCCCGCCGGGACCGTACGGCTCGCGGATCTCGCGCGCGGGCCGAACCAGGCATTCCCCATGGTAGCTGGCGCCTACGGCCGGTTGGTGGCCGACGGGCTTGGCATGACCGGAAGGCCGATCGCGGCCCTCGACCACACGGAGTCCGGGTTCCAGGGGCGCAAGGGCCGGGACATCCAGCCCAAATCCTACGACAAGGCCACCCCCTACCTGCTCGACGTCCGGACCCTGGGTGGCGAACCCCTGGCCGAGGCCGGGATCGAAGGCGGACGCCGCGTTTCGCTGATCACCCGCTTCTCCGCCCGAGCAGGCGAGATCCTGCTGGTGGTCCAGGGCAAGATCTTCTCGGCCCACACCCTGCACTGCATCCGCGAGGAGCCGGTGACGGCCAACCGGCCGGCCTTCGATCTCGAGATCGCCCTTCTGGACTGGTTTGCCAGGTCGTCGGCCCCGACGACCCGCCCGGCGCAGGCCCCGGCCGGACGACCCGACGCGGGTGCGGATCGAGCCGACGCCGGGCCCCCGCGCTAGCCGCACCCGTCATGGCCGGTCTCGCCCAGCGCCTGAGAACATGCCTTCGGGATCCGCCGTGCGCCTTCGTCCTCGCGCTGCTCACTGTCTCGATGCTGGCCTTCGGTGTGCGCCTGTGGTGGGTCCTCGCCGTCCAGCCCCCGGGCGAGGCGATCTTTTCGGACATGCGATCCTACATCCACCGGGCGGTCTGGCTGCTCTTCGACCAGCAGCACGTCTCCCGCTACCGCGAGCTCGACGTGGTGCTCTTCCCCTACGGAACCCACTATCTGCACGCTCTGCAGATCTGGGCCTTCGGCCTCGCCACGCCGGATCTTCCGGCGCGCATCCCGTACAGCTTCGCCGGTGTCGACTTCACCGCGATGGCCGTGGTCCAGGCCCTGTTGGGAGCGGCGGCGGTCGCGTCCGCGATGCTCGCCGCGCGCCTGGCCTTCCGCGGCCCTTGGGGTCCGCTGATCGTCGGCGCGCTGCTCGTCCTGTGGCACCCGCTGATCTCCTTCACCGGATACTTCACCTCCGAGACGCCGTTCAGCTGCCTCGTCGCGCTCGGCTTCTGGCTGTGGCTGCGCTACGCAGTGACCGGCCGGGGAGCCTGGCTCGCGGGCGCCGCCATGGCCGTGGGCTTCACCTTCCGGCCCCAGTTGCTGATGACGGGTATGCTGGGGCTGGCCTGGGTTGCGCTCCGGCACCGGCGGATCCCCGGATTCCACTGGCGACAGCTCGCGTGGATCGCCTTGCCCATCCTTGCGGTCGTCGTGTTCAGCGCCGCGCGCTACCACTCCTTCATGGGCGAGTTCGGCCTGATCTCCGGGAACACCGCCATCGGACGGTTCTTCGCGGCCACGGACTACGATTCCATCGAGGCCGAGAAGAAGCGGTCCTTCCACCCGCCGGCCCGAACCGCGGACAACGGTTTCGAGGGGGCCTTCCACGTCCCGGGCTTCATCTCCGACGCCGCGCCCCTCGACCGGGAGCGCGAGCGCGTCTGGGGCGGAAAGACGGTGGCCCAGAAGCTGTGGACCCTGGCGCGGAACGTCGGGTTCCTCGCGCACGGCAACCGGATCTGGCCGGAGCGCTCCGCGTCGCTCTACGCCGGGCTCCACGCCGGAGCGGAGCGCCGGCTGGAGTTGGAGCGCGACGGACTGTCATCGAAGCAGGCCCGGAAGCTGGCGATGATCGAACGGCACGCCGTCGAGCGGGAGTCCGCCGAACGGAGCGCCTGGCGGACAGCGCTGCTCAGCATCTGGGAACCACTGGTCCTCTTCGGCCTGGTCCCGCTGGCGCTGTTCGGCCTCGGCCTGGCGGTCCGCCGGTACGACCCGGCTCTGGAACTGGCCGGTCTGCACGTCGTCACGATGGTCTACGCCGCGGCGATGTACTTCGGCGAGGCGCGCTACCGCGTCCCTTACGACACGCTCCTCGTGCTGCTCGCGGTGTCCGGCGCGCTCGCCGCCTTGCGGCTCGTGCGCCCGCGGCAGGCGAGGAACCCAGGCGGTGCGTCAACCGGGGGATGAGCCTGGCGCGGCTGCCGGCGCGACTGTCTGCTCGGCGTCGGGTACCGCGCTCCCGCGGGAGGCGACGACCGCGGAGAGGATGGCCAGCCCGTACAGGGCGATGGCACCCATCAGCGTGAGGAAGAACCCCCACTCCATGGACGAGAAGATCGCGATCGGCGTCGCGACGGCACCGAAGCCGCCGTTGATCCCGAAGACGATGGCCCCGTGCTGTGGGGCGGCGACGTGCTTGATCCGGTCGATGGCAAAGGGCAACGGCGTGCCCATGACGAAGGATACCGGGAACAACATGGCCGCGGCGATCAGCGCCCGGAAGAAGAACGGCATCCCCTGCGTGACCTCGAGGAGGAAGGGCATCACCAGCGCCGTCACCGCCAGCAGCGGGAGAATCGCAACCATGGCCAGCGTGCGCCCCTTCGCGGTCAGTCCTCCCGACCACAGGCC
>CAYZAI010000006.1:0-19391 GCA_964476305.1 uncultured Myxococcales bacterium
CACAAGCACACCGTGGCCCAGGTGCTCGACGAGTTCTTCGAGGATCCGCAGCTCAAGGCCGTGCTCGGCGCGTTCTGGCCCTACTACGGCCCGCAACCCTCACGGCTCTACGCGCCGACGTTCCTGCTGGCCAACTACAGCTACCACACGGCCGGCGCCTGGCAGATCAAGGGCACGTCCCAGGCCCTGGCCGACGCCTACCGCGCCCGCATCGAGGAGCTCGGCGGCGAGTTGCGCACCGGGACGCGGGTCGACCGGATCCTGGTGGACCGCAAGGGCGTGACCGGCGTGGTCACCGCAGAGGGCGAGACCATAGAGGCGCGGTATGTGGTCTCCAACGCGGATCCGTTCCAGACCTTCCACCGACTGGTGGGTGAGGAGCACACTCCTCGGGAGACGCAGAAGCTGCTCGAGACGATGAAGCCCTCCAACTCGCTGGTGGGAGTCTACCTCGGCCTCGACGTGGAGCCATCGTTCTTCGGCGTGGATGACTACGAGATTTTCTACTTCAAGAGCCTCGACGCGGACGCCATGCACGAGGCGATGATGGGGGGGAACTGGCGGGAGGGGACCCTGAGCATCACTGTCTACTCGAACCTCGATCCCGGAGCGTACGCGCCGCCGGGCAAGTCCGTGGTGGTGCTCAACTCGTATTCGTCGATGGAGACGTGGCCCGAGCGCGGGGCCGGGTACGAGCAGACCAAGGAGCTGATGGTCGAGACCCTGATCGACATGGCCGAGGAGGTCCTTCCCGGGCTGCGCGAGCACATCGAGGTCAAGGAGGGTATGACCCCGCGTACCATCGCGAGCTTCACCAGCCAGTACATGGGTGTGCCCTACGGCTGGGAGTCAACGCCGGAGCAGAACATGCGCGTGCCCAACGCCACACCGATCCCGGGGCTGTTCCTGGCGGGCGCCTGGACCATGCCGTTCCACGGGGTCTCGGTGGCCCAGCTCTCCGGGCACAAGGTCGCGAGGTTGATCCTCGACGAGGAACGCGATTGACCAGGCTGCCGGCACTGCTGTGCCTCGCCCTGGCGGCGGGCTGCACCGCGGACCGGCAGGCCCCCACGAACGCCGAGGCGAAGGGACCGGAGGTGCCCTCTGCCGATCCCCTCCGGCAGCTCGTCGCGACGCTCCCCGGACCGGAGCTGCCGGCCTTCGACGCCGGTCGGGCCGAGGCCTTCGCCCGGCTCTCCCTGGCCTGTGTCGAGCGCGAGTACCCGAACAAGCCTTCCGACGTCCTCGCCGATGACGGGGATGTCGTGGCCTCACGGGTGTCCCACCCGGCGTTCTTCGGCTGCTTCGACTGGCACTCCGCGGTCCACGGGCACTGGGCCCTGGTCCGGGTGCTCAAGACCTTCCCCGCTATCGAGGTCGCCAGCGACATCCGCGCCGTTCTCGATCGCCGGCTGCGGCCCGAGGCCCTCGCCCGGGAGGTCTCGCGTTTCGATGAGGCCGGCAACCTCCTGTTCGAGCGGCCCTACGGCTGGGCCTGGCTGTTGCGCCTGCAGGCCGAGCTGCTGACCTGGAACGACCCGGATGGTCGGCGCTTCGCCGATGCCCTTCAGCCACTGGCCTCGAGGCTTTCCGAGCTGTTTGCGGGCTACACGAGGATCCTTTCGGTGCCCGTGCGCGCCGGCACCCACAACTCCACGGCGTACGCCTTCACCCACGCCCTGGACTACGCCCGGGTCGCGGGGGACGCGGAGCTGGAACGGATCCTGGTGGCGCGCTCCCGGGACTATTTCCTGGCGGACCGCGACTGCCCGGGAGGGTGGGAACCTTCCGGCGAGGATTTCGTCTCGCCATGCCTGGTGGAGGCGGACCTGATGCGCCGCGTGCTTTCCGGCCCCGAGTTCGCGGCCTGGCTGGACGGCTTCCTGCCGGATCTCGCCGCTCCGTCTCTCGAGCCCCTGCGCCGGCCACCCGCGGTTCTCGATCCCGAGGATCCCCGGGTCGGGCACCTCATCGGGCTGTCCCTCCAGCGCGCGGCCTCGTACCGCGGCATCGGAGGCGCCCTGTCGGAAGGCGATCCCCGCCACGAGCTCTTCGGGCGCCTCGCCGCGCTGCACGCGGAGCACGGCCTCGGCCTGATGGAGGGAAGCGGCTACGGCGGCGAGCACTGGCTGGCGTCGTTCGCGATCTACCTGCTCTCGGACGCCGGGCCCTACCCCGCCGCCGGGAAGGAGACGAGGTAGCCAGGCCAGCCGCTAGGGCTGGGCGTTCTTCGCCTTGTCCTTCTGCTTCTGCGCCTTCTTCTCCTTCTTCTCCTTGGGCGTGAGCTTGGGCTTGTTCAGCTTGGGCGCCTTCTTGCTCTGGTCCTTGTTCGCCATCTTGGTTCCCATCCTTTCTTCGGTACGATTATACCGCGAAGCGCCTCCGGGGAAAAAATCCGGCAGGCGCGCCGGCGAGATCCCACGTGGCCATCTATGATCGCGGCTCGTCGCCGACCCAGACCTCGGCCCTGTGCTCGCCTCCGTCGTCGCGCAGCGGGATGGTCCGATCCGGCTGCTGGACCCCGTCGCAGACCACGCGCGTGACTCCCTTGCCGCCGGCCGCCGGCCCGCGCACGTGGATGTGGTGGACGGTCGTGCGGTAGCGATAGTGGACGTCGAAGGACCCCCAGCCCGCCGGTAGAAGCGGCTCTATCCTCAGGTGGTCGACTTCGAGGCGCACGCCGAGGAGCGACTCGAGCGCCAGGCGGTAGATCCAGCCGGCCGAGCCGGTGTACCAGGTCCACCCGCCGCGCCCGGCGTGCTGCGGGTTGGTGTAGACGTCCGCGGCCACCACGTAGGGCTCGACCTTGTACCGTGCGATGGCGGTCTCGCCGTCGCCGTGGTGCAGCGGGCTCAACATCCCGAAGAGCTCCCAGGCGCGCTCGGCGTCGCCGGCGGCGGCAAACGCCATCACCACCCAGGCCGCCGCGTGCGTGTACTGCCCGCCGTTCTCACGTACACCCGGGACGTAGCCCCTGACGTAGCCGGGCTCGGCGCCCTGGCTGTCGAAGGGCGGATCGAAGAGCCGGATCAGCCCCAGCTCACGGTCCACCAGCCGCTCGTCGACCGCCTCCATCGCCTCGCGCGCCCGCCCCGGATCGCCGGCCCGTGTCAGCATCGACCAACTCTGGGGCAGGGAGTCGATCCGGCAGTCGATGTTACTGGCGGAGCCGAGCGGCTCGCCGCTGTCGAAGTAGGCGCGCCGGTACCAGGAGCCGTCCCAGCCGTGAGCCTCGATGTTGCCCTGGAGGGTCGCCGCCTCGGCCAGGCAACGCTCTGCGAAGACCCCGTCCCCCTTCAGCCTGGCGACACCGGCGAAGTTCACCAGGACGTCGTAAAGGAAGAAGGCGAGCCAGACGCTCTCGCCCCTGCCCTTGTCGCCGACCAGGTTCATCCCGTCGTTCCAGTCGCCGCTGCCCATGAGCGGCAGGCCGTGCTCGCCGAAGCGCAGACCGTTCTCGATGGCGCGGACGCAGTGCTCGTAGATCGTGCCCGACTCCTCGGAGCGCAACGGCAGGTCGTAGTAGCTGTCCTCGTCGGGCTTCACGGGCCGGCCCTCGAGGAAGAACGCCCGCTCGTCGAGCACACCGGTGTCGCCGACCGTGCCGATGTAGCGGCAGATCGCGAAGGGCAGCCACAGGTAGTCGTCGGAGACGCGGGTGCGCACGCCACGGCCCATCGGCGGGTGCCACCAGTGCTGCACGTCGCCCTCGCGAAACTGGCGCTCCGACGCGCGGATGATCTGCTCGCGCAGCAACGCCGGCTCGGCGTGCACCAGCGCCATCGCGTCCTGCAGCTGGTCGCGGAAGCCGAACGCGCCGCCCGACTGGTAGAATCCGCTCCGGCCCCACATCCGCGCGGCCAGCACCTGGTACAGCAGCCAGCCGTTGGCGAGGAAGTTGAACGACGGATCGGGCGTCTGCACGTTGACCGCTCCGAGCGTCCGGTTCCAGTACGACCAGACGCCCTCGAGCGCGGCGTGCGCAGAGCCCACGCCGCGGAAGCGGTGAACGAGCGTTCGCGCGTCGCCGAGGTCCAGCCCGGAGCCGAAGGTGAATGCGATTTCGCGCTCCTGGCCGTCGTCCAGATCGATCATGGCCTGCATCGCCATGCAGGGATCGAATGCGGCGCCGACGCGGCCGGACAGCGACTCGTTTCCCATGCACGCGGGTGCAGCCGCACAGCCGTTGCGGCCAACGATCTCGAGGCGATCTCCGCTCCTCGACCGCTGCTCCTCGCTGCAGTCGAGGAAGGCGACGCGGCGGGAGAACTCGCTCGAGTAGGCATTTCGCGCGAACAGCGCGCCACTGCCCGGATCCACCTCGGTGACGATGTGCGGCAGGTTGGCGGCCCGGCTCTCGCCCAGCACCAGCTCGAAGACCCCGGTCACGGACAACCGCCGCGGCCGGCCAGAACGGTTCCTGAGCTTGAACAGCATGAACTTGACCGGCGCGTCGGTGGCCACGAAGGTGCGCAGCTCGCTCTCGATGCCGTGACCGGCGTGCTCGAAGACGCTGTAGCCGAAGCCATGACGCGTGGTGAACGGCTCGCTGCCGCCGGCGGGCAGGGGTGTGGGTGACCAGAAGTGTCCGTCGTGCTCGTCGCGCAGGTAGAAGGCCTCGCCACTGGGATCGCCGACCGGATCGTTGTGCCAGGGCGTGAGCCGGTAGTTGCGGGCGTTCTCGCACCAGGTGTAGGCGCCGCCGCTCTCGCTGACGACACTTCCGAAATAGGGATTGGCCAGCACGTTGACCCATGGCGCGGGGGTTCGCGTCTCGCCGGTCGTGCAAATCACGTACTCGCGACCATCGGGTGTGAAGCCGCCTCGCCCGTTCCACGCCGTCAGGTCGGGGCGTTCGATCAGGAAAGGGGCGGCCGAATCCGTTTCGGGCTCGACCTGCTGCTCTCTGCCCGCGAAGCTCGTCGGCTTCAGCTCGACCGGGCGACGCCGGCCCAGCTGTTCGGCGAGCGTGCCGTCGCTGTCCGCGAGAACCATCCTCGCCGCCGTCTGGAGCAGGACCTTGTCCTCCTCCGAGATCTGGTCGGTGCGGCGCACGAAGATCCCTCCCGGCCGATCGAGCAGGCCGGTCTCGCCGAGCGCGGCGATGACGCCCAGGATCTCCTCGTGCAGCACCTGCCGGTAGCCCGACGGATCCTCGTTCCAGATGACGAGATCGGTGTCCAGGCCCTTGAGCCTGAAGTAGGCGTGGGCCTGCACCAGCTGGCGTACGAGCTCCAGGTGCTCGTGGCCGGTGATCCGCACGAGCGTGATGGGCAGATCTCCCGAGATCGAGTAGGCCCAGAGCGCTGACTGTCCTTTCCGGTTCCTGGCGATGACGCTGCGCGGCGCGCGCAGGAGAGGGTTCGTGTAGAGGATATGGCCGGCGAGCCGCTCGTAGAGCTGACTGTCGGCCTCGGTCGCGTCGAGCCGTCTCAGCAGCACCTGGCAGTGGGTCCATGACAGATCGAAAACGCGATTGGCCGAGTGGCTGTCGCCGTACTTCTCGATCAGGCCGAGCGCGCCTTCGCGGGTCTCGGAGACCCCGGTGATGATGTTCACGCGCACCGTCTCGTCGTGGCCGATGACGACGGTGTTGCGGATCGCGACCACCGGATCGAGCACCGAGCCCTCGCTGTCGGTGAGCGCGGGACGGTGCATCGCCTGCGGATCGACGACCGAGCGACCGCGACCGATGAACTCGGCGCGGTCGGTCTCGTAGGACGGCGTGCCCGCGAGCCGGCCCGCCACGGTCATGAGATGCAGCATGTAGGGCGGCTTCTCGGTCTTCGACCGCGGCCTGCGCCGGCACAGGACTGCCTGGCGCTGGCGCACCAGCTCGGTCTGCACGAACAGGTTGGAGAGCGCCGGGTGCGCGGCGTCGGCGGCCGGCGTGGCCAGGACGACCTCCGCGAAGCTGGTCAGCTCGATGGTACGGGGGCTCCGCCCGCGATTGGTGAGGCTGACCCGGCGCAGCTCGACGTCGTCCTCGGGCGAGACGCCGATCTCGACGTGGGAGTCGATATCGCCGTCGCTGCGGCGGAACTCGGCGCGGTCCGACGAGAAGATCGCCTCGTAGCTCCCCGCCTGCACGCATGCCGGCTGGTGGGCAACTGACCAGAAGTCCCCGGTCGCGACGTCGCGCAGGTAGCAGAAACTGCCCCAGTCGTCGCACGTCGGATCCTCGAGCCAACGGGTGACCGCGAGATCGCGCCAGCGGCTGTAGCCGCCGCCAGCGTTGGTGACCATCACGTGGTAGGTTCCGTTGGAGAGCAGTTGCACCTGGGGTGCGGGCGTGCCCGGAGTGTCGTAGACACGCACCTTCTGTCCTTCGTCGTCGGCGACCTCGACGGCTTCCGAGACCTCGGCGGGGTGCGGATAGATCGCGGCCGCGCGCGGCACCCGCTCCTGCAGCAGCAGATCGGTGGCGCTAAACGCCGGATCGGCGGCGAAGCGCCGTTGCATGGGCTGGTCGAGCAGCACGTAGTCCAGCGACAGGAATGTCATTCCCTGGTGGTGAGCCATGTAGGACGCCACCGTGACACTGTCCTTGCCCCGAGGCAGGCGCGCGGGCGTGTAGTCGACGGCCTCGTAGAAGCCGTGGGGGCCGAGCCGGCCGTCGCGCTCGAGCCGCCGCAGGTTCTCGCACGCATCCTCCGGGGCGACCATCAGCGCCATGGCGCTGGCGTAGGGCGCGATCACCAGGTCCTCGGCGAGGCCGCGTTTGAAACCGAGGCCGGGCACACCGAACGAGCGGTACTGGTAGTTCAAGTGCGCGTCGGTCTTGTTGTAGCCCGACTCCGAGAAGCCCCAGGGGACCTTTCTCTCGCGACCGTACTGGATCTGGCGATCGACCACGCCGCGGTAGGTCTCGTCGAGGATCGTGCCGTGGTAGGTCGGCATCACGAGCAGCGGCATCAGGTACTCGAACATCGAGCCGCTCCACGAGAGGAGCACCGGCTTCCCTCCCGTGTTCGTGAGCAACCGTCCCAGGCTGAACCAGTGTTCCTGGGGCAGCTTCCCCTGCGCAATCGCGACGAAGCTGGCGAGGCGCGCCTCCGAGGCGAGCAGGTCGTAGAAGCTCACGTCGAGGCGGTGGTCGCTGACGCTGTACCCGATGGCGAGCAGGTGCCGGTCGCGGTTGTAGAGGAACTCCTGGTCGGGATCGGCGAGATCGGTGGCACGCGCCGCGAGCTGGTGCAACTCGGCGATGCGTTCGGCGGCGCGACTCGCCCCGAGCAGCACGGCGCGGCGCAGCTCGTCGAGGAAATCGTGGCTGGCATCATCGGTCCCGGTACGCGCCCGATCGATGGCCGGCACGAGGCTGCTCCCGAGCGCTGTGGCTTCACCGAGGCCGAGAGCCCCGTCGAGCCGCGCCATCTCGTCTTGCAGGCCGGCCGGTGCGGGTGCCGTGAGCAGCTCCAGCCATGGCGCCATCCGGAACAGCTCGCCGATCGCCCGGTCGACCTGCGCCTCGAAGGCTTTCAACCAGGAGTCCATCTCCCGCCCGGTGCGCGCCTCGGCCACGCTCTCGAGTGCGAGGGCTCCCGTTCTCAGCCGTTCGAGGACGAACCGACTGCCCGACAGGGTGCCCGGCGCGGCACCGAGCGCCTCGCGCAGTCGATCCAACTCGCGACGCACGTCCACCGTATCCGGCGCGACCTCGGCAAGCACCGCGAGGGTGTCACCGAGGCCCGCGAAGACGGCCTGGCGGAAGATCGGATGGCCGGCGATCTGGTGGAGCCCGGCCGCCAGCGTGAGCAGGTGCCCCGCCAGGTTGCCGCTGTCGACCGTGGACACGTAGATCGGCCGCAGCGGCTCGAGGGTTCGCGTGTCGTACCAGTTGAAGAAGTGGCCGTGGTATCGCTGGAGGCGCTCCATCGACGCCAGTGTCAGCTCGCTGCGCCCGAGCACCTCGCCCGCCGAGACATAGCCGAAATCGTAGGCGGCGAGGTTGGCGGTGAGCGCCAGGGCGATGTTGGTCGGCGAGGTGCGGTGCGCCGCGCCCTGCGGCGGGTCCTCCTGGTAGTTGTCGGGAGGCAGGTGATTGTCGAGCGGCCCTACGAACGTCTCGAAATAGCTCCAGGTGCGGCGCGCGACACGCCGCAGAAACGCGACGTCCGCCGCGCCGAGGGCAGGCCGTCCGGCGGTCCGCGGCCGACTCAGCCAACAGGCCAGCGCGGGCGCGAGCGCCCAGGCGAGCAGGATCGGCACGGCCGCAGGCAGCGCCGCGCGCTGCCAGGCCATCAGCAGGGCCGCACTCGCGAGCGCGAAGATCGGCGCGACTCCCATCGAGCCGTACACGCCGCCCAGGCCATAGACGGCACTTTGCTGCGCATCGCTGGCTGTGCGCCATTCGAGCATCCGGCGCCCGGTGACGAGGACCCGCAACGCCGTGCTCAGGATCGCGGTCACGCTGACCAGCGCGTCATACGGCAGGCAGGCCAGCGCAAAGGCCTCTCGCCCCAGGTACAGCGCCAGCCCGGCGCCGATCTCGCTGATGTGGCGTCGCCACGGCAGTTCGCCGGGGCGATTCGCCAGCCCGGCTGCCGCGGCGAGGATACCGGGCAGGAACAGGACCAAGAGCACGACCAGCGCGACCGGGCCGGCCAAGCCGGAGATCGCCCAGCCGAACACGAGCAGCGCCAGCAAGGCCACCGGCACGAGGCTGCGGCGCAGGTTGTCGAGGATTTTCCACTGGGAGAGCAGCGAAATCGGGTTCTTCACGCGGCCGCCGCCGCGAGCGGGGACGCTGCTGCGCAGCCAGCCCGCGATCTGCCAGTCGCCACGCGTCCAGCGCCGGCGACGACTGACTTCGACCGAGTAGGCCGAGGGGTGGTCCTCGAACAGGAGCACGTCGCTCGCCAGGCCGGCGCGTGCATACGCACCCTCGAGCAGGTCGTGGCTGAGAATCCGGTTCTCGGGCAGCTTGCCGCCGATGGCCTCCTGGAACGCGTCGACGTCGTAGATCCCCTTGCCGACGAACGAGCCCTGGTCGAAGACGTCCTGGTACACGTCGGAAACCGCGCGGGTGTAAGGATCGATCCCCGGCTCACCGGCGAACAGGCGGGAGAATCCGGAGCGCCGCACGCTGGCCATGGTGCTGGCGACGCGCGGCTGAAGAATGGCGTGGCCCTCGACCACCCTGCCCAGACGCGCGTCGTAGCGCGGCCGGTTGAGCGGATGGGCCATCGTGCCGGCCAGCTCCCGAGCCGAGTCACGCGGAAGCTGCGTATCGCTGTCGAGGACGATGACGTACTTGACGTCGCGAAGATGCTGGACGTCTCCGACCATCGTGTCGAAGTGGTCGAGCCGGCCGCGCAGTGCTTCGTTGAACTGCTCGAGCTTGCCGCGCTTCCGTTCCCAGCCCATCCATACGCCCTGGCTCGGGTTCCAACGGCGGGCGCGGTGAAAGAGGGTGAAGACTGTCGCCTTCCCGGTCTTGCCGTACCTGTCGTTCAGCTTCAGGATGCCGTCCTGCGCACGCCGAAGCAGTGCCTCGTCGTCATCCATGTGCTCGCGTGGGGCGTCACGAAAGTCGCTGAGCAACACGAAGGACAGGTTGTCGTCACGGTTGGCGAGGTAGCGGACCTCGAGCGACTCGACAAGGGCGTCGATCCCCGCGACGTCGGTGAGCAGGGCCGGAACCGCGACCGCGGTGTGGCAGTCCGCCGGGATGCCGGCGGAGAAGTCGAGACGTGGCAGGGTGCATGGGCGCGCGAGCAGCGCCGTCACCCAGTTGACGATCGCGATGGCGAACTGGCTGGTGGTGATCGCGAGCAGCACCGCCGCCAGCGCGAGCATCGGTCCGGACAGCCCGAACGGGCGGGCCAGCTGCACGAGGCCCCCGGTGGCCACGGCCGTCATCGCGGCGACCGACACGACGTAGGCCGGAAAGCTGATTCGGCGCGCCAGCCGACGCACGAGCAGGAGCGGCGTCCGGCGCATGCGCACGGCACGCTCGAGCTCGCCGCGGCCCGCACCGACGAGGAAGGCGCCGACATGGGTACGGCGCAAGGTGCCGCCGCGCGCCAGGGTCACCGCCGCGTCGGCGACCTCGTCCTCGGCGAGCGGGCTACGCCTGGCGATCTCTTCGACGACGTGGCGATAGCGGTCGCGGGTCAGAAAGTCCATCGCCGGGTAGACGCCCGACGGATCCCGGGTGAGGCAGCGCTCGACAGCGCTCAGCCCCTCGACGAAGACACGCCAGTCAGTGGCTCCGAGCAGGCGCAGGCTGCCGATGCTGTTGCCGATCGATACCTGATCGGCGGCCTGGCTCTGGCTCACCAGTTGCAAGACGTGCTCCACCGTCTGTCCGCGCTCCGCGAGCCGCTGCTCGAGCCACGACAACGGAAACACCAGATCCGGCCCCAGGCCCTGGAGGCGGGCCGCCAGCTCGGCCGCGAAGGCGTTGGTGAGCGGCGGGTTCTCCTCGACCATCTCGGCCAGCACGAGCACGATCCGGGCGGGCTCGCTCGCGGCGACCTCGACCATCCGCTCGACCCACTCCCCGGCGGCCTCGCGATCGCGCCGGCCCGCGGTCACGACCGCCACCACGCGGCGCAGGTTCTCGAGCAGCGCCAGGCGCAACATGATAGGGACGGCCCACAGCTCACCGAGGCGCAGTGTCTTCACCGACTGGTACGACGTGACGAATGCGCGCAAACCCTCGACGTCGAGCCGCCCGTGTGAGTGCGAGACGAACTCGAGAACGAGATCGTAGACGCGCGGGACCCCGGTGAAAATGGCCTCGGCGAGCCGCGGCAGCTCGCGATTGTAGCCGTGCGGCAGGTGGCGGCGCGCGGTCCGGATCTGTTCCTCGATGATGTGGTAGTTGTCGACGAACCACTCTGCCGCCGGCGTGATGCGCCGGCCGCGCTGCACCGCCTCCGTCAGCAGCGTGTGCGCCTCGCGAAGCGCGATTTCGTTGGCGTCGAGGCGAGGCAGCAGCCGGTCCGCCGCGTGGTGGCGGGAACGACCGATCTCGTGCCGCCCGGCCAGTGCGCGTGCGTGCTGCTCGAGCTGGCTGACGCTGTAGAGCTCGGCGCGAAGCGGCGGCTCTTCGGTGCCTGGGTGCGAAGCGGCGCCGCCTTTTCCGACCGATGGCCGGCGGCGCTGTGACGGAACACTGCTTTTCCCGAGGAGGGGTCCCAAGAATTCGCCACTCCTTGTGGAAGCCCCGCGCGGTAGGCTCCCGGCGCGTCGGCGCCCGCTCGAAAACCGACCGAGCCCCCCGCGATATTGCAAGCAATTCTCGGGCCACTGATGAAACCGGCCCATTTTCAGCTACTTGGATTTGACTCTACATATGACAGGACAAGAATGGAATCAAAATGAAGGTTCTTTTCTATCAAAATGAAACACTGCGGGAATCGCCCCGGCCTGGCATTCCTCCCGGGCGATCGACGGCGACCCCGAATGTCGCGGTGAGGTGAATTGACTCGCCGGCTCGGGGCGCTACTATGCCGCCATGGTCAAAGGACTCCTGGTCGTCGCCGCGGTGCTGTTCCTGCTGATGCTGCTCATGCGCTTCGCACGCGGCGTGAGCCGGGGCCGGCACTTGTCCCGGGGCCGCAGCTGCCTGCCGGACGAGAGATCGGACCCCGAGCTGCGCCGCCTGCTCGACGAGCCGGCGGCCGGCGGCGGCCCGGCCCGGGAGGCCCTGCGCAGCATCGAGGCCAGGATCGCCACCATCGACGACGCCGCGGAGCGGGCGTCCCACCACTGCGCGGCGGCGGGTGTCAGCTTGGCCGTGCTCAAGCGACCGGGAGTGGCCGCGGGCCTCTACATGAGGGCCCTGCGCGAGGACCCCGCCTGTACCACGGCCCTCGTCCAGCTCGAGGAAATCCTGCAGGCCCAGAAGCGCCATCGGACCCTCGAGAGCGTCTGCTGGAACCTCCTCGGGCGGCTCGGCGAGGAGGCCACGGGTTCGGAGATCTGGCACAAGGCCTGGTCCGTCCTGGCCAAGCTCTACGCCGCGAACCCGAAGCGGGTGCACCGGGCCGACGCCATACGCAAGATGCTCGCGAGCGCGGTGGCCGAAGCCGATCGCGACGACGATGAAGACGAAGACGAGGGCCGGCGCGACGAAGACCGCCAGCCTGCCGACACCGGTGCCGGCTGAGCCCGGCCGGAACCGACGCGATGATCCCCTGCCTCTTCGCCAGCGACCTCCACGGCTCGAGGCCGCGGTACGAGGCCCTGTTCGCGGCCGTCGAACGCGAGCATCCGGCGGCGGTGCTCCTCGGGGGCGACCTGCTGCCCGGCGGGTTCGATGCGGCGGGCGCCGGCGATTGGGCCGAGCAGGGGTTCATCGCGGGCTTCCTGGTGCCGCGCCTGCTCGAGCTCGGCGAACGGATGGACGCGGGCGGGCCGCGGGTGCTGCTCATCCCGGGCAACGACGATCCCCGGTCCGCGGAGGTCGACTTCCTGGCCGGCGAGTCTCGGGGCGCGTTCGAGTACCTCCACGGGCGCCGCGCCGACCTGTTCGGGCACCCGGTGCTGGGCTACGCCTGCGTGCCGCCCACGCCCTTCCCGCTGAAGGACTTCGAACGCTACGACGTGTCGCGCTTCGTGGACCCGGGCTGCGTCTCCCCCGAGGAGGGCCTGCGCACGGTGCCGGTCGATCCCTCGGATGCCCGCCACGGCACCATCGCCGGTGACCTCTCGGCCCTGGCCGGTAAGGACGATCTGTCCGCGGCGGTGCTGCTCGCCCATGCGCCGCCTCACGGCACCGCCCTGGACCGCGCCGCCCTGGACGGCAGGTTGATCGAGGGGGTACCGGCGGACGTGCACGTGGGCTCCATCGCGGTGCGCCGCTTCATCGAGTCGAGGCAGCCTCTCGTGAGCCTGCACGGCCACGTCCACGAGTCGGCGCGGCTGACCGGCGCCTGGCGCCAGGACCTCGGCCGAACCCACTGCTTCACCGGGGCACACGACGGACCGGAACTGGCCCTGGTGCGCTTCGATCTCGAGCACCCGGAATCCGCCACGCGCGAACTGATCGGTTGAGCCCTCGGCCCTAGGGGACGCAGACCTTGCGGTTCTCGTCGCCGCCGCCGGTGGACCGGCAGATGAAGTCCGGGTGGGCCCAGGTCTGGCAGTACTCGTCGTCCTGGCCTTCCCCCTCGCAGGCGATGAAGCAGTACTTCTCGCCGGTGGACTGGAACGGGGCGCAGACGACGTCGAGATCCGTCTCGAAGTCGCACTCCCCCGGTGCGGCGCAGCAGTCCGCGTCCGTCTCGCACAGGTGCGTGCAGTAGCCGCCGCTCACCTCGTCGAGGCAGATCACCTCGCCGGACAGCTGATCGTGGTCGACGCCGGCGTAGCAGTCGTCCGCCACCTCGCAGGACTGGCCGACGTTGTCGAGCCCGTCGTCGTCGTCACCGCAGCCTGCGGTGAGCGCACCCAGGCCGATCCACAAGCTCAAGATGGCGGCGATGTTCTTCATGGCGTGCTCCTTTGTCTTTCGCCGGTCCTTCTCGCGGCAATCTTCTTCTCATCGTACCAGAAGCCACCTGGATGCGGGCCTCATTTCCCATCGAAGGTCGTGGCCAGGGACAAGGCCACCGCGTCGAAGACCTCATCGATCTCCTGGACCGTGGCGGTGAGCGGCAGGAGCACGTAGACCACGTTCCCCAGCGGCCGCAGCAGCACACCCCGGCGGCGGGCCTCGGCGGCGAAGCGCCAGCCCGTCTCGGCCAGGTAGTCGGCGCTGCGGGTGCCGTCGTCCTCCGGCGAGATCAGCGTGAACGCGGTGATGGTCCCTGTGCGGCGGGGGTCGCGCACCCAGGGGTGTTCCGCGACCCGGTCGAGGCCGCGCTGCAGGGCGTCGCAGCGCTCGGGCAGCATCTCGAGCACGCGCTCTTCGTCGAGCACATCGAGCACCGCGCCGGCCACGGCGCAGCCCAGGGGGTTGCCCGTGAACGAGTGGCCGTACCACAGGGTGCGCTCCGGCCCGCCGCCGAGGAAGGCGTCGAAGATCCGGCTGGTCGTGGCCGTGGCCGCCATCGGAAGCACACCGCCGGTGAAGCCCTTGGCCAGGCAGACGAGGTCCGGCTGAATGCCGGCCTGGTGGTGGGCGAGGAACGTGCCCGTGCGGCCGTAGCCGACGAAGACCTCGTCCGCGATCAGCAGGATGTCGAGGCGGCTCGTCAGCTCCCGCAGGCGCACCAGGTACTCGGGCGGGTACATCAGCATCCCGGCCGCGCCCTGGACCAGTGGCTCGACGATGACCGCGGCGATCCTCCCGGCGTCCCGGGCGAGGATCCCCGCCGCCGCGGCGAAGGCCTGCTCGTGCCAGTCGCCGTGGCCGCGCTCGGCGTCCATGGCCGCCCGGGCCGGGCTGGGCAGCAGCACGCGGTTGAAGAGCAGGCCGCCCAGGGCCTCGTGGAAGACCTCGACGCCCGAGACCGAGGCCGCGCCCACGGTCTCGCCGTGAAACGCACCGGTCAGGGTCACGAACCGCTGCTTGGCCGGCTGGCCCAGGTTGCGCCAGTACTGGTAGGCCATGCGCACGGCGACCTCCACCGCGGTAGAGCCGTCATCCGAGAAGAACAGCCGGGTGAACGCGTCCCCCAGCCGAGGCAGCAGCCTCTCGGCCAGGCGCACCGCGGGCTCGTGGGTCACGCCCGCGAGGGAACAGTGGGCACAGGCCTCGGCCTGGCGTCGCAGTGCCTCCACCAGCCGCGGGTGGCCGTGGCCCAGCAGGTTGACCCACCAGGAACTGCTGGCGTCCGCCAGGCGCGAGCCGTCCTTGTCGTAGAGGAAGATCCCCTCGGCCCGCTCCACCACGACGGGGTCCACATCGGCGATGTAGCGCCCCATCGAGGTGTAGGGGTGCCAGAGCAGCCGCTTGTCACGCTCGACGATCCCGTCTCTGGTGTAGCTCATCCGCTTTCGCCTCCGTCGTCGCCAATGGCCCGCTCCACCAGGCACTCCAACCTGCCGCTGCCGAGCAGCACCTCGATCCCCGTGCCGGCTGGTGCCTCTGCGGCGCGCCGCACGACCCGTCCGTCGTCCCGCCGCCGGGCCACGGCATAGCCCCGGGCCAGGCTGCCCAGTGGGCTCAGAGCCTGGAGCTCCGCGGTCCGCCGCTGAAGCTCGCCCCGCGCCCGGTCCAGGACGGGTCCGGGCCAGCGCCGCAGCCGCTCGTCCACGCTGGCCAACGCCACCCGGGACCTCTCGACCCGGGCTGGCCAGCGGGCCAGCGCCTCCCTCACCCGTTCCAGCCGGCTCCGCCCGGCCGCGAGCCGCACCCGCGGGTCCCGGGTCGCCAGGCGCCCCCCGACCGTGGCGAGCCTCTCACGCCCCTGCCCGAGCTGCCGCTGCATCGCCCCGGTCAACGCACGCCCCCGGTCGTCGAGCCGCGCGGCCAGGGCCTCCAGCTCCGGGACAGCCAGCTCCCCTGCCTCGGAGGGGGTGGCGGCCCGCCGGTCGGCGGCCAGATCGCAAAGGGTGACATCCACCTCGTGCCCCACGGCGCTGATCACCGGCACCGGGTGCGCGGCCACGGCCCGCACGACGTCCTCCGCGTTGAAGGCGTCCAGGTCCTCGGCCGAGCCCCCCCCTCGGCCGACGATCACGACCTCGATCTCCGGCACCCGGCCGATGAGCGACAGCGCCGCGACGATGGACGCCGCCGCGCCCTCGCCCTGGACCTGGGCATGGGCCAGCACCAGCCGCACCGGGAAGCGGCGCGAGATCACCTGCACGATGTCGCGGATGGCGGCCCCGTCCCGGGAGGTGACCACACCCACGCAGCGGGGCACCGCCGGCAGGGGGCGTTTCCGCTCCGGGGCGAACAGGCCCTCGGCGGTCAGCCGCTCGCGCAGCTCGGCGAGCTTCCTGGCACGCAGGCCCGCTCCGGCCTCCTCGACGCGATCGACCGAGACCTGGTAGCGCCCCTGGGCCTCGTAGATCGTCACCCGGCCGCGGCAGCGCAAGAGGGCGCCCTTCGCGATCCGGGCACCGTAGCGCAGGGCCGGGCCGGACCACATCACCGCGCCGATCTGGGCCTTGCCGTCCGGATCGGCCAGGGTGAAGTAGACGTGGCCGGAGCGGGCGCGGGTGGTTTCGGACACCTCGGCCTCGATCCACACGGCGGCGAAGCGGTCCTCGAGCAGGGTCCGCGCCCGGCGGTTGATCTGCGCCACGGTGAGGGATTCGTTCTCGTCCCCCGCGACGACGCGGCTCATGCCCGCTCCCACCCCTCTTCGACGACATCGCGCAGCCGGTCCTCGTCGTGTCTCATATCGCGACCGACTCGGCATCCACCCGGGCGCGCATCCGATCGCGCAGGCCGCGAGCGCTGACCACGTCCACCTTGCAGCCCAGCGCGTCTTGAAGATCCATGATCAGGCCACCGTGATCCAACAGACTGCGGCCCGGTTCGAACTCGACCACGAAATCGACGTCGCTGCCTGGACTGGCGTCACCTCTGGCGATGGAACCGAAGACTCGGATGGTCCTCACGCCATACCGGGCGGCGATGGCCAGGATCTCCTCTCGTCTCCGACGCAGCATCTCGATTGTGATATCCATCTTCCTCGTACCTCTCCCTATGATACCTCCGACACGGATGAAGGCAAAACAGAGGATGGAGGCCAGGGATGGGAGGCCCAGGCGGAGGTTCAGTCGCGGCGGGAACGCCGGGCGGCCAGGAAGGCCCCGGCCAGGGCGAGCAGGACCAGGGATAGCGGGCCCGGGACACCGGATCGCGACCCCGCGCCGCTCACCGAGCAGCCGCCACTGCCATCGCCCGCTCCGGGAGGCGTGCACTCGCCCTCCCACTCCTCGACGGTGATCGACAGTTCGTCGTCGTACCACTCCCAGCCATCGGCGGTGAGCCGGTACTCAGTGTCTCCGGGCGGGACGCACCAGTCGGTCAGCTCGAAGTAGAGGATCGTGTCGCACCACCCGTCCCCCCAGGTGTTGCACTCGAGCACGCCGTCCTCGTCGCAATCGAGGCACTCGTCCTGGTGCTCGGCGCAGTACTCGAGGTCCACCGAGCCGCGGCAGCGCCCCTCGCTCCCGACCTCGTCACCGAGCTGGAACTCCTCGTCCTCCGTGACGATGGCGGTCCCCTCGGGGCCGTCCCGGGTCACGGTGAACTCGTCCGAGAGCCCGGGCTCCCCGCCCTGCACGATGGCCAGGGTCACCTCAATGTCGGATCCGCCCTGAACGAGCGCGTGGATCCACGACGGTGTTCCGTCGTTGGCGCTCGCGCTCCCGAGCCCCCCGAGCAGCACCGCCGCGCCCGCCATCGCCGCCAGCCAGAAACGCTTCATCATTGTCATCGTCGTTCCCTTTCCTTGCGCCGGAACCTGCCGTCCGGTCTTCGCACCTGAGTAGATAGCACGCTCCGTGCCAACCGTCCCGATCCGCGCCGATCCTCGCCGGACCGCCGTTTGTTGCCCTCGGCCCGTGGCACACCCTGTGCCAGGACCTGCGCCGCGTGTCGCGGTTGACCGCGGGGGCGGTTTGCTGCGAGGCTGGCGGGGCATCCGCGAATAAGGAGGGACGCGAAATGAGAGTCGCCGTCACCGCCGCCCTGGTCGTCATCGGGCTGGGCGGCTGCAAGGCCACCCGCGACTTCGACACCACGCCGGCCGGATCGGGCCCGAACAGGATGCTCGACGACACGGCCGTGGGTCGCAGCCGCTGCGCCGGCGGGCAGACCGACACCAGTCCGTTCGTCGTCGAGTGGGACGCCACGGACCTCGCCACCTTCGAGGCCCACGCCTCCCGCGACCTGGTGCTCGTGCGGTACGAGGGCTGCGCCATCGAGCTTCTGCGCGGCTGCTCGGACGGCGGCATCCCGGGCCGCTACGGCCGCTACCGCGAGCCCGTGTTCACCAGCGGCACGGTGGAGAGCTTCTCGATGAACGACGAGGACGAGCTGTGGGCCAAGCTGCCCCTGGGCGCGGCCCGCTTCGGCGCCGCGGTCAAGGTGGGCCAGAGCCTGGAGCTGCGCTACCACGTGAGCGGCGTGGTCCAGGCCACCCGCGACTCCGTGGTCCGCGCGGCCGTCGCGGACAACCCCCGCTGCGCCGGAGCGACCCACTTCGTCTCGGCCTACAACCTCGGCGCCTTCGAGTTGCTGTCCCACAAGGGCGCCCAAGGCAGCGCCGACGTGGGCGTGCAGGGATCGATCGGCGCGGGCGGGACGACGTCGTCCGAGAGCTCGAACCTCAAGCAGGGCGGCTCCCTCGAGAGCTGCGAGACCCAGGCCCAGCGCGGCTGCCGCGTGCCCATCCGCCTGGTGCTCCAGCCCATCGACGAGACCGCGACCGCGCCGGCCCCCGGTGTCGCCGGCTCGGCGGGGATCGCCCCGCCCTATGATCCGCCGCCGCCCTACGACGACAGCCCCGCGGCCCGGGCCTACCAGCTTCGGCGCAGCGCGACGGCCAAGGAGACGGCCGGGGACGGCCAGGGATGCCTGGACGACCTGGAGAGGGCCAGGGGCCTCGAGGACTCGCCGCAGTCCCGCCGTGCCTCGATGTGGCTGGAGGCCCAGTGCCGGATGCGCGCCGGTCAGTGCGACGAGGGCAAGAAGCTGATGCGCGAGTACCTGGCCAGTGCGGACATCGAGCGCAAGTCCACCGATGAGCAAATCGACCTCACCGTGGACACCATGGCCCGCAGCAAGTGCCCGGTCTCGCAGCAGAAGGATCTGGCCGGCATGACCTCGGCCCTGATGGTGCGGATCCAGGAGTCCCAGCAGCGCTCCGACGCGGCCGGTTGCACCGCGGCCGCCACCGAGGCCGAGAAGATCTTCGCCGGGGTCGATCGCTCCAACGTGCAGCAGCGCAACTCCGTGGCGGGCGTGGTGATGATGGCCGCCATGTGCCTGGCCCAGCTCGACCGCTGCGCCGACGCGCGGACGTGGTGGTTCAAGTACTACGACCTCGCCTTCACCGGCACCATGCCCGAGGACGAGATCAAGGCCGCCGGCGAGACGACCTTCGCCAACCTGCCCCGCTGCAAGGGGAAGTGAACAGGGACGTCCGTCCACTTCCATTGAATACACATCTTCGAATGAAGTCTGGTACGATTGCATACGACCATCTGAAGACGGTCATCAAAAGGGGAGACGATAGAATGCACATCAGAATCACTGTCGTCGCGGCCGCGCTTTCGGCGTTGCTCGGTGCGTGCGACGGGGCCGACACGACGCCGTTCGAACCGGGAGACACCGACACGGGTACCAATGAGAACTACACTTGCGCCCAGGACTGCGTGAGCTCCATCGCCGCGTGCCTCAACGACGACGGCGAAGTCCTCTCGGGGCTGACCTGCCCCAACCAGCAGGTCTGCTGTGACTTCGGAGGGACGGACGCCGATTCCGACGCGGACTCCGACGCGGACACGGATGCGGACACGGACGCCGACAC
>CAYZAI010000006.1:19491-29361 GCA_964476305.1 uncultured Myxococcales bacterium
CCGATTCCGACGCGGACTCCGACGCGGACACGGATGCGGACACGGACGCCGACACGGACGCCGACACCGACACGGACACGGACGCCGACACCGACACCGACACCGACGCCGACACCGACGCCGACACCGACGCGGACACGGACGCGGACACGGACGCCGACACCGACGCGGACACGGACGCCGACACCGACGCCGACACGGACGCCGACACCGACACGGACACGGATACCGATGTGGACTGCACCAGTGGTCCGTGCTGCGACCCGCAGGGACACTTCCGGATCAGCACCTACCAGTGCAGTGCGATCCCGTACGCTTTCGAATATTCCTGTTCGTCCACGGCGTGCGGTGGCGACGCCCGGATCCGCGAGCAGTACCAGTACTGCACGGGCGCCAGCGCGGACTGCGGCACCGCGAACCTGCTGTGGCACCTGCCGGTGATCATCGACAACTGCGGCACCGACGAGCTGTGCTTCCACGACGTCTCGTCGGCGTGGTGCGTGACCTGCCCGGGCGGCTGCTCGGGCGGGGCCTGCCAGCCCCTCGGCGGCGACACCTGTGCCGCGGCCATCGATCTGCCCGGCCCCGGCACGTACCAGGGCGATACCACAACCCTGACCAACGACTACGCGCCGACCACAGCGGAATGCACGGGCTACACCGGTGCCGCCGGCCCGGACCAGGCCTGGGTCGTCGACCTCGAGGCGGGCGAGCTGCTCGAGGTCACCCTGGACCCCGACCCCGACTACGACGCCGTGCTCTACCTGGTGACGGACTGCGCCCTGATCAGCGCCACCTGCCTCGACGGCAGCGACAGCGCCCTGAGCAGCTCCGTCGAGAGCGTCTCCTGGCTCGCGGACGAGGCGACCACCGTCTACGTCATCGCCGACGGCTACGCCTCGACGAACCACGGCCCCTACACCCTCGAGGTGGACATCTCCACGCCGACCCCGGTGGCCCTGGGCCTCCACTACATGGAGCGGAGCTCCTGGCTGACGAACTACGACGCCCACGAGGTGCTGATCGGCCCGGGCTCGTCCACCAACCCGCTCAACCCGGCCTGGACCGTGCTCGGCGACGCCACCGCCATGTACAATCCGGCCTCGGACGCGGTCTGGACCCACGGGCTGGCCTTCGACATCGGCGCGTGGTCCGGCCAGCAGGTGCGCTTCTCGTTCCACTACCGGGCGGCCAACTCGGGGAACTGGCGCATCGACGACCTCTGCGTCGCCGCCGACGCGCCCCTCGAGTTCCAGCCGTCCTCGTGCGCCTGGCTGGAGACCTTCGACGGCGTGACCCAGCCGGCCCTGCCCGCGGGCTGGTTCACCGTGACCGGACCCCTGAACACTTCGACCTACAACTGGACGACCAGCGATTTCTACTGGGTCAGCTCGCCCAACGCCCTGGCCAGCGGCTACACCACCGACACGGCCGTCCACGACCGCTACGTCGTCTCGCCGATCATCACCCTGCCCTGAGGGGAACCCATCCCCCGGCCCCGGCTCCCGTCCCGTCGCCCCTACCCCCCATCCCCCCTTCCTGCGAGGAAGGGGGGCTCGGAGAAAAAACGGATCTCCCCCTTCCCTCGCAGGGAAGGGGGTCGGGGTGATGGGGAGCATCCCCGCGGATGATCAGGGCCCGATCCGCCGGAATCGCAGCACCAGGCTTCCCCCTCCCAGCAACTCGCGCAGGGGCACGGCCAGGTGCAGGGACGTCCCCTGGAAGATCTTCTCGAAGCCGTCCTCGGAAACGGACACGGTCTCGATCGGGTGGACGGCCAGGGCGCCGGCGCGATCCAGCCGCGCGGTCCAGGTCGCGCCCCGGGCTCGGTCGACGATGGCGGCGGAGCGGCCCCGCGCCCGCTCCTGCCCGGTGATCGGCAGCTCCCGGCGTCGACCGAGGGCGATGCCGCGCCCCTCGTCCAGGGCGTCGAGGGTCAGGGCCAGCTCGACGTCGAGGTGGACGTCCGGGGAGGGCGCCTTCCCTCGCCAGCGGTGGAGCGCGATCTCCAGCTCGAAGCCCATGCCCGCGGCGGGCGCGCGCCAGCGCTTGACCACGTCGGCGACGCCGCCGCCGAGATCACAGCGGGCGGCCCGCAGGTCCGCCACTGCTCCGCGCCGCGATGCCTCGGCCCGCTCCACGGTGAACCGCGCACCGGCCACGGCTCCGAGGTCGTCCTGATCACCGGTGCGCAGCCGCTCGGGATCCGGCGGTCCGTCGAGCACGCGCAGTCTTCCTGAGAGCCGCGCGAAGCGATCGTACAGCAGGTACGATTCGAGCCCGGCGCCCTTGCTGCGGGTGATGTGGTGGATGGTCACGGGCCCGCCACCGCCGTCGTCCTCCGCGCGGGCCGCGGTCACCCGGTCGTGGTAGGCCTCCTCGCGCCTGGTGAGCACGTCGTCGAGGGCCAGGCCGAGCCCGCGGTCCTCCAGCACGGTCACGCACCCGCCGTCCCGGGATCGCAGCGCCAGGAAGAGGTCCGGTGTGCGCACGAGGATCTCGTCCTCGCCGTCCAGATCCAGATCCGCGAGCGAAACGCTTGCACCTGCGGCCCCACCATCGACGAGGCGCTCGGCCTCGATCAGCCGTGCCCGCGCCGCCTGGCGCAGGAAGGGCAGGTACAGGCCGCCGAACAGGCCGTGCCAGTAGGCGTCGTTGCACTGGGCCAGGTGCAGCGCGTGCCGGGCTTGAGCGAGCTGCGCCGTCCTCGCGTCATCCCCTACCCCCCCGTCCCCCCTTCCTGCGAGGAAGGGGGGTGAAAGCGCTATTCCTCCCCCTTCCCTCGCAGGGAAGGGGGTCAGGGGGATGGGGGGCAGGCGAACGCCGGCCCCGTCCTCGGCCGCGGCCAGGCGCCGGCTCGCGTGCAGCATCCGCCCGCTGAGCCGGGCCGCCTCGTCGTACTTGACCTGGAACTGGTCGAAGAACCCGCCGCCGAGGAGCTCCCGCGACTCCTCGGTCAGCAGGCCCGCGAGACGCTCCCGCCGCCGGATGGCGGCCACGGGCAGGGCCCACTCGGTCAGCTCGCGGTAGCTGGCCGCGGGCAGAGCCGCGCGGCCTTCGGATTCTCCGGCATCCACCACCGCGCCTGGCAGGGCTGTGGCGATGGCGATGCCGGGATCGCCCTCGATGCCGCCGACCCGCTCCTCGAGTCCGGTGAGGAACCCGTCCAGCCAGCCCTTCTCGAACACCCACTCGGCAGTACCCGGCCACATCCCGAACTTCTCGCCGTCGTCGACACAGCTGAGCACGAGCCCGCCGCGGCGCGCACCGGCGCGGGCGAGATCCTCGAGGGCGGCGAAGACCTCGCCGAGCGGGCGGAACGGGATCAGGTAACGCAGCCGCTCGCTGATGGGGAAGACGCGGACCGCGCGCCCGTGGCGCGTGGCGGTGTAGAAGCCGCCCACGCCGCCCGGGACGAAGCCCGCGGCGTGGAAGTGGTGGTCGTCGACGAAGGTGTACTCGACCCCCAGCGGTTCGAGGGCAGCCGGCAGGGACGGCTCCCAGACCCGCTCGGTGAGCCAGATGCCCCGGGGCCTCGCGCCGAGCAGCTCGGCGCAGAGATCGCCCATGCCGCGAACCTGAGCCTCGAGGTCCCTCGGCGGCAGCATGGTGAGCACCGGCTCTCCGAGCCCGGAGCCCAGCACCTCGATCTGTCCGCGGCCGACCAGGGCCCGTGCGTCGGCCAGGAGCGCCGGGTCGTTCGCGGCCAGCCACTCGAGCAGCGGCCCCGAGAAGTGGAACGCGAAGCGAACGCCCGGATGCGCGGCCACGGCGTCGACCACCGGGCGGTAGCACTCGCGGACCGCCCGCTCGAACACGAAGCCGAAGTTGCCGGCGGGCTGGTGGTTGTGGATGCCCAGGACCAGGGTCAGCCCGGGTCTTGGAATGGGTCTCTTCTTCTTGCGGGTCTTCATGTCCCGAGCATGTCAAAGCCCGGCCCGCCGGGGAAGGGGCTATCGGCAGCGCCGATTCCGGTGCATGATCGAACGGTCTGGCGTGTCCAAAGCACGAAACGCCTGAAACCGGCCCGCGGGCCGAATACGTGGGAGGGTCGACATGATGAACTGCAAATGGACGGTGCTGCTGCTGCTCGCCGGGATGCCGGCCTTCGGCTCGGCCTGCGGGGACGATCCCGCCTCGGTCGACGGGGACACCGACGCCGACTCGGACGCGGACAGCGACGCCGATACCGACGCCGACACCGACGCCTGCGAGGACACGGACTTCGACGGCTGCTTCGATCAATGGTTCGCGGACGTGAACGAATACTGCGGAAGCGACGAGGAGGGCGAGGAGGAAGAGGTCGGCGATTCCGAGCCGGGGAAGTAGACCGCAGCCCTCGCTCGCTTTCCGGACCCGGTTCAGGTTCCCTTGCGGTTGTCGATGTCGAGGTCTCCGAGCCTAGCAGCCGTAGCAGGTGCTGTATCCGGCGGCGTGGCAGTCGTCGCTCGTCGCGAAACAGCTGTTGCCACCCTGCCAGGGGGCGTTCGTCGGGCAGCAGCCGACGCCGGTGTAGCAGTATCCGGACGTGCAGGATCCGTCGTCGTTGCCCCCGCCTCCCGAGCCCGTGCAGCAGTAGACTCCATCCACCGGGGTGGAGCAGACCCCCGACGGGCTCGTCGTGCAGTAGGCACCTTCATCGCACGACAGGCAACTCCCGCTGGTGCCCTCGCACTGGCCCGACGGGCATGGATCCTCGTCACAACCCGAGAGGATCGCCGATGTGGCGCACGAAACGAACAGAATCCCCGACAGGAGCTTCTTCGACCAGGTCATCTTTTTCATCCTGTCCCCCCCCAACATGAAACCACGCTACTGCTGTTCCGCGGGCGACGCAAGAGACACCTCCGGCGCCCCCTGCGCGTTGACAGGCTTCGACCCTTCGCCGAGACTCCGTCCATGCGAATCGAAACCGCGGTTCCGGCCCTGATCGCCATCCTCGCGACCCTGCCCGCGCTCGCGCAGGAGCCCGTCGCACAGCTGCCGGAGCCCGCGCCCGTCCCGGCACCCGCGCCCGAGACCTCGGGCTTCACCTCGGAGTTCACCTTCGGCTCGTACGGCCGCGCCCAGATCTACTTCGACGAGGACGGCAACCGCGGCCGCAACCTGGGCGTCGTGGCCCACGGCCCGCGCCTGGCCGAGCCCTCCTACGCCGAGCTCGACCTCGGCACCCGCTTCGCCGTGGACGACGGCTTTGACTCGCGCGTGCTGATCACCCTGGCCCTGTTCGAGCCCTGGGCCCACTACAGCGGCCTGTTCGGCGACCAGGGCTGGGCCGTGCGCAACCTGTGGGCCGACGCCGGCGGGTTCGTGCCCGGCCTCGAGGGCCTGCGCCTGTGGGCCGGCTCGCGGATGTACCGCGGGGACGACATCTACCTGCTGGACTTCTGGCCCCTCGACGACCTGAACACCGTGGGCGGCGGCGCCATGCTGGCCCTCGGCGGCCTGGACGTCCGCGTCCACGCGGGCGTCAACCGCCTCGACGACAGCTACCAGCTCCAGGTGATCAAGGTGCAAGGCGCGGCCTTCGGCACCCGCGACGTGGTGCTGCTCGACCGCCAGCGGCTGATCATGTCGCTCAAGGCCGGCTACGACTTCGAGAACGTGCTCGGCGACACGGGCTTCGGCCTCGCGCTGTACGCCGAGGCCCACCACCTGCCCGCTGGCGAGCGCATCCCGGACAACCTGGTGCAGGACGGCGTGCCGATCTACGCCCCGGAAGACATCACCGAGCCGCTGCCCGAGGATCGCGGCTTCGTCATCGGTGGCGAGCTGCGCCTCTTCGGCTTCGGGCCCGCCAGCCACCTGAACCTCTTCGCGCGCTACGCCACGGGCCTGGCGGCCTACGGCGAGCTCGGCGTGCCGTTCGGAACGGCGAGCGACGGCACCGCGGACGGCGCCCGGGAGCTGGTGGTGGCCCTCTCCGGAAGCTGGGAAAGCCGCTGGGTCGGCGTGATGGCCGGCGCGTACCTGCGGCGCTTCGTCGACGCCGACGTCAACCGCTACGACACGGACGACTTCGCCGAGGGTGCGCTGGCCCTTCGGCCCGTCGTCTTCCTGACCGAGCACTTCCATCAGGCCTTCGAGGTCAGCTACCAGCAGCACCGGCCCTTCGGCCTGGACCCCGAGACCGACGACCAGGAGGTGGCCGAGGTCTGGCAGCTCACGATCATGGAGATCCTCGGCCTGGGACGCGGCTGCACCGAGCGGCCACAGCTTCGGCTGTACTACACCCTGGGCCTGCCGAACTCGTCTTCGCAGCGGACCTGGTCCGTCGAGGACCAGCGGCGCCCGTCGCGGCCCGAGCACCTCTTCGGCCTGGGAGCCGAGTGGTGGTTCAACTCGAGCAGCCGGCAATGACGAAAGGTCCGGGCGAGCGGCGGACCGTCACCGCCGAGCTGAACGGGGCCCGGGCCGACGCCGCGGTGCGGGCGCTGTTCCGGCTCACCTGGGGCGAGGCGAGGGAGCGTATCGACCGCGGCAAGATCGACATCGACGGCGAGGTGCTCCTCGACAGGGACGCTCGCGTCGCCGCCGGGCAGAAGCTGGACTTCCGCGCCGACGCCCCCCGGCCCCGCAAGCGCCTGGCACGGGAGACGGTGGAGCTGGTGCACGTGGACATCCACTTGGCGGTGGTGGCCAAGCCGCCCGGGATAGCCACCGTGCCGTTCGAGGACGACAGCCGCGACATCACGCTGGACCGGCTCGTGCGCGACCGGCTGCTGGCGCTGCCCGGGGCCCGCTCCCGAAACGGAACCCCCCCGCCCCCGGGGGTGGTCCACCGCCTCGACCGCATGACCTCGGGGCTTATCGTCTTCGCCCGCACGCGGCGCGCGGCCGAGGGGCTGAAGGAGCAGTTCCGCGAGCACACGACCCACCGGCGCTATCTGGCCATCGCCCACGGCCGGGTCGAGGCCCGCACCTTGCGCTCGCACCTGATGGCCGATCGCGGCGACGGCATCCGCGGCTCGGCGGAGCGCGCCCGCGAGAAGCGCGGCAAGGGCGTGCGCGGGGGCAAGCTGGCCGTGACCCACGTCGTTCCCGTCGAGGACCTCGCAGGCGCCACGCTGCTCGAGTGCCGGCTGGAGACCGGCCGCACCAACCAGATCCGCATCCACCTGGCCGAGGCCGGGCACCCCCTGGTGGGCGAGACCATGTACCTGCGGGATTTCCCGGGCAGGCCGATCCGGGCGCCGCGGCTGATGCTCCACGCGGCCGAGCTGGGCTTCGTCCACCCGGTCACGGGCAAGGAGCTGCTTTTCAAGCTGCCCCTGCCCTTGGACATGCAGGCGGTCCTTTGCGCCCTGCGAGGAGAGAGATGAAGAGCCACGTCGTCACCGTCCCGCTTTTCATGCTCGCGGCCCTCGCCGGGGGCTGCGGCGAGGCGCAAAAGAGCCCTTCCTACGAGTTCCCGCCCGCGGCGGACGCGCCCAGGCCCGTGATCTACCAGCTGGTCGTCCGCCTGTTCGGCAATCTGGACGGTACCAACGCCTGGAACGGGGATCTCGCGACGAACGGCGTGGGGAAGTTCGCGGACATCAACGATGCGGCCATCGCCGGCCTGGCCGAACTCGGCGTGACCCACGTCTGGCTCACGGGCGTGCCACAGCAGGCCACGAACACGGACTGGTCCGAGGTCGGCCAGCCGCCCGACGACCCGGACGTGCTCAAGGGCCTGGCCGGCAGCTTCTACGCCGTACGCGACTGGTTCGACGTCTGCCCGGACTACGCGCTGGAGCCGGCCGAGCGCATGGCCGAGTTCGAGGCCCTCGTCGAGCGGCTCCACGCCGCGGGGATGAAGGTGCTGCTGGACTTCGTGCCCAACCACGTGGCCCGGACCTACCACTCGGACGTCCGCCCCGACCTGGACTTCGGGGCCCAAGACGACACCGCCGTCTTCTTCGATCCCGACAACAGCTTCTTCTATTTGGTGGACCCGCCGGGCCAGGTCCTGGCCCTGCCCGAGCCCTCGAACTGGCCCCGGCCGGAGGGCGCGGACGGCACCCTCGAGACCGAGGACAACGACGGCGACCCGCCCGGCGATGTGCCCCGGGCCACGGGCAACAACGTCACCTCGCCGTCGCCCTCCGAATACGACTGGTACGAGACCGTGAAGCTGGACTGGGGCTTCGACTTCGCCGGCGGCACGGAGGCCTTCGACCCGGTGCCGGACACCTGGTCGAAGATGGACGCGGTGCTTGCTTTCTGGCAGGAGGCCGGCGTGGACGGGTTCCGCTGCGACTTCGCCCACTACGTGCCGATCGAGGCCTGGTCCTATCTCGTCGGCCGCGCCCGGGAACGCGATCCGGAGGTCTTCTTCGCGGCCGAGGCCTACGACGCGCCCGACGCGGCGCCGGGCTTCTCGTTCGGCGCGCTGATCCAGTCCGGCTTCGACGCAATCTACGACGACGCGGCCTACGACACCGTCAAGGGCGTGACCTGCTGCGGCAGGTGGGCCAACGACCTCGACGCTGTCCTGCCGGGGGACTTCCTGTTCCCGCGGGCCCTGCGCTACGCCGAGAACCACGACGAGCGGCGTATCTCCTCGCCCGTCGTCCCCGGCGACAACCCCGACGACAGCGGCTTCGGCGGCTTCGAGGCGGGCCGGCCCGCGGCGGGGCTGCTGTACCTGCTGGGCTCGGGGCCGGTGCTGATCTTCAACGGCCAGGAGGTGGGCGAGGAGGGGGCCGGGGCCGAGGGCTTCGGCGGGGACGACGGCCGCACCACGATCTTCGACTACTGGACCATGCCGCGCGTGGCCGAGTGGTCGAACGGCCACGCGTACGACGGTGGCGGGCTGTCCGCGGAGCGCCGCGAGCTGCGCCGATGGTACGGCGCGCTAGTGGAGCTGGCCCAGCGCCAGGGCTTCGCCACGGGGAACTTCTACGGCCTGCAGTTCGCCAACCGGGACGATCCGGCCTACACCTCGGGGCAGTGGATGTACTCGTTCCTGCGCTACGACTCCGCGTCCGGCGCGGCCTGGCTCGTGGTGGCCAACCTCGGCGACGAGGCCCGCTCCCCGTCCGTGCGCATCCCGGACGAGGCGCTGCAGTTCTCCGGCCTCGCCGGTGGCGGCACCGCGCGCTTCCACGACGCCTTCGATCCGGACGCCGCCGCGATCGAGGTCCCCGCGGCCGACCTGCCCGCGGACGGCGTGTCCCTCGGTCTCGACCCCTACGAACTGGCGGTGTTCGGGATCGATCGGGTGGATTGAGCCCGGCGGGTCAGAACCCCAGCAGGCGCTCGAGGGCCTCGATCCGGCAGCGGACCTCGACGTCCTCGCTCATCATCCTCTGGATCTTGCGCACCGCGGCCATGGCCGTGGTGTGATCCTTGCCGCCGAACTGCTGGCCGATCTCGGGGTAGGACGAGCCGAGCCCCTTGCGGCAGAGGTACATCGCCACCTGCCTCGGGAAGGCCACCGAGCGATGGCGGCGGGGGCCCTTGATGTCGCCGAGCGAGATGTTGAAGTGCTTGCACACGGTGTGCTGCACGTTGTCGACGGTGAGCACCGTCTGGTGCAGGGCGATCACCTTGTTCAGCGTCTCGCGGGCGAAGGTCAGGTCGATGCGGCGCTTCTCGAGGGAGGCGTGGGCCGCGAGGTTGATCAGCGACCCCTCGAGCTCGCGGATGTTGGACTTGATAGCCTCGGCCAGGAACATCGCCACGTCGTTGGGCAGCGGGATGCCCTCGTCGTCGGCCTTGCGCTTCAGGATGGCGATCCTGGTCTCGAGCTCCGGGGGCTCGATGTCCGCGATCAGGCCCCACTGGAAGCGCGAGCGCAGGCGCTCCTCGAGATCCGGGATCTCCTGCGGGTACTTGTCCGAGGTCAGCACGATCTGCCGGTTGTCCTCATCCAGCGAATTGAAG
>CAYZAI010000007.1:0-15308 GCA_964476305.1 uncultured Myxococcales bacterium
TCCGGCCGCGGTGGGGCGGGGGGAGATCGAAGCGGGCGCGGTGGGCCATAGCGAGGTCCAAAGAGGCGTGCCGATCCGGCCGGGTGGAGGACCGCTGCTGGCGGCCGGGATCACGGACTGGTTGGCCGTGGAAGGCGCCTACGACTGGCTGCACGAGCGCTACCTCTCGGGCAGCGGGGCCCTGCGTTTCACCTTCGCCCGCGGTGCAATCGGCCAGCACCGGCTGCTGGGCGATGTTGCGTTGGGCGGCGGCGGCGGCCGCGGGGGCGTTCTGTGCGACAACAGCAGCGAGGAACTCTACACGGAGACCGAGGGAGGGGAGGCGGTGGAGTGTCCAGGGGGCAGGAAGTACGACGGCGTGGCGTGGATCGACCGGCAGTTCGGCGGCGGATTCCTCGAAGTCGGCCTGGGGAGCCGGAACAGCGACTGGCTCACCCCCTATCTCCGTCTGAGCGTCCAGGTGACCGCGTCCGAGGCGATCCCGGTCACCGCCTGGTACGGCCTGGCTGCGGGCGGAGAGGTCCGCGTCCTGGACCTGTTCCGCGTCCATGTCGGGTTCGGCTGGTCGCTGTACCACAACGAGGCGGATCGCCCGTTCGAGCACTGGCAACGGGAGCTGTGGCTGGCGAACCTCTACTTCGAGCAGAACATGAGCCTGTACCTGGAGGTGGGAGTGACGCTGGTTTTCGACGCCTCTCCGGGGGCCGAGGGCGACGAGCGGCCGCTGCTGGCGCTGGTCCGGTCGGGCACGAGGCGGTAACGATCCTTTCGCTCCTCTCAGCTCCCGACCCGGAAAACCGTGCGGCGGCTCGCGGACGGTCCCGGGGTGTGGTATGGGATCCTCGTAATGGGCCTGCTCTCCGTCTCCATCGACCTCGACGAGGTCCGCTGCTACTGCGAAATCCACGGGATCGAGGCGCCGACGGAACCGGCGGCCGGGGCGATCCACCGCTCGGCCCTGCCGCGCGCCCTGCGCTTCCTCGACGACGTGGGGGTGGCCGGGACCCTGTTCGCCGTTGGCCGGGACGCGGTCCAGAGCCGGGCCAACGGCGAGCTGCTGCGCTCGGCGACCGGGCGGGGCCACGAGATCGCCAACCACTCGCTGAACCACCGCTACGATCTCGCGCTGCTGCCGGCGGAGGAGCAGGCCCGGGAGATCAGGGAGGGTGCCGATGCGATCCAGCAGGTGGTCGGGGTGCGGCCCGCGGGGTTCCGGGCGCCGGGGTACAACGTGCACCTCGGGCTTCTGGATGTGGTGGCGGACCAGGGCGTGACCTACGATTCGTCGGTCTTCCCGTGCCCGTCCTATTGGGCCGCCCGGGCACTGGCCATCGGCGTCAAGCGGGCCAGGGGCCGACAATCCGCCTCACAGCTCGGCGATCCGCGGGCGCTGCTGGCGCCGCAGATGCCGTACCGGCTCGGGCGGGACGGGATCTGGAGCCGAGGAGAGGGGATGGTGGAGCTGCCGATATCCGTGGTGGGACCGGCGCGGCTGCCCTTCATCGGCACATCCCTGGTGCTGGCGGGCAGGATCCTGGCCGGGGCCCTGGCCAGGCAGGCGTCGTCGCTGGGGTTCGTCAACCTCGAGCTGCACGGCATCGACTTCGCCGACGCCGAGGCGGACGGGCTCGGACACCTGAAACGCTTCCAGCCCGACCTGCGGCTGTCCGCCGAGCGCAAGATATCCATCCTGGAGCGGGTCGTGAAGACCCTTCTGGACAAGGGCATGCAGCCCTTGACCCTGCTCGAGGCAGCGGGGCGGGCCATCGTCTGATCCGTCGGTCCGCTTGACAGACGCGGCCGCGATGAGCATCAACGGGGCCAGGGACTCGCGCATCGAGGGCGGGTCGATGCGGATGGAGGAGCGGCGCTGCCGCCGTCTCCACGACGGAGCGAGGGAATGAAGGAAATCGGCCGCATCCGAACGCCATTCACGAAAGGGGCCGGAACGCCGATCCAGCCTGCTTTCGCCAAGGGCGCCGAAGGGCGGATCGTCGTGGATGAGGCTTTCGCCGAAGCGCTTTCGGACATCGAGGGTTTCGAGCGGATCTGGCTCGTCTATCGCATGGACCGGGCCGGGCCGTTCCGGCCTCTGGTGGTGCCGTTCCGCGACACTCGGGAGCGGGGGCTGTTCGCCACCAGGGCTCCGTGCCGGCCCAACCCCATCGGCCTGTCCGTTGTGCGTCTGTTGGAGCGTGACGGGAACTCCCTGCGCGTGGCCGACGTGGACATGCTCGACGGCACGCCGCTGCTCGACATCAAGCCCTACGTGCCCGAGTTCGATTCCCACGCCTCGTCCCGGGCGGGCTGGCTCGACACCGGGGGCACCGCCAGCGAAGTGGCGGACGGCCGGTTCGCCCCTCCGTTCGAGGTCCTGCCGGACGGGAGCGTCGTCCTGTCCCTCGGCGACCGGTGCGTCCAGACCGCCGCGAAGGACGCCCATCGGGGGTTGGCCGCGACGCTGCTCGACGGAGACGGTCCGGGCGCCGGGGCTGCGAGCGCCGTCGACCTGCTGGCCGGGTTCCTCGCGGGAACCGACTTCGCCACCCTGCGCGCCGCACACCCCGAGCTGGACGGCAGCGTGCGCTGCCGGGTGCGGCTCTTTTGCGACGAGGGCGGCGAAGTGCGGTGGGAGGTGACAGGGCTGGCATGAACAGGACGGGGAAGAAACCGAAGGATCCCGCTCCTGGAGCCCCCAGGGTCGACACCGGCGCGATCCTCGAGAGCATCTCCGACGGCGTGTTCACCGTGGACGACGGCTGGCTGGTCACCTCGTTCAACCGGGCCGCCGAGGAGATCACGGGCATCCCCAGGGAGGACGCCATCGGACGGCGCTGCTCCGAGGTCTTCCGCGCCAGCATGTGCGAGACCGACTGCGCCCTGCGACACACCATGGCGACCGGCGAGCCAGTGGTGAACCGGGCGACGTTCATCATCGACGCGGATGGCCGGCGCATCCCGATCAGCGTTTCCACCGCGCTCTTGCGCGACGAAGGCGGCGCCGTGACCGGCGGAGCCGAGACCTTCCGCGACCTGAGCCTTATCGAGGAGCTGCGCAAGGAGATCCGGGACCGCGGCAGGGCCGGCGACATCATCAGCCGCAGCGAGTCCATGCGCCGGGTCCTCGAGGTGCTCCCGCGCGCCGCCGAGAGCGAGAGCACGATCCTGGTCCAGGGCGAGACCGGCACGGGCAAGGAGCTGGTGGCCCGCGCCATCCACGGGCTCAGCCACCACCGCGACGGCCCGTTCGTCGCGGTGAACTGCGGGGCACTTCCCGACACGCTGCTGGAGTCCGAGCTGTTCGGCTACAAGGTCGGCGCCTTCACGGGCGCGGTCCGGGACAAGCCCGGCCGCTTCGCCCTGGCCCGCGGCGGAACCCTGTTCCTGGACGAGATCGGCGAGGTCAGCCAGGCCATGCAGGTCCGCCTGCTGCGCGTGCTCCAGGAAAAGCGATTCGAGCCCCTCGGCTCCACCCGCACCGAGGCGACCGACGCCCGGGTCATCGTCGCCACCAACCGCGATCTCGCCGGGCTGGCGGAGAGCGGTGGCTTCCGCCAGGACCTGTACTACCGGATCAACGTCGTCCGGCTCGAGCTCCCGCCCCTGCGCCAGCGGCGGGAGGACATCCCGCTCCTGGTCCAGCGCTTCGTCGAGTCCTTCAACGCGATCCAGGGCAAGCGCGTGGCCGGGGTCAGCCCGGACGCGCTGGCCGTGCTCACGGCTCACGACTACCCGGGCAACGTGCGCGAGCTGCAAAACATCATCGAGCGCGCCTTCGTGCTGACGGGCGAGGGGCGGATCGGGCTCGAGCACCTGCCCGAGGAGCTGGTCCCGGCGGCGACCCGGCGGACGGGCAGCAGCGGGCTGGACCGGGCCGTGCGGGCGGCCGAGGCCCAGGCCATTCGAGAGGCGCTGGAGAACACCGGCGGCAACCGCCTCGCCGCGGCCCGTGATCTGGGGATGCACAAGAGCACGTTGTTTCGCAAGGCGCGGGCTCTCGGCATCGAGCTTCCCGAGCGGGACGGGAGATCGCGGCCCACGAAGCCCACCGGCGCTTCCGGCGGGAAGCCGGGGAGGGGAAAGGTATCGAGAGGATGACCATCTATTCCTTCGAAAACCGCCGCCCGAAGATCGCGGCGACGGCGTACGTCGCTCCGAGCGCCCAGGTCATCGGCGACGTCTCCATCGGCGAGCGCTGCTACGTCGGGCATGGCGCCATCCTGCGCGGTGACTACGGCTCCATCGAGATCGGTGACGAGACCGCTGTAGAGGAGGGCGTCATCGTCCACGCCCGGCCCGGCGATCGAACCCGCATCGGCCGGCGCGTCACTCTCGGGCACGGCGCGATGGTCCACAACGCGAGCATCATGGACGGCGCGGTGGTCGGCATGCGGGCGGTGATCAGCGACTACTCCGAGGTCGGGGCCGGTTCCATCGTGGGCGAGATGGGGCTCGTGAAGAACGGCCAGAAGATCCCGCCGGGAAAGGTGGCGGTCGGGGTGCCGGTGCGCACCGTCGGCGACGTGGAGGAGCGCCACGAGATGATGAGCAGGCGGGCCAAGGACATCTATGTCAAGCTGGCGGCGCGCTACCTGGCCGGGGGGATGGTGGAGGTCGAGCGCTCGGAATGAGTCGCAATCTCGCAACTGAAAAGAGCGGATGGAGTCGCAACTTGGCGACTATAGACAGTTCTGAACAGTTTGCCGGAGCATCGCTAACATATCGCTATTGTTGATATAATCTGTTCAGCACGAGCATTCTGACATCCTTGGCACGATTCGTGCTTTTTCTGGACTGCGGAAGGAGGACGACGGCGTGATGAAGCTTGCCCTGACGGTCTGGAACGGACGCATCTCGCCGGTGTTCGACGCGTGCCGGGAGGTGCTGGTCGTCGATGTCGATGTCGAAGACGGGACAGTCGCGTCGTCGGCGCTGCATCGGATCGAGGGCGGGAGCGACCTCGACCGCGTCGCGCGGCTGGCCGGCATGGGCGTCGAGACGCTGATCTGCGGGGCGATATCCAGACCCCTGCACAGGGAGCTGCTCGCCCGCAGCGTCGAGGTGGTCGGTTTCGTCGCGGGGGATGTCGACGTCGTGCTCACGGCCTTCCTCGCCGGGAGGCTTCCCGGACGGGACTTCGCCATGCCCGGTTGCGGCGGGGGCCGACACCGGAAGCGGCGCCGCCAGGGAAGGTCCGGAGGTTACTGAAACGAGCGGGCGGCCGGGATTTCCCGTCGCCGCCGGAACGGAAGGGAGAAAGAGGATGCCACGAGGAGATGGAACGGGCCCGATGGGCCAGGGACCCATGACAGGAAGGATGGCCGGCTTCTGTGCCGGGTACGAGAATCCGGGATTCGTCAACGCCGGCTGGGGCCGCGGGGGTGGCGGTGGCTTCGGCCGCGGAGGTCGGGGGCGCGGCGGCTACGGCTTCCGCAATCGGTATCACGCCACCGGACTGACCGGCTGGCAGCGCGCGGCCATGGTGCCGCCCGGCGATCATCCGGCCTACGCGGCGCCCATCCCGGCGATGACCCGTGAGCAGGAGGTCGAGGCGATGAAGCGTCAGGCCGGGTACCTGGAGGGAGCTCTTGGTGATCTGCGCAAACGGATCGAGGAAATCGAAGGCGAAAAAACATGAAAGTCGCAGTTACATCTTCCGGAAAATCCCTGGACTCGGGCGTCGATCCCAGGTTCGGCCGCTGCGCCTGCTTTGTCGTCGTCGAAACGGACGACTCGAGCTTCACGGCCGTCGACAACACGAGCGCGTCTCTGGGCGGCGGGGCGGGCATCCAGTCCGCCCGTGTGGTGGCCGAGCAGGGTGCGAAGGTCGTGCTCACGGGCAATGTCGGGCCCAATGCCCACCAGGCCTTGTCCGCCGCGGGGATCCAGGTCATCACAGGCTGCTCGGGCACCGTGGCCGAGGCGGTCGAGCGGTTCAAGGCCGGGGGACTGACGGCCACGGGTGGGCCCACCGTCAACAGCCACTCGGGAATGGGAGGCTGAGAATGAAGGGCGGCGGCGGGCGAGGCGGGCGAGGCGGGGGAGGACGCGGCGGCGGCGGTCGCGGCATGGGCGCCGGCCAGGGCCGGGGCGGCGGCGGTCGCGGCATGGGCGCCGGACAGGGCCAGGGCGGCGGCGGGCTCGACATGGGTCGAAGCGTCGCGACGGAGCCGTCCCAGCGCGATTTCTCGGTCGCGGTCGTGGCGGCGGATCGCTGCACCGGGTGCGGCGCGTGCGTCGAGGTCTGTCCCCACCGGGCGATCGTCGTCGGCAAGATAGCGAAGATCGAAAACGCCTTCTGCGACGGTTGCGGCGACTGCGTGGCCGAGTGCTCGGCCGGGGCGATATCCCTGGCGGCGCGGGCGGTGTCCCGAGGTTGAAGACGAAATGAAGCGGCATCTGCGCATCGCCGTGGCCAGCGGCAAGGGCGGCACCGGCAAGACCACGATCTCCACCAGCCTGGCGATGGCCCTGGCCCGCCGCGGCGAGGCCGTGGCCTACGTCGACTGCGACGTGGAGGAGCCCAACGGCCACCTCTTCCTCCGCCCCGAAGGCCTTCTGTCGAGCCGGGTGGAGGTGCCGGTTCCCGAGGTGGACGAGTCGCTCTGCACCTACTGCGGCGCCTGCGGCCGCGCCTGTCGCCATTCGGCCATCGTGGTGCTGCCCAAGGTGATCGTCACCTACCCCCCGCTCTGCCACGGGTGTGGCGGCTGCACCCTGGCGTGCCACGAGTCCGCCATCAGAGAAGGCCGGCGCGCGGTGGGTGTCGTCGAGCGCGGGACCGCGGGTCCCCTGGACTTCACCCAGGGACGCCTGGACGTGGGCGAGGCCATGTCCCCGCCGGTGATCCGCGCCGTGCTGGAAGCCGCGCCGCGGGATCGGCTCTGCATCCTGGACGCGCCGCCCGGGACCTCGTGTCCCGTCATCGAGTCGGTGAAGGGCGCGGACGTCGTGCTGCTGGTGACCGAGCCCACCCCGTTCGGGCTCAACGATCTCGCACTGGCCGTGGGCATGCTGCGGGAACTGGGCCTGCCCTTCGGCGTGGCGGTCAACCGCGTCGGCATCGGCGATCGGGATGTCTTCGACTACTGCGAGCGCGAGGGGATCCCCGTGCTGCTGGAGCTGCCCGACGACCGTGCCATCGCCCGGGCCTATTCCACTGGCGGGCTGGTCCTCGACGCACGGCCCGATCTCGAGCCGCTCTTCTTCGACCTGGCTGCGAAGCTCGCCGGGCTGGCGGGGGTTCGGCCCGCGATCCCGGCCGGGCGGGAATCGCCGGAAGCTTCGGGGCCGGAGCCGTCCGGTCCCATGCCCTGCGAGAGCGCGCCGCCGGGAGTGGCGGAGCGAGTGCCCGAGCTGGTGGTGGTGAGCGGCAAGGGCGGCACGGGCAAGACCAGCATCGTCGCCTCGTTCTTCGCTCTCGCGGCCGACGCCGCGGCGGCGGACTGCGACGTGGACGCGGCGGATCTGCACCTGGTGCTGGACCCGGTCGTGCGCAGCAGCTTCCCGTTTTCGGGGGGGGCGATCGCGGTCGTGGACGAGGCACGCTGCACGGGTTGCGGACGCTGCTTCGAGCTGTGCCGCTTCGGTGCGGTCCAGGTCCCGGAGGGGGAGGGGGTCTACCACGTCGATCCGGTCTCCTGCGAGGGCTGCGGCGTCTGCGTCGACAACTGCCCCGAGGCGGCCATCGCCATGGTCGCGCGGACGAACGGGCAGTGGTTCGTGTCGCAGACACGGCACGGGCCCATGGTCCACGCCCGGCTCGGCATCGCAGAGGAGAACAGCGGCAAGCTGGTCTCGCTGGTGCGAAAGGAGGGCCGGTGCCTGGCCGGCGCCGAGAGGCGGGATCTCCTGATCTGCGACGGCTCCCCGGGCATCGGCTGCCCGGTGATCGCGTCGGTGACCGGCGCGCGACTGGTGCTGCTGGTGGCCGAGCCCACGCTCTCGGGCCTGCACGATCTCGAGCGGGTGGCCGAACTGACCGGGCAACTCGGGGTGCCGGCCGCGGTGTGTGTCAACAAGGGCGACATCAACCCCGAGGTGGCGGACCGCATCGGCGAGGCCGCGGCGGCGCGTGGGATCGAGGTCCTCGGCCGCGTCCGCTACGACGAGGCCGTGACCCGGGCCCAGGTGCGGCGGCTGGCGGTCGTCGAGCACGGCGACGGCCCGGCCGCGCAGGACATCCGGGCCCTGTGGGAGAAGGTGAAGCATGCCCTCGGGTGAGCGGAAACGGGACGGCGTGGCCGCGCGGCTGGCGGCTCATCTGGAGCGTGTGTCGCAAGCGGCGCGGGTTGCCGACGTCCGCATCGGCCTGGGGTACACCGCGGTGGTCCTCGAAGATGGCCGTGCGGGGTTGGCCTACACCTTCCGCGACGGGGTCGGCGGCTGCTGTGCGGCCTTTGCCGGACCGGCGCCCCTGGCCGGGAGGTCGGCCTCGGAGTTGCTGACGCTCCTGGGATCGATGGACCCCATCGCGTCTGCGGTGGGCCTGGCCTGCGCCAACGCACTGGCCGACACGCGCCGCGAGGGACTGCACGAGGGGGACGCGCTGGAACATGTCGATCTCCGCCCCGACGACGACGTCGCGATGATCGGGCACTTCGGTCCCCTCGTCGCGCCGCTGTTGAAGCGCGTCCGGTCCCTCCAGGTGTTCGAGAGGGTGGAGCGTTCCACCGGCATCCTCCGCCCGGCGGCCGAGGCCCCGAGTGTCCTGCCCCGCTGCCAGGTGGCGCTGATCACCGCGACCTCCATCGTCAACAACACGGTCGACGCGCTGCTCATGGCGGCCGCCGATTGTCGCGAGGTGATGGTGCTCGGTCCGTCGACGCCCCTCGTGCCCGAGGCCTTCGCCGGCCTGCGGGCCATGGTGCTGGCGGGCGTCGTGGTCGAGGACCCGCGGGCGGTCCTGCGAGTCGTTTCCGAGGGTGGAGGCACGCGTCAGTTCGGCCCATACGTACGAAAAGTCTCATGGAAATCGACCGAGGCCAAAACCGATCCCGAAAGGCGAGCGACATGACAAGCGAGAACGACTGCAAGACCTGCGCTGACTCACAGTGCCAAGCAAGCGGGATACGCCCCGGTGAACGCGAGGAGGATTTCGTCGATCGCCAGGCCCTGCAATCGCGGATGGACCGTATCGAGCACAAGCTCCTCGTGCTCTCCGGCAAGGGCGGAGTGGGCAAGAGCACGGTGGCGGTGAACCTGGCAACGGCCCTGGCCCTGGCCGGCAAGCGGGTCGGTCTCCTGGACATCGACATCCACGGACCGAGCGTTCCCAAGCTCTTGCATCTTGAGGGAACCCCCATCACCGGTACCGAGGACAGCCTGACACCGGTGCGGGCGGGGTTCGGCGCCGGTACGATCGACGTGATGTCCATCGGGTTCCTGCTGCGGGACCGGAATGACGCGGTCATCTGGCGCGGCCCGAGGAAGTACGGCTTGATCAAGCAGTTTCTCAAGGATGTGGACTGGGGTGACCTCGATTACCTGGTGGTCGATTCGCCGCCGGGGACGGGTGACGAACCGCTGGCCGTGGCCCAGCTCATCGAGAAGGCGGATGGCGCCGTGATGGTCACCACGCCCCAGGAAGTGTCGCTGCAAGATGTCCGCCGCTGTATCGTCTTCTGCCGGCAGGTGGAACTTCCCGTTCTCGGCGTGGTCGAGAACATGAGCGGGTTCACTTGCCCGAAGTGCGGTGAGGTGGTTCCGATCTTCGGCGCCGACGGCGGCAAGGCGATGGCCGAGGAGATGGGGGTCCCCTTCCTCGGCGCGATTCCCATCGAACCCGAGGTCGTCGCGTCCGGCGACAGCGGCACGCCGATCGTGCAGGCCATGCCTCATTCCGAGACCGCCAAGGCCTTCGGGCGCATTGTCCGCGGGTTGATCCAGACCGATCTCGATATATCGGAGTCAAGCGACCTTGTCGCGACAGGAGGAGCACTGATGAAGATCGCGATTCCAGTGTCCGGAGGAGTCCTCTCCCCCCATTTCGGCCATTGCGAGCAGTTCGCGCTGTTCACGGTGGAAGCGGACGGCAAGACGATCAGCGACCGGCAGGCGCTCGCCGGCCCGCCCCACGAGCCCGGGATGCTGCCGCGCTGGCTCCACGAAAAGGGGGCAACGGTGATCGTCGCCGGCGGGATGGGGAGCCGCGCCCAGAGCCTCTTCGCCCAGGCCGGCGTCAAGGTCGTGGTCGGCGCGCCCGCGAACCCCCCCGAGGTCATCGTCCAGGCCTTCCTGGACGGGATCCTGCAGACCGGCGGCAACGCCTGCGATCACTGAGCCGGCCCGCCTGGAGGACGGGATGCGAGCGATGTCGATTCTCGCCGCGCTCCTGCAACTCGGCTGCAATGGCCGCTCGGGCCGGGTCGAGGGAACGGACGTCCCAACCGTGTCTGCCTGCCCGGAGTCCGGACGGTGCGATCGGCCGTTCTGCGAGCAGGTGCTGATCCCTGGCGGCCCGTTCGTGATGGGTTCCGACGAGGAACCGCGAGGCGAGCCGCCCGAGGACTTCCGCGGTCTCGATATCTTCGGCGATCCGAGGCCCGCCCACGAAGTCCTGCTCGGCCCCTATTGCATCGACAAGTACGAGGTGACAGTGGAGCGCTACGAGGATTGTGTGCGGGCCGGTGCCTGCGATCCCGGCGAGGCCCGGTACTCGGCGCTGCCCGGTTCCGGTGTCTTCCTGACGCGCGTGAACCACTACCCGGATGACTGCAGGAATCGCGGCGATCTCTGCCCGACCTGTCCGGTCAACTGCCGGTCCCACGCCCAGGCTCGGGACTACTGCCGCTGGACCGGGAGGCGGCTGTGTACCGAGGCCGAGTGGGAACGGGCGGCGTCCGGCCCCGGGCCCGGAAAGCGCCCGTTCCCCTGGGGAAGTGATCCCGTCGATCCGGCGACGGCCAACATCGCGGGCGTCGGCCCGGGCCACGTCCTGCCCGTGGGCTCCCTTCCGGGCGGCGCATCCGTCGAGGGCGTGCTCGACCTCGCGGGAAACGTCTACGAGTGGGTCGACGACGTCTACTGGGAATACGCAACACCGGCGGGAAGCTCCTCCGACGCGTCGCGGGAGCGATTCCTGTGGGTCGGGCGAGGAGGCTGCTTCCACACGGATTCCGGGTACGAGAACTGGGAGCGGACGACCTTCGATCCGGACTTCGATTGGGGCTGTATCGGAATCCGCTGCTGCGCCTCCGTCGTCCATCGTGAGGGAGACGGCGGTTGGCGAGCCCCGCAAGGAGGAGTCGAAAGATGATTGAGGTGAATGACAAGGGGAGGGCCGCCTTGCGGCGCCTGGCGTGGATCTTTCTCGTCCTGTGCCTGCTCGGCCTCGGCGTCTCGCTCGAGCTGACGAGGATCCACGTGTTCGTCCACACCGATCCGGACTACCACTCGGTCTGCGCCGTGAGCGAGGGCGTGAACTGCGAGACGGTGGCCGCCTCGCCGTACTCGGTGTTCGCCGGGGTCCCGGTCTCGGTCTGGGGCCTGGCGGGGTACCTGGCGATGGGGCTGCTGGCGCTGTGGTCCCTGCTCCGCCGGCGGCTTCACGACGCCTGGCCCTGGGGCCTCATGCTGGTGCTCTCGGTCTTCTCGGCGGTGGTGTCCGCGGTGCTGGCCTACATCTCGGCGACCCGCATCGACTCGCTGTGCCTGTTCTGCATGACGTCCTACGGCATCAACGCAGTGCTGCTGGTCCTGTCGATGATCGCCGTCCGCCGCCTGGGGACGCAGGTGACCGGGCTCGTCGGGGCGGATCTTGGCGCGCTCTTCGCGCGGCCCCTGCTGGCGGTGCTCCTGCTCCTCGGCTTGGCGGGGGCCATCGGGGCGACACGGTCCCTCATGCCGTCCTACTGGCAGACCCCGGGGTGGCTCGACCTGCCGGCCCTCGAGTACGGCAGCGACGAGCACGGCCACCACTGGATTGGTGCCCGCGAGCCGAGGCTCACCATCGTCGAGTTCTCGGACTACGAGTGTCCCCACTGCCGGGCGGCCCACAAGGCGATCCGCGTGCTGGCGGCCAAGCACCCGGACGAGATCCGCCTCGTGCACCGGCACCTGCCGCTGGACATGGCCTGCCATCCGAAGATGAAGCGCCCGTTCCACCACCGCGCCTGCGAGTTCGCCATGGCCGCGGAGTGCGCGGATCTCCAGGGGCGGTTCTGGGAGATGAACGACGCGCTGTTCTCGATCCAGGAAACCGTCAAGACCCAGGACGTCGACCCCGTGGACCTGGCGGTGCGCCTGGGCCTGAACCGTCTTGATTTCAAGCGCTGCTTGGAGCAGAAGACAACCGCCGGCCGGGTCGAGGTGGATCTCGACGCGGCGATGGAGAGGAAGCTGCGGGGAACGCCGAGCTTCCTCATCGGCGAGAAGCTGTTCATGGGCCGCATCCCCGAGGCCGAGATCGAGCGCCTGCTCGGCGGGAGCGACGCCTTAGAGGGAAGGCCCGGCGGAAAAGGGTGATTCCGATGACGAACGATGCCGGTGCCGGCGCCCAGCACATGGGGCCGATCCTGTTCTACAACGACCTGCTGATCGAGCACTTCACGCACCCCCACAACGTGGGCGAGCTTCCCGAGAGCGAGACCGACGGCCTGGGGATCGCCGGGGATCCGGTCTGCGGCGACCAGATGAAACTCTGGATCGCCGTGCGGGACAGGCGGATCGCGAAGATCGCGTTCAAGTCCTTCGGCTGCCCCGGGGCCATCGCCACAAGCAGCATGCTGACGGCCCTTGCCGAGGGCCGGACCGTCGACGAGGCCAAGACCATCACCGACGACGACGTCATCGACGCCCTGGGGGGCATCCCCGAGCGCAAGCGCCATTGCTCGTTGCTGGGCGTGCGGGCCCTCAGGGCCGCGATCTTCGACTGGGAGCACCGGTCGTGATCTACCTCGACCACAACGCGACAACGCCGCTCCACCCGCGCGTGCTCGAGGCGATGCTGCCATGGCTCGGCGAGCGCTACGGCAACCCCTCGAGCCCCACCCGCTTCGGCGCACAGGCCCGAGCCGCGGTCGAATCGGCTCGCGCCCGGATCGCGGCCCGTGCCGGCTGCGAGCCCGACGAGCTGGTGTTCTGCGGAAGCGGCACCGAGGCCGACAACCTGGCCCTGCGCGGCGCGACCCGGGCCCTCGCCGGCCGAGGCCGGCACGTCGTGACGACCGCCGTCGAGCACCACGCCGTGCTGCACACCTGCCGGGACCTGGAGCGCGATGGCCTGCGCGTGACCTTCGCGCCCGTGGATCCGGGTTGTGTCGTGGATACCGGCGCGCTGGCCGCCGCCCTGGGGCCGGACACGATCCTGATCTCGGTGATGCACGCCAACAACGAGACGGGCGCGATCCAGCCGGTGGCGGAGATCGCGGCCATCGCCCGGGAGCGGGGGATCCCGCTCCACGTCGACGCCGTCCAGACCGCGGGCAAGCTGGCGTTCCGGCTCGCGGATCTCGGCGCGGATCTCGTGGCGTTCTCGGCCCACAAGCTCTACGGCCCCAAGGGCGTCGGCGCGCTGTACGTGCGGCGCGGGACGCGGCTCCTGCCGGCGACCACCGGCGGCGCCCAGGAGCGGGGCCTGAGGGCGGGCACCGAGAACGTGGCGGCCATCGTCGGCTTCGCCGAGGCCGTGGATCTCTCCTATGCGGCCGTCGAAGAGGAGGGGCGCCGGATCGGCGGGTTGCGCGACCGCCTCGAGCGCGAGGTCCTCGCCTCGTTGCCGGGCGTCAGGGTGAACGGCACCCGGGCCGACCGCGTGCCGGGCACGTCGAACCTGGGGTTCGAAGGGGTGGACGGGGAGTCCATGGTCCTCGGACTCGATCTCGCCGGGATCTGCGCCTCCACCGGCTCGGCCTGCTCCACCGGGGAGCCGGAGCCTTCCCACGTGCTGCTGGCCATGGGCCTGCCCCCTCGCGAGGCCCAGGGCGCTGTCCGTCTCTCCCTGGGCCTCGGTACGACCGATGCCGACATCGACGCCGCGGTCCGCGCCCTCACGGCCACGGCCCTGCGCCTGCAGGGCATCTCCAGCGTCGGCTGAGGGGGGGGAACTGGGCCTACTCGTCGTCAGGGCGGTCCGGGGGACTGGTGTTGCCGGTGCGCTTCATCACCCGCAGGCGGTCGCAGACGCGCCGGATCGCCGCCTCGTTGGCTGCGACATCGGCCTCGGGATCATAGCCGAACGCCCCGTTCCCGCTCCCATCGAGGAGCTCGGTCGCCTCCTCGCGGTAGAGCAGCGGTAGCTCCTCGTCGGCCAGGGCGATCAGCAGGAACTCCAGCCCGCGCGTCGGGTCCTCGCCGAGCTTGAGCCGCGCATGGGTGATGCGCTCCTCGGGGCCGACGAGGGCCAGGTAGCGCCCGACCTTGTTCTCACCGACGCACGGGCCAATCCTCGAGAGGAGGGCCTGTCGCCGGCCGTCCTGTTCCTGTTGCTCCCTCCGGGCCGCGTCGTCGTGGTCCTTCGCGACGTTTTCCTCGACCGCTCGGGCCTCGTCGCTCACCGAGATCGAGCTTGCCCCGAGCCACCGGCCGCCGCCCCACAGGCCGAGGACGACGACCGCGGTCGCCGCGATCCCGATCAGCACGGTGAGGGCCGCACGAGCCAGGCTTTCGGCGCGCCAGAGGAAGACGGCGATCCCGCCGAGCACGAGGGCGACGCCGTAGAAGGCGATCACGGCCGGCCCGCTGGGGAGATCGAGCTTCCACGAGAGGTAGAGCCCGAACACCGTCACGATCGTGCCCGTGACCCACCCGATGACGAGCTGGAGTCGCAGGCGGCTGGTCAGCGTGAATGCCAGGATCGCCGGGGCGACCAGGAAGACGAACACGAGAAGCACGCCGGCCACCCGCGTCGACAACGTGATGACCATGCCGAAGGTGAGATAGAAGAGGAAGTCCCAGGCGCGTACCGCAATCCCGGAGCGGTATGCCGCGTCCGGGTCGTCGGAGATCAGCAGGAACCGCTTGCGGAACAGGAAGTGGACGACGCCGACGACGAAATAGATGGACGCCGCGATGGCGACGTCCGACCACTTCACCCACAGCAGGTTGCCGACGAGGATGTCCTTGAGGTGCTCGGCGCCGTTTGTCTTCTCGACCACCAGGACGGCCAGGGCGCAGGAGATGGCGTAGGTCAGGCCGATGATCGCCTCCTGCGGGACCTTCTCGTTGCGAAAGCGCGTGATCGAGAAGACGGCCGCGCCGATGAACGTGAACGCCATCGAGAACACCAGCGCCCCGGTCGTCTCGGGCATGATGCCGAAGAGGAACCCCACCGTGGTGCCCAGCGCCGCGATCTGGGCCAGGGCGAGGTC
>CAYZAI010000007.1:15318-28786 GCA_964476305.1 uncultured Myxococcales bacterium
GAGATCGACGAAGATCACCCGCCGCTTGAGAACGTGGATCCCGAGGTAGGTGTGGATCGCGACCAGCACCAGACACTCGGCGAACGGCGCCGCCATCAACTCGAATGCGCTCATCGAAGATGTTCCTTCTTCAGTCCGCGTTCCCTGCGGCGCGCTCGAAGGCGCGGTTCAGCTCGCGGATCCAGATGTCGAACTGGTCGAAGAACGTTTTCATCTCGGGCTGGCCGCCGGGAGCGAGGGCCACGATCACCGGGATCGCCCCGACCTTGTCCGCGACCTTCTTCACCGTGCCGATGTCGAAGTAGTTCTCGGCCCACAGGACCTTGATGTCCTGCGCCCGCATCTTCTCGATAACGCTGGAGATGTGCCCGGGCGAGGGTGGGATGCCGGGCTTGGGCTCGAGGTAGTCGACGATCTCGAACCCCATCAGCTGCGAGAAGTACGAGATGTTCTTGTGGTAGGCGACGATCTTCCGGCCGCGCAGGGGGAGCCCTTCCTTCATCCAGCCTCCCAGCAACCCGATCAGCGGCTCGCCCTTGTACATCTTCTTCTCGAGGAAGGGGATCAGGCGCCCGCTCTGCGCCAGGTTCGTGAGCGTCTTGCCGCCCAGCAGCTTGACCAGCTCGGCGCCAAAAGTCCGCCTGTCAATCTCGGCCTTGAAACGGGCGAGGTTCTTGTCGAAGAACTCTGCGTCCTCGGGTGCGTTGCGCTTCAGGCCCACGCAGATGTTCTCGGCGATGACCTTGCCGTTGAGCGGGCTCGTGTGGATGTGCGGGTTGCCGTAGATGTGGACGTCCCCCTCGGCGCGGGAGATTGTGACCGGCGTCTCCATGATCTTGAGCCCCGCGCTCGCCGAGACGTATCCCTTCTGTCCGCTGCGGATGCTGGCGTTGCCCGACATGTCCACCAGCGCCGGCGACCACATCTCGAGGTCCATCCCCGTGGTCACGTAGACGTCGGCCGCCTGCAGGACCACGGCGAGGCTCGGCTTGGGGCGGACGATGTGCGGGTCCTGGTTGCCCGCGACGATGTGCTGGACCTCGATCCTGTCGCCGCCGATGTACTCGGCGATCGAGCGGTACGCGGAGTTGGTCACGACGACCTTGAGCCTGGCCGCCTCGGCCGGCGCCCCGAAGGCCATGAGCGCGGCGGCGATGGCGATTCCCCAGAAGACACGCAACTGACTTTTCATAATAAACTCTCCTTAATACTTTTCGTGCTTGTGCGGTCCCGCCGCGAAGTCCACCTGCAGCAGGACGCGGTTGTCCGTACGTCGACCGACAATCTCCTCGTAGCCCGCGAGCCTCGCGTTCGGCTCCCGCCACGCCGTGCACGGGATGTCCTGGCCGTGCTGGTATTCGAGGCGGAAGTAGACGAACTCGCTCTGCCAGAACGTCAGGTAGGGGACCGCATCCCAGGCCAGCTCGTCGCTGTCGCGCTCCGTGGGCAGGACGATGTCGCCCCGCACGCCGGCGAACCAGCGCTCGGCCAGCTGGAACTGGAGGTACGAATAGGCACCCCACGAGTGGCCGTACGCGGCGTCCTCCAGCGGTCCGAGCTCCTTGCCAGCATAGAAGAACTCGCTGCGCCACGTGAACGACTTGTACTTGGCCTGCTGCAAGGGCGACCAGAAAACGGTCAGGTCCGCGCCGGCGACCCATGTCTTGCGCCAGGGCTCGTCCACCAGCTCGCGCTCCTCGTTCAGCAGGCCCCTCCTGTTGTTGAAGCCGAACATCCCGGAGAGGCCCAGCTCCAGATAGGTGTCGTCGCTCAGGTCGTAGTAGTTCTTCAGGTGCAGCATCGTGCTCGGGATGCTGAAGTGCTCCCCGGCGAACAGCGTCTCGTTGCTGCCGTCCACGACCTCGAGGGTCAGCTCGTTGACGTGGGCCAACAGGGAGGGCATCAGCCACCTGACGGAGAACCCGTCGCCGACGAGCCCCTCGTCGCCGAGCACCAGCCGCATCGCGAGCGGGTGCCGGGTCTGGTCGAGGTCGTGCACGTGCCAGCGGTTGAGGACGCCGAAGTTCTGGCGGAACCGGCCCAGCGTGAAGGACACCGAGGGGATGATGCCGAACCAGCTCACGTAGACCTCCTCGACGGCGACGCCCTCGCTCGGCGAGAAGGCGATCGCGCTCTTGAACATCGAGAAGGGATCCAGCACGTGCTGGAAGTGCAGCCCGATCTCCCGCACCGGCATGCCGCTGCGGTCGTCCTCGCCGGCGTAGAACCGGGTGTCGTCGATGACGAGGCCCGCCAGCATGTCGGCGGAGAACGAGATCTCGGGGTTCAGCTTCTGCAGGGACAGGGCGCCCACGAGGAACTCGCGATCCTCGGGCCTCGGCTCCTCCTCGGCGGCCCGCGCCTCGTTCTCGGCGTCCTGGATCATGCGCTCGAGGCTCTCCTCCTCCATCCGGGCAACGAGGGCCTCGTACTTCTTCTCCATTTCCTCGATGCGCTCCTCGAGCTGCTGCTCGCGGGTCTCGCCGCCGTCGGGCGCGGCGGGGGGCTCCTGCTCCTCGGGCTCCGTGTCCTGGGCCCACGCGGAAAAGGCCTGCAGGCTCAGGGCGGTCAGGATGATCGAGCCCGGTCTCCCGACCGGGCGTTTCCTTCGCAACATGTCGTTCACCACTCCTTTTCTGCCGCGGCGCTGCCATGCGCCGGCCGGATGGCCATCCGAGCGGGTCACGACTCGTCGCCGCGGCCTTGTGCTCGTGATGGGTTGGTCAGGCTGTGGCAAAGGGGGGAGGGGACGTCTTCGGAGCGTTCAGCAGAATCTCCTGGCCATGGGCCTGGTACCGCCAGGAGTACGTCGAGAGGCCGTCAAGATGATCGGAGCCGGCCGTCGAAGGCGGCCGGCGAGGGGCATCCAGCGATTCCTGGGCGACGTACAGCCCCAGGATCGAGCATGGCTCGTGGGACCGTGGCTTCGACTCGGCGTGGTGCGCGGCCCAGAGGGGGATCGCCGCGATCCCGGCCGGGGTGCCGTGTGAGAGTCCTTTCTTCCTGGGGACGTCCTCGATGCGGTGATGCTCCAGGCAGAAGGTGTGGTCGTGGTCGGCGAAGGCCAGGTGCGCGGCCTGGAAGACCGGGAGGAAGCAGAGCCATGCGGCAAGGAAAACCGACAAGCCGATGGCCATCAGCGTCCACAATCGGACCGGCGATGTGTCTTTCCTCCGCATCTCGATACGTCCGTCTCCCTCGACTTTCGACTCGGATCGAACCGGGAAGATTCAGCAAAATACAGTGCGCTGCCGGGGGGTGTCAAGGAACGGGCTGCGGGGTGTCGAACCCCTCTCGCGCGAGGCGCCGGACGTGGTATGGTCGGTTGCCCGGGAACGGGAGGTGGATATCCATGGCCGACCTGATCGAAATCTTCAACCGCGCGGCGGATTCCGTTCGCACCGAGTACCTCGAGCGCCGGCGGACCATGTCTTTCGGAGAGTACCTGGGCGCGCTGGCCGAGAAGCCGCAGGTTCACCTGCGGGACGCGACGCGCTACCTGCTGGACGCCATCGACTTCTTCGGGGTGGATCGGTTGGAGACCCCCTGGGGCCAGCAGAACCGCTACCGGATCTTCGACCACGACTTCGGCCAGGGGGCGAGCCGCCTCGTGGGCCAGGAAGCGGCCCAGACCGCGGTGCGGGCGGCCATCGCGGCTCAGGTGGGCGACGGACGGGTCAACCGGATGATCCTGATCCACGGGCCCAACGGGTCGGCCAAGTCGACCCTGGTGGGCTGCCTCTTCGCCGGCCTCGACCACTACTCGCGGCTGCCCGAGGGCGAGCTGTTCCGCTTCCGCTGGATCTTCCCCTCGCGCCGGTCCGGCGGCGGCGCGTCCATCGGGTTCGGTGGTCGGCTGCGGAGGGACAACCTCGAGAGCTTCGCGCACCTCGATGACGACGATATCGACGCCACCCTCGAGTGCGAGGTCCGCGACCACCCGCTGCTGATCCTGCCCAAGGAGGCGCGGCGCGAGCTGATGGAGGCGGCACTGGACCGGGCCGGCCAGGGCGGCCACCAGATCCCCGACTACCTGCTCCATGCCTCCCTCTGTCACCGATGCCGTCAGGTGGCCGACTCGCTCATGCGCACCCACGATGGGGATCTGGCCAAGGTGCTGGCCCATGTGCAGGTCGAGCCCTGGGCCATGTCTCGACGCTACCGGCGCGGACTGGTCCAGGTGGGTCCGCAGCTCTCCGTGGATGCCTCCCAGCGCCAGATCACGGCGGACCGCTCGTTGTCGGCGCTTCCCACGGAAATGCAGAACATGACGCTGTTCGAGACCTTCGGCCCGCTGGTGGACGGCGCGGGGGGCGTCGTCGAGTTCGAGGACATGCTCAAGCGCCCCCTCGACTCGTTCAAGTACCTGCTCGGCACCATCGAGACCGGCGACGTGCTGCTGCCCCAGTCAATCCTCAGGCTCAACACCGTGCTGCTGGCGACCACGAACGACGTGATGCTCGAGGCCTTCCGCGAGCACCACGAGTACCCCTCGTTCCGCGACCGGCTGACCCTGGTCCCGGTGCCCTACATCACGCGGCGCAGTACCGAGGCCCGGATCTACGAGCTTCTGCTGGTGCCCCAGGTCGATCGCCACGTGGCGCCCCACGCCGTGGAAGCCGCGGCGCACTGGGCGGTGCTGACGAGGCTGCACAAGCCGGACCCGGAGCGCTACCCCGAGCGGCTGCAACCGGTGATCGCGGCCTTGGGCACCCTGCAGAAGTGCGACCTGTACGAGGACGGTACCCTCCCCGAGGGACTGGGCGACGAGCTGTCCGCGGCCCTTTCCGCGGCGATCCGCGACCTCAGGGTGGAGGACGCCGGGAGCTGGCAGTACGAGGGCCGCTTCGGTGCCTCGCCGCGCCTGATCCGGCAGGTCCTGCTCTCGGCCGCCATGTCCGAGGACCACGCCTGCCTCTCTCCCTTCGCGGTGATCGCCGAGCTCGAGTCCCTGTGCGGCAAGAGCCGCGAGCACCCGTTCCTCGACCGCAAGCCCGAGCCCGGGGGTTACCACGACTTCCGGGGCTTCGTCCGCGTGGTGGAGGACCGCATCCTCGACGCCATCGAGCGCGAGCTGGGGGCGGCGAGCGGGCTGGTGGAGGAGCAGCGGCACGAGCAGCTTCTCGACAAGTACCTGACCCACGTCAAGCACGCCATAAAAGGCGAGCGGATCGAGAACCCCGCCACCGGCCAGGCCGAGGACCCCGACCGGCGGATGATGGAGGGCGTCGAGGACGATCTGGGCATCGACCCGGGCGAGCGGGAGGAGTTCCGCAACGGCCTGATGTCGCGCATCGCGGCCTGGGCCATCGAGCACCAGGGCGAGCGACCCCGGGTGGGGAGCGTGCTGGCACCGCACCTGCGCCGCCTCGAGGATGCCTACTTCGCCAAGAACCGGCGCCGGCTCGGGGAGCTGTCACGGGTGGCCATCGACGTGCTCGACCGAAGCGAGCGGCCGATGGCCAAGCAGGAACGCGAGGCGGCCGAGCGCATGCTGGCGCGACTCGAGGCCGATTCCGGGTATTGCCGCTCCTGCGCCCGGGACGCCCTGGTCCAGCTCGTTGTCCGTCGCTTCGCCGACGAGGACGGCGATTGAGCGAGGAGGAGAACCGATGACCGGGAAGTCCATCCCCCCCGCCCCCCGCGAAGAACGCAGGCCCATCGAGCTGCTCGTCGACGTGGCGGACTCGATCTTCGCCTGGGCGAACACGCTCGACGGCATCACCCTGGCGCGCAAGGACGACGAGGCCGCCACGAACATCCTGGAAACCCGGGACGACGCGTTCCGCGGCTGCATCCAGTTGTGGACGGCCATCGTCAGGATGCTGCCCACCGCGGATCTCGACCAGCCGTCGCGCCACGAGCTCGAGCGGGACGCCTACAAGGTCATCAGCCGCTGCCATCACCGGCTCGGCGACCTCGAGGGGGCCAGGCGCGACATCGCCCGGGCCATCGACGCGGGCCACGCCGACGGGTTCATCTCGCTGGGCGCGATCTGCCTCGACATGGAGGACTTCGAAGCCGCCGAGACCGCGTTCCGGTCGGCCCTCGGCCGCGGCGTCCAGGCCGCGCGGGCCCACGCCGGACTGGGGGAGCTGTACTTCAAGATGGGCACCCGCGCCGCGGGGGACGATGCCAGGCAGCGCGACCTCTTCGCCCAGGCCGAGGAGGAATTCATCGCCGCGGGCAAGGAGCGCTTCACCGAGGGCTTCGACCGCGCCCTCGACCTGTTCGAGACCATGGGGCTTCGCGACCGCGCCATCCGCATAGGCCAGAAGGCCGCCGCGTTCTACGGCGAGCACAAGGCCGGCTATGGCGAGAAGCTGCTGGCCCTCGACCGGAGGCTGCGCAAGCTCGCGGGCGACCAGCGGCGCGACCGGATCGTTGGCGGGGTCGGCCGAAAGCTCGGCCGGGTGCTCGGGGGAGAGCGCAGCGAGGAGTGACGGCTCGCCGACCCGCGAGCGAGGAGCCAACCGATGCCGAATAGAACCACGTCGCGAGGAACGCCGGCGACCGGGCCGCTCGCGGCCGATTTCTCGGAGTTCGAGCGACCGTCCCGTGAGGACTGGCGACAAGAGGCGGAACGATCGCTGAAGGGCGCGCCGTTCGACAAGTCGCTCGTCGGCCGGACCATCGAGGGCTTCGCCGTGCAACCGATGCACGACGCGGCGGATCTCGACGCCGTGACCCATGACCCCGGGCTGCCTGGGTTCCCGCCGTGGGCTCGTGGCTGCCGGGCCGCCCGGCCTCCAGGGGCTCCGTTCCTGATCTCCCAGTCGGTGGACGCCACGGAACCGGCGGTCGCCGGCCGCGTCCTGGCCGAGGAGCTGGCGCGCGGCCTGACCGCGATCCGGCTGGCGTTGCACCCGGCGGCGGGAGAGGGACGCGACCCGGAGGTCGACGTCCCCGGGGCGCAGGGCTCCGCCGGGATCGCGCTGCGCTCGGCAGCCGACCTGGGGCTGATCCTCGACGCGGCCGACCTCGCCGCGCTCCCGCTGCAACTCGTCGCGGACGAGACGGCCCTCGGCCTGCTGGCGCTGGTGGCGGCCCACGTCAGGGCAACCGGCGGCACCGCGGAGTCTCTAATGGGTTGCGTGGCCGCGGATCCCCTGGGAAAGCTCGCCCGGACCGGCGGGCTCGGGCGCTCCCTCGAAGACTGTTACCGGGACATGGCCGACTGCGCCGCGTGGGCGGGCGCTCGCGCCCCCGGCCTGCGGGTCGCGGCGGTCCGGGGAGCCCCGTATGGCGACGGCGGCGCCTCGGCGGTGGAGGAGCTGGCCTGCGTGCTGGCCACGGCGGTGGAGTACCTGCGCGCCCTCGGCGAGCGCGGCATCGAGACCGCCTCGGCAGCGGACACGATCCACTTCGAGCTCACCGTCGGCTCCGATTTCTTCACGGAGATGGCGAAGCTTCGGGCCGCGCGCCTGCTGTGGGGCCGGGTCCTGGAAGTCGCCGGGGTGGGGAACAGCGCCGCGCGGATGACGATCCACGCCAGCACCGGGCGCTACGGCAAGACCGTGCTCGACCCACACGTCAACATGCTGCGGGTCACCACCGAGGCCTTCGCCGCGGCCGCCGGGGGAGCGGACAGCATCGAGACGCTGCCCTACGACGCCCTGTGGCGGACCCCGGACGAGTTCTCGCGCCGGGTGGCCCGCAACGTCCAGGTCGTGCTGCGCGAGGAGGCCGGCCTCGGGCGCGTGCTCGATCCCGGAGGCGGGTCCTGGTACGTCGAGTGGCTCACCGACCAGGTGGCGCGGCATTCCTGGGCTCTCTTCACCGAGATCGAGCGGGCCGGGGGCATGGCCGCGGCCCTGGCCTCAGGGCTGCCCCAACAGCGGATCGCGGTCACCGCCGCGGACCGCCGGGCGTCCCTCGGATTCCGGAGGACGGTCCTGGTGGGCACCAACCAGTACGCCGACGCCGGCGAGAAGGTGAGCGAGCGCCGCGTCCGCGGCGGGCCGTCGGGCGCGACCGCCGGGGAGAGCGGAGAGGAGAGGGAGAGCCCCGCACTGCGGGAGGCCCTCGGCCGGCTGTCCGCCGCCGGCGACGCGGGCGGTCCCGAGGTAGTGGAGACCGCCATCGCGGCGGCGACGGCCGGCGCCACCCTCGGCGCGATCGTCGCCCGGGCGGAGAGCGGCGAGGCACCGCGGGTGACTCCGATCCAGGCCGGACGACTGGCCGGGCCCTACGAACGTCTGCGCCTGCGGGCCGAGGCCCACGCCGCCGAGTCCGGAGCCCCGCCCGCGGTCTTCCTGGCGGGCATCGGGCCGCTCAGCGGGTACAAGGCCAGGGCTGACTTCGGGGCCGCGTTCTTCCAGCCGGGCGGCTTCCAGGTGATCTCCGGGCCCGGGGCCGCGACCCCCGAAGAGGCGGCCGAGGCGGCGGCGGCCTCCGGCGCCGGGATCGCGGTGCTGTGCGGGGCGGACGCCGACTACCCGCGGCTGGTGGGCCCCTTCGTCGCCCGGCTGCGTCAGCTCGCCCCGGATGTCGTCGCGGTGCTCGCCGGCTTCCCCAAGGACCAGGTGGAGGCCCACCGCGCGGCGGGCATCGACGAGTTCATTCACCTCAGGGCCGACAACTTCGGGCTGCTCGAGCGGCTCTTCGAGCGATTGGGAGTCGAGTGATGGGCCGGATACCCAGTTTCGCGGATATCGAATACCGCCCGGCTGAGCCGCCAAGCGATGCAGGCGCCTGGAAGACCGCCGCGGTGGCTGCCGCGGGTGTGCCCGTCCGGGATCTCGTCTGCCGCACCGGGGAAGGGATCGCGATCGAACCGCTCTACACCCGGGAGCACGTCCGCGACCTGCCGCACATGGGCTTCACCGCCGGGATCCCGCCCTTCCTGCGAGGCCCCTATCCGGCGATGTACGCCTCGCAGCCGTGGACGGTCAGGCAATACGCGGGCTTCTCCACCGCCGAGGAGAGCAACGCCTTCTACCGGCGCAACCTGGCCGCGGGCCAGCGCGGGCTCTCGATCGCCTTCGACCTCGCCACCCACCGCGGCTACGACTCCGATCACCCGCGGGTCGTCGGCGACGTGGGCAAGGCCGGCGTGGCGGTAGACTCGATCCTCGACATGAGACTGCTGTTCGACAGCATCCCCCTGGACCGGATGTCGGTGTCGATGACGATGAACGGCGCGGTGCTGCCGGTGATGGCGTTCTACATCCTCGCGGCGGAGGAGCAGGGGGTGACCCGGGAGCGGCTCGCGGGCACGATCCAGAACGACATCCTCAAAGAGTACATGGTGCGCAACACCTATATCTACCCGCCGGCGTCCTCGATGCGCATCATCGCCGACATCTTCGCCTACACCTCGCGGAGCATGCCGCGCTTCAACAGCATCTCGATCTCGGGCTACCACATGCAGGAGGCCGGCGCGACCGCGGACCTGGAGCTGGCCTACACCCTGGCCGACGGCCTCGAGTACGTGCGCACGGGTCTCGCCGCGGGCATCGCCATCGACGACTTCGCGCCGCGGCTGTCGTTCTTCTTCGGCATGGGGATGAACACGTTCATGGAGATCGCGAAGCTTCGGGCCGCGCGCCTGCTGTGGGCCAAGCTCGTCCGGCAGTTCGATCCGAAGAACCCCAAGTCCATGGCGCTGCGCACCCACTGCCAGACGTCTGGCTGGAGCCTGACCGAGCAGGACCCGTTCAACAACGTGACCCGGACCTGCGTCGAGGCCATGGCCGCGGTCTTCGGCCACACCCAGTCGCTGCACACCAATGCCCTCGACGAGGCGCTGGCCCTGCCCACGGACTTCTCGGCGCGCATCGCCCGCAACACGCAGCTGCACCTGCAGCACGAGACCGGGATCTGCCGCGCGGTCGATCCCTGGGGCGGTTCGTACTATGTCGAGGCGCTGACCGACGCCCTGCTGCGGCGGGCGCTCGAGCACATCCGCGAGGTCGAGGAGCTCGGCGGGATGGCCCGCGCCATCGAGACCGGCCTGCCCAAGATGCGGATCGAGGAGGCGGCGGCGAGGCGCCAGGCGCTGATCGACTCGGGGCAGGAGCCCATCATCGGCGTCAACCGCTTCCGCCCGTCCCACGGGGACCAGATCGAGATCCTCGAGGTGGACAACACCGCCGTGCGGGAGTCCCAGGTGCGGCGGCTCGAGCGGCTGCGGGCGGAGCGTGACGAGGCTGCGGTGCGAAGGGTTCTCGAGGCGCTCACCGAGGCGGCCGGGAGCGGGGAGGGCAACCTACTCGAGCTGGCGGTGGAAGCGGCCCGGGCCCGGGCGAGCCTCGGCGAGATATCGTCAGCGCTCGAGCGGGTCTTCGGCAGGCACCGGGCGGTGATCCGCTCGATCTCCGGCGTCTACGGGGCCGAGTTCGGCGAGAGCGAGCAGGTGGCCGAGGTGAGGAAGGCGGCCGACGAGCTGGCATCCCGCGAGGGGCGCCGGCCCCGGATCCTGGTGGTCAAGCTGGGCCAGGACGGCCACGACCGCGGTGCCAAGGTCATCTCCACGGCGTTCGCGGACCTCGGCTTCGACGTGGACATCGGCCCCTTGTTCCAGACCCCCGAGGAGGCGGCGCGGCAGGCGGTGGAGAACGACGTGCACGTGGTGGGCATCAGCTCGCTGGCCGGCGGGCACAAGACCCTGCTGCCGCGGGTCGTCGAGGAGCTTCGCCAGCTCGACCGGGGAGATATCATCGTCGTCGTCGGCGGCGTGATCCCGCCCAGGGATTACGAGTTCCTCAAGGCCAACGGCGCCTGCGCGATTTTCGGCCCGGGCACGGTGATCCCCACCGCGGCCCGCACCGTCCTGAACGAGATCAACCTGCGCCTGGGCCACGACGCCGCGTGAGGGCGTCTCCTCGTTCCGGGGCGCGGGCGTCCTTGACCGCTGACGGCGAAACGAAGATGATGGTTTCCACGTCCTCTAGGCGCGGGGACGCGGAGGTGGCCGTGCCCGCTCGACCCGGCTCGGATGATCGCGAAGGCGGGCCGCCCCGGGGCGGCCCGGGAAGCCGGTCTTCCACGGGCGAAGTCGCGACCGGCGATCTGCTCCTGATCGACGACATGCTGGCGCGCTCCCCCGAGGAGCGGCTGGCCTGCCTGGAGGCGACTCTGGCGTCGCTGGAGGCTTTGATTGTCACAACGGGTTCCACCGCTTCGGCCCAATGAGCTGATCGCGACGCTGACCCGCCACCGCGTGGACTTCGTCGTGATCGGGGGCATCGCGGCGGTCCTGCAGGGCGCTCCCTACACGACCTTCGATCTGGACATCGTCTACGCCCGCGACGATGGGAACCTGCGCCGGCTCGCGGCGGCGCTCGACGAGCTGGGCGCGACGATCCTCGATCCCGGCGGTCGCGTCATCGAGCCGGATCGCCCGCTCCTCGAGGCGCCGGGGCCCAAGCTATTGCGCACTTCGCTGGGCCGGCTCGACATCCTCGGAGAGATCGACGAACGGACGACCTGGGAGGAGCTCGTCGCAGATTCCGTCGCGCTCCCTTTCCGCTCGGGGCGCGTCCGCGTGCTTCGGCTCGAGCGGGTGGTGGAAGCGAAGGAACGGCTCGGGCGCCCCAAAGACCTCGCCGCCCTGCCGTTGCTGCGCGCCACCCTGGCGCGGGGAGCGGATGGCAATTCCGATGACTGAGAGAGCGTGCCGGGCGGCACGGATCGCGCTGCTCGGCCTCGCGAGCGGGTGCGGGGCCGCGCCCGCCCCGGTCCCGACAGCGGAGCCGGCCGGGCCTGAGGTCGCTTCCGTGGCGGAGGACGACGCGGTGACCGACGCGGGGCCGGGGCCGGCGGTCGCGGAAGAAGCGCCACCGTCGCCGCCGGAGCGGGCGCCTGCGCCCTGCTCCCCCGAGTGGAAGGCCGAGGCCGCCTCGAGGCCGGGCGCGCCGAGGATCCCTCTCCCGCAGCGACTGGAGGCGCGGGATCTCGAGGCGCTCAGGAAGAGGCTCGTCGATGCCGCCCGGGCCTGCCACCGCAGGGAGCTCCCCGCCAGACCTTCGTTTGCGGCGCGAGCGGAGGTCGGCCTCGAGATCGACGGGTTCGGCTGCGTCGCCGTCTCGGCCGAGGTCGTCTCGGACGAGGGCGCGGGCGGTCCCGAGGAGAGCGCGGCGATCCGCGCGCGGCTCGAGGCCTGCATCGCCGACGTGGCCGCGGGGCTGCGGACCCTCGCTCCGGAAGCCCCGCCGGTCCGGGCTCGCTTCGGGATCCGGCTCGCGCCGGAATGAGCCGACGATCCCGTGAGGCCCGCCTGACATGACAAAACGCATGGACGGGCGTCGTCCGGAAACGCATTGTTACTCTAGACACAGCTGAGAAACCCCGGGGGTATCCATGGATCTGGTGATTCCCGGGAAGGCGGGCCATCGCTTGTGATATAATACACAATCCGCGCCTGGAAAAACGGGAGGAGGTCAAGCACATGAAAAAGAAGAGCGAGGGAGTGAAAACCGACCTGGAGGAGCGCGACAGCGGGATCTTCGGTGTGTCCCGCCGCGACTTCCTGACCTACTGCGGCGGCCTGGCCGGCGCACTGGCCCTGGGCTGCGCCGGTGAGGGCGAGAAGCCGGCATCGCCCCCGCCGAAGAAGGAGAAGATCGCCAGGACCATCGAAAAGGCCGCCGGCAAGCCCCCGGTGATCTGGCTCGAGGGCCAGGACTGCGCCGGGTGCAGCATCTCGTTCCTCAACGCGGAGAAGCCCTCCATCGCGGAGGTGATCCTCGACAAGATATCGCTTCGCTACCACGAGTCGGTGATGGCCGCATCGGGCCACACGGCCGACCGGGTGATGGAGGAGACGAGAAAGGAGGGGGGGTATGTCCTGGTTGTCGAGGGCGCGGTCCCCGCGGCCGATGACCGCTTCTGCATGGTGGGTGGTCGGCCCTTCCGCGAGATCCTCGGCGAGTGCGCCAAGGGCGCGGCCGCGATCATCGCCGTGGGCGCCTGCGCCACGTACGGCGGCATCCCAGGAGCCGCGCCGAGCCAGGGCAAGGGCATCTCGGGCTACGTCGGGGGCAGGCCGGTGATCAACCTGCCGCTCTGCCCGGTGCACCACGAGCACCTGCTGGCGACCATCGTCTACTACCTCGAGAACAAGAAGGCGCCCGAGCTCGACGAGCACGGCCGCCCGCTGATGTTCTTCGCCAAGACCGTGCACGACCAGTGCGAGCGCAAGGAGGCCTACGACGCCGGCAACTACCTGAACGACTGGAACGATCCGGCGCAGGCGGGCTGGTGCCTCGCCGAGAAGGGCTGCAAGGGGCCGGAGACCTACTCCGACTGCCCGACCCGCAAGTACAACGGCGGCGTCAACTGGTGCATCGGCGCGGGCGCTCCCTGCCAGGGCTGCGCCGAGCCGGCCTTCTACGGGCAGGTCTCGCCTCTGTTCGCGTCCCGGACTCCCGTTCCCGGAAAGGAGGACCTGGCATGAGTACCCGAGTCATCATCGATCCCATCACGCGCATCGAGGGGCACCTCAAGATCGAGGTCGAGGTCGAGG
>CAYZAI010000008.1:0-28033 GCA_964476305.1 uncultured Myxococcales bacterium
CGCCTGGCCGTGCAGCTTCGCTCCCTGGGCGCGGGTCGTATCCGGCTCGCCTGGCTGCTGATCCGCGAAGCCCGGCTCTCGGTGCTGGCTGCCGTGATGGCGGGCTTCGGCGGCGCTCTGTCCGAGGTCGGCGCCGTGATGATGGTCGGAGGGAACATCCGTGGCGACACCCGCGTGCTGACCACTTCCATCGTGCTCGAGACCAGCACCGGCCGCTTCGGCTCCGCGGTAGCGCTCGGCGCGGTTCTCCTCTCCCTGGCTTTCGCCGTGAACCTGGTCTTCACCCGCCTGCAGCATGGGGCCAGGCGATGAGCTCCACCTCTCCCCTGCTCTCCGGGCGCGACCTCCTCGTTCGTCGCGATGGCCGGGCGATCCTCGACGCACCGGACGTGGCGGTCCACCCCGGCGAAATCCTGGCGGTCTTGGGTCCCAATGGTGCGGGCAAATCGACGCTGCTTCTGGTTCTCGGCCTGCTGATGGAGCCCGATCGGGGCGAAGTGTCGCTCGGCGGTCGCCCCGTCGTCCGCGGCGAGGTTCGCGAGGCCCGCAACCGGCTGGCGTGCGCTTTCCAGTCGCCGTTGTTGCTCGACCTTTCGGTCCGTGACAACGCGGAGCTGGGTTTGCGTTTGCGAGGTGTCGGCGCGGCGGAACGCCGCTCGCGTGCCGGGCGCTGGCTCGAACGCCTGGGTCTTTCCAACCTCTCCGGCCACCGGATCCGCACCCTGAGCGGCGGCGAGGCCCAGCGTCTGAACCTGGCCCGGGCCTTGGCCCTGGAGCCGGACGTGCTGCTCCTGGATGAGCCTCTCTCGGCCCTGGACGCACCGAGCCGGGCCTCCCTGTCCGCGGAGTTGGGGCCCCTTGTCCGTCAGGGTGCCGGGGCCGCCCTGCTGGTGACCCACGACCGCCATGAGGCCTTCTCCCTCGGCTCCCGGGTGTTGGTGATGTTCGAAGGCCGGCCCCGACAGTCCGGCTCCCCCGAGGAGGTCTTCTCCCGTCCCGCGGACATCGACGTGGCCCGATTCCTCGGCTTCGAGAACCTGCTGCCCGGCCGTGGGTCCGGCGGCGACATGGTCCTGGGCGACGGGGCGGTGCTGCGCTCTGCCTCCGGCCCGGACGGCGATGTCGTTGCCTGCATTCGGGCAGACGATGTCCGCATTTTGCCGTCGAGCGATGATCCGGCCGCCGATCTCGTCGCCGTCCTGGCCGCCGTCGAGCCCGTCGAGACCGGCCTTTTTCTTCACCTGGATGCCGGGTTCGCCATCACGGCGAGGATCACTCGCGGCGAGTTCTTAGACCTCGGCCTGTCCCCCGGCTCGCCCGTGGGCGTCCACATCCGCCCCGAGGCCGTGCACCTCGTCCCTGCGGCCGGTTCCGTCGGTTGAAACCCGTCAGTTGTCCTTGAACAGGTCCGGGATCTTGAGGCCGCTCTGGGTCTTCTTGCTGCCGCCGCCGGTCGCGCCGCCAGCCGGTTTGTCTCCGCCCGTCGGCTTGTCTCCGCCAGTCGGTCTCTTGCCGCCGCCCTTCGTCACCGCCTTGGCCTTGAGCTCGAGGACCAGTTCGCGGTTCTGCTCGGACGGGGTGAAGGTCATGGTCGCGCTGCCGTCGTCCGCGGACCTGGCCGTGATCTTCACCGGCGTCCCGGCCTCGAGCTCCACCTCGCACGGCGCCGCCGAGCAGACCTGTCCCATGCCCTCGACGATCACCACCGCGCCGGGAGGTTCGCTTGCCACCGCCACCTTCACCGGCGGTACCGTTTCCGGCACTGGCGGCGGAGTCTCCGGTTGCGCATCCGTCGACGGCGCGATCGGCTCCACCTGTTTTCCGGGTCTCTCTTCCGTCGCCTGTTTCTGTTGCGACTCGACTCGCGGCTGCGCCTGGCCCTGGCCGCCTATCCAGCCCATCGACCATGCTGCCACGCCGCCACCAACGAGAAGCGCCGCGATCAGGGCGATGACCACGGGCATTGCGGTGCTTCGCGAGCGCCCGGAGGTCGTCCCCTCCCGTGACGGCGTCCAGTCCAAGGTCGTCTTCGCCTGGTCTTTCGACGCGGTCTTGTTCGGGGTCGAGAAACGCACCGTGCCGTCCCGCCCCGGGTGATCGATGACGTAGTTCGCGTCTCGCAGCGCTCGCTCCAGGTCGGCCCGGACCTCGTCCATCTTCTGGTAGCGCTGGTCCGGGTCCTTGGCCATCGCCTTGTAGACCACCGCTCGCACCGATTCGGGCACGTCGGTCTGCGGGTTGCGCTGGTCTAGGGCCGGGATCTCCTCGAACATGTGCTGGGTCAGAACGGCCATGAACGAATCGCCGTCGTAGGGCACCGAGCCGGTGAACATCTCGAACATGATGCAGCCGAGGGCGTAGATGTCGACGCGGTGGTCCAGGTTCCTCCCGGCGGCCTGCTCGGGCGACATGTACTCCGGCGTGCCGAAGATCATGCCGGTCTTTGTCAGGCGTTTTCCCTCCGAGTCCCGATCCGAGATCTTCGCGATGCCGAAGTCGAGGACCTTCACGAAGTCCTGTTGTTCGTCCCGGCGGATGAGGAAGACGTTCTCTGGCTTGAGATCGCGGTGCACGATGCCCATGTCGTGGGCCGCCTGGAGGGCTCTCGCGATCTGTTCGATGATCGGCACCGCGCGGGTCAGCGGGACCGACTCTCCTCTTATGATGTCGCAGAGGCCGCAGCCCACCAGGTACTCCATCACGAAGTACACGCCGCCGTCGTCGAGCTGCCCGAAGTCGGTCACGTCGACGATGTGGGGATGGCCGATCTTGCTGGCCGAGCGCGCTTCCTGGCGGAAGCGCTCCACGACCTCGGGCCGTTTCGAGTAGTCGTCGCGCAACACCTTGAGCGCGACCTTCTTCTCGATCTCGACGTGCTCGGCGACGTAGACGACCCCCATCCCCCCTTCGCCAAGTCGCTCCAACACCTTGTAGCGTCCCTGGATCACCTTTCCGATGTAGGGATCCGGCGCCTCGGCCGCCACGATCTGGAGCACCCGGGCCTCCACGGTGCTGGCCAGCCGGGTCCCGTCCACCGGGCAGAACTGCTCCGCTCCTTCGTATTCTGCTCCGCACTTGCTGCATCGGCGCATGGTCGGGGAGATAGATACCATCTTGCCATGTCCCCGACAACCGGGCCGGCCTGCCAGATTCGTCGACGAAGGGACCCTCTTCGGGCTATGTTGCGCCCGGGCATGTCCCGTCTGCGCATCAGAGGCCTGACGATCGAGCCGCCGCTGCTGCTGGCACCGCTGGCGGAGCTGACGGATCCGCCGTTTCGCCGCCTGGTTGCGCGGCTCGGCGGTACCGGGGCGATGGTGACCCCGATGTTCACTCCCGCCGCTGCCCGGGCCCACCAGGCCCTTCGCCTGCCCGTGGACACGGGTTCCTGCGGCGCACCGCCGCTGTTCGTCCAGATCGCGCCGTCCTCGCCCGAAGACGTCACGGACTCGCTGCCACGTCTCCTGTCACTGTGCTCGCCGGCCGGCATCGACATCAACATGGGTTGCGCCGCGCCGCGAATCCGGCGCTCCGGTGCCGGCGCCGCCCTCGCCCGCAATCACGACCTCGCCGCCCGCGTGGGGGAATGCGCTCGGTCCCGGGCCAGGGACCTTCCGCTTACCGTGAAGCTCCGCGCCGGCGACTCGCCCGTCGGCGCCCTCGAGGAAAGCTCTTCCGCCTTCGAAGAGTGCTCCTCGCGCCTCTCGGCGCTGGCGCGCGCGCTGGTCGACGCCGGCGCGGACGCCCTGGTGCTGCACCCGCGGGGAGCGACCGAGGGTTTCCGCCGCCGGGCCGCGTGGTCGCTGGTCCCGATGCTGGCTCGGGCCGTGCCCGTACCGGTGATCGGCAGCGGCGACGTCGATTCCCCTGCCGCCGCGCTCTCCCGCCTCTCGCTCCCCGGCTGCGCGGGCGTGATGCTCGGCCGCGGAGCGCTTCGCGATCCGTGGCTGCCAGCCGCGGTGGCCGCGGCCCGAAGCGGGATACCCTTCGTCCCTCCGTCACCGGGCGAGCGCGGCCAGGCGATCCTCGCGCTCTTCGACGACATCACCGCATCCTACGACTCCGGTCGCGCCAGGGCTCGCATCTCCCTGATGGCCTCCTATGTCCTCGATCCCTTTCCGTACGGCCGACGCGCCGCTCTGGCCTTGCGCCTGTCGCCGGATCCCTCGTCGCAGCGCTCGGCTGTCGCGTCGTTCCTCGACGAGGCCAACGCCCGCCAAACGACCACCGTTGTGGATTGACATCCTCACGACCATGACGATACTGGTTTCTTCTTCCGGCTGCCTGGGTAGCTCAGTCGGTAGAGCAGGGGACTGAAAATCCCCGTGTCGGCGGTTCGATTCCGTCCCCAGGCACAGAGAATCGAGCCTTCCCAAGCGATCAGAATCCGTAGACGAACCCGACGGTGAACCCCCCGCCGTTCGACACGTCGCGCCATAGCCGCAGGTTGTAGTCGCCTCCCACGCGCAACGCCCAGTCGTACCCCGCGGGCGAGATCTTCAGTCCCCCGCTTGCCGAGAGCGCAAGATCGTGGTGCCAGGTCCCTTCGTACTTGTCGAACAGCAGTGTCGGCCCGGGTGCCAGGTACAGGTAGAACCAGTTCGTTATCTCCCAGCTGATGTCGAACCTGAGCTCCACCGGTACGGTGTACGTCCCCTCCCCCATCATCGCACCGACGGTGACCAGCAGGTCGAGGCGCCCGGGCTTCAGCACCAGCCCCCACGTCAGCCCGGGCCCGAGAATCTCCCGGCCGTCGTCGGCCCAGTAGGAGAAGTCGAGACCGGTCAGGAACCGGACCTCTTCGCCTTCGCCTGTCGTCTGCTCTTCCTCGCCGGCCACGGCCGTCATCCCCCAGCCCGTGACCGCCAGCGCCAGGAGCAACGCCACGGCCGCCTCGCCCCATCGTTTTTCTGTGTGTCCTCTCATGTCACCTTTCTTGCCACGTTTCGTCCCGCGGGTCGAGATCAACGGCGTTTTCTCCCCCTCCTGGCCGACTTGCGCTCCCTTCCAGCCGATGCCTCGATCCCGTGCTCGGCCGCCACCTCGCGCATCCGGTCCCTGAGAGATGCGGCCCGTTCGAATTCCAGGGCCGCCGCCGCCATCAGCATCTCCTCTCGCAGGCTCTCGAGCAGAGCCCTCGGATCCCTGGCCCTTTCATCCTCGTCGTAGCGTCTGGAAACCGGCGCGTAGTCGGCGTTGACCGATCCCGGTCCGGCCTCGCCCACGGCCTTTACGATCGACCGTGGCGTTATGTCGTGTTCTTCGTTGTAGCATCGCTGCCGCTCGCGCCGCTTCCCGGTGATCCCGATGGCCTCGTCCATGGACGGCGTGATGCGATCCGCATAGAGGATCACCGTCCCCTCCACGTGCCTGGCCGCGCGTCCGATGGTCTGGATGAGCGACCTCGCGGACCGAAGGAACCCCTCCTTGTCGGCGTCCAGGATACCGACCAGCGAGACCTCCGGCAGATCGAGTCCCTCCCTGAGCAGGTTGATGCCGACCAGGACGTCGAAGGTCCCGGCGCGGAGCTCACGCAGGATCTCGATGCGCTCGAGGGTGTCCACGTCGCTGTGCAGGTAGCGCACCCGCACACCGACCTCCCGGTAGTAGTCCGCGAGCTCTTCCGCGGTGCGCTTTGTCAGGGTGGTCACCAGCACGCGCTGATCCCGCAAGACCCGGTCCCGGATCTCGCCCAGCAGATCGTCAACCTGGCTGCCCGCCGGCCGTACGATCACCTCCGGGTCCATCAACCCCGTTGGTCGGATCTCCTGGTACACCACTTCGCCACCAGCCTGCTGCAACTCCCACTCCGCCGGCGTTGCCGAGACGCAACAGAGCTGTCCCACCCGCCGCTCGAACTCCTCGAAGGTGAGAGGTCGATTGTCCAGGGCTGACGGCAGCCGGAAACCGTAGTCCACCAGCGTCTGCTTCCTCGATCGGTCGCCTCGGTACATCGCGGCGATCTGCGGCACTGTCTGGTGGCTCTCGTCGATGAAAGTCACGAAATCCTCAGGGAAGTAGTCGATCAGCGTCGCCGGGGGATCACCTTCCCCGCGGCCGTCCATGTGCCTCGAGTAGTTCTCGATTCCTTGGCAGTGACCGGTCTGTTCCAGCATCTCGAGGTCGAACATCGTCCTTTCCTCGATCCGCTGTTTCTCGATCAGCTTGCCCGCCTTGTCGAAGAACACGATCCGCCGGGCGAGCTCTTCACGGATACGCCCGAAAGCCTGGCTCATGGCGACATCGGACGTGACATAGTGCGACCCCGGAAACAGAACGACCTTCTCCCTCCACTCGAGGACAGTTCCGCGCAGCGGGTCGATCTCGCTGATTCGCTCGACCGTGTCCCCGAAGAACTCCACACGCACGGCTCGATCCTCTTCGTAGGTGGGGAAGATCTCGATTGTGTCACCGCGAGCCCGGAAGGTCCCTCTGGCGAAGTCCGTGTCGTTTCTCTGATATCTTACGTCCACGAGGCGTCGCAAGAGCTGCTCGCGACCGAATTCGTCTCCGGTCTCAATCACCGTCAGCATCCTGCGGTATCCCTGTTCTGTCCCGATTCCATAGATGCAAGAGACCGACGAGACGATGATCACGTCTCTGCGGGAAAGGAGTGAACGGGTCGCGGCATGTCGCAGGCGATCGATCCTCTCGTTGATTGAGGAGTCCTTTTCGATATACGTGTTCGTGGAAGGAACGTAAGCCTCGGGCTGGTAGTAGTCGTAGTAGCTGACGAAGTACTCCACCGCATTCGTCGGAAAGAGCGCCTGAAATTCCGAATGGAGCTGGGCAGCGAGAGTCTTGTTGTGCGCGAGGATCAGCGCTGGCCTTCCGAGCCGGGCGATCACCTGGGCCATGGTGAACGTCTTCCCGGAACCCGTGATTCCGAGAAGCACCTGCTTTTCGACGCCTCTTTCGAATCCCGACACCAGTCCTTCTATGGCCTGGGGCTGATCACCCCTGGCCTCGAACGGTGTCACGAGATCGAAAACATCCTTCTTCAACGGCACACCAGAAGAGGGGCTTTCCTGTTGTCCGTACTGTGGAAAGGTTGTGGCTGCCCTGTGCTCCATCCAACGGTCTTTCGATCCTGCCCATCCGTACACACGACATCCACAGACGATCCCACTTTCTGCTCCTCGCCGCGGCCCCGTCACGACAGCTTTCTCCCGTGGTTTTCCACGGTTTCACAGCTACTACTAGTTCTATTTTCTTAAAAATAGCTCTGTGTTATTAGGGACCGACAAGTGGAACATCACCAAGGACGGGTCTTTTCATGGAAGTCATAATCTCGAGGCAATGCCTGAACGCAGCCCTGGGGCGTATTGCCGGAATCGCCGATCGCAAGAGTTCGATGCAGATCCTCTCGAATGTCATGATATCGGCGGAGGGCCCGAAACACCTCCTGATCGCAGCAACCGATCTGTCGATATCGGCCAGGGGGCTGTTTCCCGCCGACGTCGTGAAGGGGGGATCGATTACGATACCTGCCAAGACACTTCACGACATCGTTCGCAGCTTGCCGCCTGGACCGGTAACACTGCATACGGATGGCGAGACCGCCGAGCTCAGAAGTGGAAGATCGAAGTTCAAGCTCCTGGGTCTTCCGGCGGAGGATTATCCCCGTCTTCCGGACGTGAAAGGCGTGGAGTTCTTCGAACTGGAGTCGTCGCTCCCCGCGAGGATGATCGACCTCACGAACTTCTCCATATCGCATGACGAGACGAGGCCGCACATAAACGGAGCCCTTTTCGAGGGTGATGGAAAGATCTTGAGGATGGTGACGACCGCCGGTCACCGTTTGTCAAAGGCCGAGTTCAAGATCGAAGACTCGGTCTTCTTCAACTTCTCGATGGTTCTTCCGGGAAAGGCCGTCTCCGAGATCCGACACCTTCTCGAGGACGGTCTGGGGACCATATCCGTCGGCACCAAGGATGGCTCCGTCTTTCTTCGCCGGGTTGTCGAAGTCGAGAAGGCGGATGACGGCGCTGCTCCGCTCACGGCAGAGTTCATCCTGGTATCGAAGTTGATCGAGTCCGAATTCCCTCCCTATGATCAGGTGATCCCCAAGCAACAGGATCGCAGCGTCATCGTCCCCAGACAGGCCTTCCTCGAGGCGCTCAAGAGGGTCTCCGTGGTCTCCTCGGAACGGACTCTGGGCGTCAAGCTCCAGCTCTCGGAAGGGGCCATCGCCATCTCCACGGACAACCCCGCAGTTGGCGAGGGGCAAGAGACCGTCGACGTCGCCTACGATGGTGAGCCGGTCGAGATCGGATTCAACGCCAGGTATTTTATCGACGCCCTGGCCGTTCTGGGAGAGGACGAGGTCCAACTGGATCTCTCCGGCGCCCTGGATCCGGCCGTCGTGAAGGACATCGGCGGGCACTTCGTCGGCGTGATCATGCCGATGAGGATCTGATCGGCTCGGCCCCGTGCCGGCAAGCGGCAGCGTACGGATCGACAGCCTACACATCGTCGATTTCCGGAACATGGAACAGGTCCTGCTGGAACCGCTTCCCCGCTTCAACGTGGTCTCGGGCGACAACGGCATGGGGAAAACGAACGTGCTCGAGGCGATCTACCTCCTTGGCGCTCTGAGATCCTTCCGCACGACCTCACGCCGCGAGCTGATCCGCCACGAAGCGGAAGCAGCCAGGGTCACCGCGGATTTCGGGGATGCCGTGGGCGGGCTGCGCTGCGAGGTGGTCGTCGAAACGACCGGGCGGCGAGTGCGGGTCAACGGCGTGACGATTCGCCCCGATGGAGGCCACTTCCGCGAGTTGCCGATGGTGCTGTTCCACCCGGACCACGTGGAACTGGTGCGGGGCGGTCCGGAAAGCCGAAGACGTTTCCTCGACCGCGCGCTGTACCAGGCGGATCGGCGCTATCCGACGCTTCACCGCGACTACCAGCGCGGCCTGGCGAGCCGCAACCGGCTGCTCAGAGATCATCCGATGGACACACGCTCTCTCGGGATGTTCGAGGAACAGCTGGCGAGAAGTGCAGCGGGCCTGATCGAGCTTAGGAGGACCTTCGTGGAGGCGCTCTCACCGCTGTTCCTCGAGGCCGCGGAGTTCATAGGCGGGAGGCGGGTCGCGGCCATGCGATACCGCCCCGCGATCGACGCGGATCAGGCAGGTCTTGCCGCGGCCTGGGAGCGATCCCGGGATCGGGACCGGGAGCTGGGACACACGGCGTCGGGGCCCCACGCCGACGATCTGTTTCTCGAGCTGGATGGACGGGCCGCGCGGCGCTACGCCTCCCAGGGACAGCAGCGAACCCTCGCCCTCGCGCTCAAGATCGCGGAGACGCGAGCCCTGGAAACGGCGACGGGACGGATCCCGCTGCTGCTGTTGGACGACGTGTCCTCCGAACTCGATCGAGAGCGAAACAGGCGCCTTTTCGAGTTCCTTGGCAGCAGCGGAGGACAGGTTTTCGTCACGTCGACCCACGAGGAGCACATCTGGTCCGTCGGGCAGCGGCGGGATTTTCTCGTGAAGGACGGCCGCGTGACTATCGTGTGACGGCCGTGGAGCTTTCTGGCGGGACCACGTCCGTCGCCCTGAGCGGCTGCTGGTAAACGAAAAAATACCACGCCGCTGCAAGCAATGCCGCCACGATCAAGATCCACAGAGGGGAGATGGGAAGCAGGAAGCGGCGCGACCGACTCCGGGGCGGGCGGGTACGTGCCGGTCTTCCGACCGACCGGTGCGGCTGTACCGGTCGCACGCGATCGAGAGGTGCCTCGACGTCGGAATGGCAGGGATGAGCACCTTCCTCCATCCGGCCGACGGCCGCCGCGGTCAAGGCTCTCAGGAAATCCTCCGCGTTCTGGTGGCGGGCATCCGGGTCCTTCGCCAGAGCGGTGAGAATCAGGTGTTCGAGAGCCGGGTTGATGTCGGAGCGCAGAGAGGTCGGGCGAGGCACCGGGCTCGAGATCGTGGACATGATCACGTCATGGGCCGTCTCTCCGCGAAAGGGACGCCGCCCGGTCAGCATCTCGAACAGAAGCACGCCCAGCGAAAACAGGTCGGAGCGCGCATCGACGCGGCCGTGGCCGCTGACGGACTCGGGCGACATGTAGCCGGGGGTGCCGAGGGCAATGCCCGCGCCGGTCACGGGACCCGCCGGATCGGCGCCAACAACGGGAGGGAACGGGGCGATGCCGCCGACGATCTTTGCGATGCCGAAATCGAGGATCTTGACGATTTCGCGGTTGTCGTCGTCCCTTGCGAGGAAGATGTTCTCGGGCTTGAGATCCCGATGGACGATGCCACGCCGGTGCGCGCTGGACAGCCCGCAGAGGATCTGGTCGGTGATGTCGACCGCCTCGCGTTCGGAGAGGCAGATCCGGTTGTCGAGTCGGTCAGCCAGGGACTCGCCGACGAGCAGCTCCATGACGAAGAAGGGACGACGGTCTGGTGTCAGCCCGAAGTCCGTGACCTCGACCACGTTGCGGTGGCGGATGCCGGCCGCGGCCCGGGCCTCGCCCTCGAAACGGGATATGACGTGGGAATCCTCGGCCGCCGAGGGGTGCAGGACCTTGATAGCCACCGGGCGGTTGATGAGCTTGTGCTCCGCGGCGTAGACCACGCCCATGCCACCCTCACCGAGGACACGGTGAACGAGGTATTTTCCCTCGAGAACGTCGCCGGGTTCCAGTCTTCGCATCCGAGCGGCAGGATACTACGGACCGTGCCCCGAGGGCCAATCCTCTCCCTTGCGGGGATCGCAGCCTGTCACTCCTCCGCGCCGATGGTGGCGAGGAATTCGCGCCTGAGATCCGCACTCTCGACAAGGGTGCCGGCGTACGCCGACGTGATTGAGCGGCTACCTGGCTTGCGCACGCCGCGGACCACCATGCACAGCTGCTCGGCGTCGAGGACACAGCCCGCGCCGGCCGCGCCCAGGTGATCGACGAGGGCTCCGGCGACAACGCGGCAAATCTCTTCCTGCATCACCAGGCGATGAGCGAGGCAATCCACCAGGCGGTTGAGCTGCGAGAAGCCCACGATCCGCTCGCCGGGGACGTACGCGACGTGTGCCACGCCGTGATAGGGCAACAGGTGGTGCGGGCACACCGAGTGGAAGAAGATATCCCGGACGACCACCATGCCCTCGTGCCCTTGCGACGGAGAGCCTCCGGCGAGGATATCCGCAGGCTCGAGGGCATAGCCGTCGAGGAGGTCGTCCAGCCACATTCGGGCCGTGCGCACCGGTGTGTCGATCAGCTCGGGATAGCGTCCCGGCGAGTGACCCAGGGCACGCAGCAGATCCTCGATCGCCTTGGCCGCTTTGGCACTGCTGTCGTCCGCCGTGTTCATCCCCGTCCTCCCGACGGAAACCGGGCCTGGAGCCCGGTCGTCAGTGTAGCCTCCCGTGCGTTTGCTCCGGGGCAGGCCCGGCGTGCGGCCCGGTGGCCGCGAGCATCCGCGAACGCTCCTTCTGCAGAACAAGCAGGCGCTCCTTGAGGCGCGCCACCCGCAAGCTGTCTCGCGGCCCGACCCGTGGCGTTGAGTCTACCACCACCACGTTGAGCTTCGCCAGGTCGAGGTGGGTCCGCCGGATCTCCAGGTCGATGCGCGAGAGTTCGTCGTGTTGAGAAGGCATCCCGATCAGACCGGGACAACGGCCTCGATCTCCGGGATTTCCTGCTTGAGAACCCGAAGAACCCCCATCTGCAGCGTGATGGCCGCGGAGGGACACCCTTGGCAGGCCCCGCGCAGTCGCACCTTGACGGTGTTGCCGTCCATCCCGATGAAATCGATGTCGCCGCCGTCCATCTGCAACGCCGGGCGGATCCTGTCCTCAATGAGCTTCCTGACTTTTTCTTCCATGGAATCGGAACCCGAACCCTCTCCATGCCGTCCAAGCTCGCCACGGCACACGTTTCTGTTTCGAGGTCGATATACGACAGGCGAGCGGGGTGTCAAGGCCTGCTCCTGTCCACCCTCCGGTTCGACGCCCGTAGGGGTTGGCCGGTTCGAAAGGGGTTGTCACGCCGGGACAATCGGGTAGATCGAAGGGTGGGACCCCGAGGGGGGTCGTGAACGGGATCGGCGCACCGGCGTTTTCATGGCAGGTGACAGACGCTCCCGGGAACGCGACAGGCGGAAACATGCCGGGAGACACGGGCTCGGACATCGGCTGGATCGAAGAGGCCCTCGCGCGCTACGAGCGGCCGCTGGTCGGCTATGCGCTGCGCCTGATCGGCGACAGGGACGCCGCCCGCGACGTGGTGCAGGACACGTTCCTCAGGCTGTGTCGGGCAGAGCGGCAGAAGGTCGAGAAGGGGCTGGGGGCATGGCTCTACACGGTCTGCCGCAACCGTGCCCTCGATCTGATGCGCAGGGAGAAACGGGTGGGCAGGTTCGACGAACAGCGGCCAGCGGGGCAGGTCGAAGATGGCAGTGAAACGGCCGATCCCGCGGAGACGCGCGAGCTGCGGGCGATGGTGCTCGAGGCTCTCGGGGGTCTTTCCCCGCAGCACCAGGAGGCGTTCCGGCTCAAGTTCCAGGACGATCTGTCCTACCGGGAGATCGGCCGGGTGATGGGAGTGTCCCTCGGACAGGTGAGCAAGCTGATCGCCGTCGCCCTGGCGGCGGTGCGGGATCGGCTGCGCGCGCGAGGCGCGCTGGCCCAGGAGGGCTGAAGCGATGGCGGCCAGGATCCCCGAGGAGAAGCTCTGCGCCCTGCTGCTCGGCGAGGCAGGCGAGACCGAGAGCCGGGCGCTCGAGTCGATCCTCCAGAAAGATCCCGAATCCCAGGCCGCCATGCAGGAGCTGCGGTCCGCGGCCGGGGTCGTCCGCGAGACCCTCGGCCGGCCCGGGCCGGAGGCCCCCGGCCTCGACGAGGAGCAGCGGCGGAAGGTGCTCGAGGCGGCGGGTGGCGGCAAGGGGCGACCCGTGGCGGCCGCGGTGCAGGGAATAGACATCGACATCGATGTCGATGTTCCGGTCGACGCCTCCGGGAAGGCCGCGGACAACTCGGACCTCTTCTCGTTGGACAACCTCCAGACCCTGGCCCGAGACGCACCGGCCGCCGCGCCGGTCCGCAGCGGGAGCGAAGAGGAGACCTCCGGCCTGGTCGATCTCCGGGCCCTGGCCCAGTCCAGGGAAGGCGAGGACGCGCTCGAGATCTCCGAGCTTCTGAACCTCGGGCCCGGCGGCAGCGCGGGCCTGGCCCCGGTCGTTGCCCCGGAGACGGTCGAGCGGCGGCGGAACTGGATGATCGGCATCGGCGCTGGGCTGCTGGCGGTGGTCGTGATCGGCGGGCTGATCTTCGTGCTTGTCCGCGAAGCCGGCAAGCCCGATCCCGTGGACGAGAACGAGCAGGCCATCGCCATGCTGACGGCCGAGATCGAAAGGCTCAAGGAGTCCGGCGGCGATGACGGCGAGGAGATGCAGAAGCTCGAGGAGCAGCTCGCCGACGAGCAGGCCAAGAAGGCGGCCCGCGAGGGCGCCGAGCCCGTGGCCGTGGCCAAGGCCGAGGGGAAGAAATCGAGCGGGGGCAAGACCAAGAAATCGGGAAGCAGTGGTTCCGCGAAGGCGTCGTCGTCGGGCGGAATCTCCTCCGCGGCGCCTTCCAAGCCCAAGGGTCAGGGCGTCGCCGAGCTCGATGATCTGCTCGGCGGCGGCGGCTCCAAGCCGGCCAAGAAGCCAGCGGCCGCCAGCTCGGGCGGCGGCGGGCTTCCGAGCAAGCTCTCGCGGGAGCAGGTGCAGGCCGGGATGAAGACCGTGGCCGGCGCGGTCAAGGCCTGCGGCAAGGGCGCCGGGGGCACGATAACGATCCGCGTCACCATCTCGTCGGCGGGGAAGGTCACCTCGGCCAAGGCCACGGGCCCCCATGCGGGCAAGCCGGTGGGCAGCTGCGCCGAGAAGGCCGTGAAGAGGGCGAAGTTCCCGAAGGCCAAGAACAAGCTCGACGTCTCCTACCCCTTCAAGCTCTAGGCAAGGGTTTTGACTTCGGCCGGACGCGGAGTATCCTCTGCCATCGATTCGGTACTTCACGATCAAAGGGAGGAAACGAGATGAAAACGATACGACGGCTCCTCGTGGCGGTGATCTTCGTGGCGGCTGCCGCCGCCGGGACAAGCGCACAAGCCCAGGACGTGGCCGGGGATGTGGGTGGCCTCGGCCTGACCGTGGGCGCCTACATGTCCATGGGCATGGGACACGCGTTCTATACCGACGACGATGCGGATCCCAAGCCCCGTTTCGCCGGCGGCTTCGCGGCCTACGTGGACTGGTACCTGGCTGACATCTTCGCACTCGAAGCGGGCCTGGGATTCCTCGGCAAGGGCGCTCGCGACGAGGAGGACCTTGGAGGTGACACATACAAATTAAAGATTCGGGCGGTCTACATGGAGATTCCCATCGGCGCCAAGCTGAACATCGCGGGGTTCCAGGCCGCGCTGCTCCTGGCCCCGGCTTTCGGCGTGGGCGGAGAGTACAAGGGAGAATACAACGGCGACACCGATACGGATGACATCGACTTCGGCGACTCGGGTGAGCCCAAGGTCTTCAACCTGGGCATGAAAGTCGTGCTGGGATACGCCATCCCGGTGTGGCGGCTCTTCATCGTGCCCGGCATCTCCTTCAACGTGGACCTGCTCAACGAGTTCGACGAGGACGACATCAACGACGAGGCTGTCCGTTGGTGGAACCTGATGTTCCACATCGGCGCCGAGTTCGGTTTCTAGAAGCCTTCCCGGAATCCAAAGCATGACCGCAGTCGTCACCGGCGCGGCCGGGCACGTGGGCGCCAACCTGGTGCGCGCCCTGCTGGCCGCGGGAAAGCCGGTCCGCGCCGTCGTGCGCGACGATACCCGCGGCGTGGAGGGACTGCCGCTGGAGCTCGCCCGCGGCGACGTGCTCGAGCCGACGAGCCTGCGGGCCGCGTTCGAAGGCGCGGACGTGGTCTTCCACCTGGCGTCGGTGATCACCGTCTCGGGCGATCCCGACGGCCGGGTGCGGCGCACCAATATCGAGGGCGTCCGGAACGTGGCCGAGGCCTGCCTGGCAGCCGGGGTTCGGCGCCTCGTGCACTTCAGCTCGATACACGCCTTCGCCGCGAAGCCGCGGGACGGGATGATCGACGAGTCCCGGCCCCGGGTCGAGGAAAGGGGCGGGCAGCCGATCTACGACCGCACCAAGGCCGCGGGGGAGCGCGAGATCCTCGCAGGCGTGGAACGAGGGCTGGACGCGGTGATCGTCAATCCCACCGCCGTGCTGGGTCCATTCGATTTCAAACCCTCCCGCATGGGCCGGGTGATCCGCATGCTGGCCACAGGAGCGATGCCAGCCCTGGTGGCCCGCGGATTCGACTGGGTCGACGCAAGGGACGTGGCCGCGGGCGCCCTGGCCGCGGCCGAGCGCGGGCGCACCGGGGAGCGTTACCTGCTGTCCGGGCGCTGGACGACGTTCGCAGAGCTGGCGCGGATCGTTGCCACCTGTTCGGGCACACCTCTGCCGAGGTTCACCTCGCCGATGTGGCTGGCCCGTCTCGGCGCGCCCTTCGTCAGCGCGGTCTCGAAACTGCGGGGCGTCGAGCCCCTGTACACCGGAGAATCCCTGCACGCTCTGCGCAACCACCGGCACATCAGCTGTGATCGCGCCCGCGCCGAGCTGGACCACGTGCCGCGCCCCCTCGAGGAGACCGTCGCGGACACCGTGGCCTGGTTCGAAAAGCACGAAGGTCCGAGGGAAAAAAAACCCCGGTCCGGAGAGGCTATCCGGACCGGGGCGGGGCGAGGTCCCGGGAGGGGGACCTAAAAAAGCGCTGCTAATCGAAGTTCAGCTCCTTGAGCTCGTCCTCATCCAGGTCGAAATCCACGTAGAGATCCCGCGCCAGCTCGTCGAGGCTCAGCTGGAACGTGGCCACCTGCCGGCGCTGCTCCTTCTCGAACTCCTGCCAACTGCGATAGGTGATCTCCTGGTACTTCATGTCGACCTCCCGCGCCGCCAGGCGGTTGTGCGGCGACCATTTGTGTGGCTTGCTCGTACTCACACCCACAATGTAGGACAACATACGACAAAGGTCAAAAAAACATCCCTGGATCCTGTGAGAGGCAGGATTTAAAGTGCTCACAGCATGATGTCATCGACGGGAACGGAACCGCGGAATCCGGGTCGAGCCACGGCACGGGCACTCGCCAACGTCGCGCTGGTGAAGTACTTCGGCAAGCGCGACGCCACGCTCAACCTGCCCGCAGCGGGAAGCCTGTCCATCTCACTCGAGCCCCTGGAGACCGTCACAGAGGTTGTGTTTTCTCGGGATCTCGCGACAGACGCCATCCTGCTGGCCGGCGAGCCTGCTCCGGACGCGTTCGCGGCGCGGGTGAGCCGCTTCCTAGACCTTGTCGGCGCGCTGGCCGGCGGGCGGTTCCGGGCTCGGGTCGAGACGAGGAACGCGTTCCCCACGGGCGCCGGCCTTGCGTCCTCGGCTTCGGGCTTCGCGGCCCTGGCCCTGGCCGCGTCCTCGGCCCTGGGGCTCGATCTCGATGGCCCGGAGCTGTCAGCCCTGGCCCGGCGCGGCTCGGGTTCCGCGGCCCGCTCCGTGCCCGGAGGCCTCGCGCTCTGGAAGGCGGGTTCCGCGCCGGACGGGAAAGACTCGTTCGCCCGGAGATTGCTGGGCCCCGAGGATTGGGATCTCAGGCTCGTGGTCGGCGTCGTGGAACCGGGCCCCAAGGCCGTGGGCTCCACGGATGGAATGGAGCACACGCGCAGAACCTCGCCCTATTACCGGCAATGGGTGCGGACCGCGACAGCGGACCTGGAGGCGGCCGTGGAAGCCGTGGCCGCCCGGGACCTGGAACGGCTCGGCGCCATCGCCGAGGACGACGCCCTGGCCATGCACGCCACGGCCCTGGCCGCCCGGCCGGCCCTTGCCTACCTGGCGGGCCCCACCCTCGAAGCGTTGCACCTGGCACGGGCGCTCCGCGCACGGGGGGTCGGCGCGTGGTTCACCTGCGACGCAGGACCACAGCCCAAGCTCCTGTGCGGACCGGGGGATGAGCCCGAGGTGGCCCGATCCCTGGGCCGGATCCCGGGGGTGCGGGAAGTCCTCCGGTGCCGGCTCGGAGGCGGGGCGGAACTTCTCCCGGCGACGGATATATCCTGAGAGATGACGGTATGTTCCGTGTGCCCGGCACCCGGAACGGAGACCGATCCGGGTCGTGGCTTGACTCGGGGCGGACCGTGGATACATTGGGGCCACCCGCGGGCCCGGAAACCCGCGCAGGACGAGGAACGGACACCGATCGAGGAGGACTTTCATGGGCAAGACCATAGGAATCGACCTGGGGACGACGAACAGCGTCGTCGCTGTGATGGAAGGCAAGGATCCCGTCATCATCGCCAACGAGGAGGGCGGCCGGACCACGCCGTCGGTGGTCGCGTGGGACGACCAGGGCGAGGTGCTCGTCGGCCAGATCGCCAAGCGCCAGGCCATCACCAACCCCGAGAATACCGTGTTCTCGATCAAGCGATTCATGGGTCGCAAGTACGGAGAGGTCCAGGAAGAGGAGCGGATGGTCCCCTACACGGTGGTCAAGACCTCGAACGGGGACGCCCAGGTCGGCATCAAGGGCAAGAACTACGCGCCCCCCGAGATCGCGGCGCGGATCCTGATGAAGCTCAAGAAGGCGGCCGAGGACTACCTCGGCGACAAGGTCACGGACGCGGTGATCACGGTCCCGGCCTATTTCAACGACTCCCAGCGCCAGGCCACCAAGGACGCGGGCCGCATCGCGGGCCTCGAGGTCAAGCGCATCGTCAACGAGCCCACGGCCGCGGCCCTGGCCTACGGCCTGGACAAGAAGAAGGACGAGGTGATCGCGGTCTTCGACTTCGGCGGCGGCACCTTCGACATCTCGATCCTCGAGGTCGGCGACAACGTCGTGCAGGTCATCTCCACCAACGGCGACACGCACCTGGGCGGTGACAACATCGACCAGCGGCTGATCGAGTACCTGGTGGCCGAGTTCAAGAAGGACCAGGGCATCGACGTCTCGAAGGACAAGATGGTGCTCCAGCGGCTGAAGGAAGCGGCCGAGAAGGCCAAGATCGATCTCAGCTCGCTGATGGAGACCCAGATCAACCTGCCGTTCCTCACGGCCGACGCCTCCGGGCCCAAGCACATGAACCTGCGCCTGTCCCGGGCCAAGTTCGAGTCGATGATCGAGGATCTGGTCCAGCGCACCTTGGACCCCTGCCGCAAGGCCCTCGAGGACGCGAGCAAGCGCCCCTCCGAGATCGACGAGGTCGTGCTGGTCGGCGGCTCGACGCGAATCCCGATGGTGCAGGCCGCCGTGTCCAAGTTTTTCGGTCGCGAGCCCCACAAGGGCGTCAACCCCGACGAGGTCGTGGCCCTCGGCGCCGCGGTCCAGGCCGGTGTGCTCTCCGGCGACGTGAAGGACCTGCTGCTGCTCGACGTCACGCCGCTCAGCCTGGGGGTCGAGACCTTGGGCGGCGTGGCGACGGTGATGATCCCGCGCAACACCACGATCCCGGCCAAGAAGTCCGAAATCTACTCCACGGCCGCGGACAGCCAGACCTCGGTGGAGATTCACGTGCTCCAGGGCGAGCGCTCGATGGCCCGGGACAACCGGACCCTGGGACGCTTCCACCTCGAGGGGATCATGCCCGCTCCCCGCGGGGTGCCCAAGATCGAGGTCACCTTCGACATCGACGCCAACGGCATCGTCAACGTCTCGGCCAAGGACATGGCCACGGGCAAGGAGCAGAAGATCACCATCACCGCCTCGTCCGGGCTCAAGGACGACGAGATCGACAGGATGGTGACCGACGCCGACAAGTACCGGGCCGAGGACGAGCAGCGGCGCAAGGACATCGAGCTTCGGAACCGCGCCGAGCAGCTGGCCTACGCCACCGAGCGTACGGTCGACGAGAACAAGGACAAGCTCCCGGCCGAGGAGCGGACCAAGGTCGAGGAAGCGGTCAAGGCACTGCGCGCGGCCATCGAGACCGGCGACCGCGGGCGGATCGAGGCCGAGATGGAAGGGCTGACCAAGGCCTCCCACAAGCTCGCCGAGATCATGTACCAGGCGGCGCAGGGACCGGGACCGGCTCCCGGCGGCGACCCGGCCTCCGGCGGCGACCCGATGCCCGGCGGAGATGCCTCCTCGGGCGGCAGCGGCGGCGACGACGTCATCGACGCCGAGTTCGAGGAATCCAAGGACTGATCCCCCCGTGACACGGCGATGACGTCCGGCTGGTAGCCTGACGACGGATCGCGACGATCCCCACGGATGGCGTCGGCACCTGCACCGAGGCCGGAAACCGAGGTGCGCGTGAAGGCCCATCCCCTGAAAACCGCTTCGACGAGAAAAAGAATCCTCCTTGCCGGCGTGTTCGGCCCGTTCGGCGTCGACGACGAATGGGGCCGCAAGGAGAACATCATGGAGCTGTTCCACAACCAGGTGACCAAGGCCCAGGGGACCAGCTCGTTCCGCTTCCACCACCGGTCGTTCGGCCTGTACTTCATCGCGGCCAACATCGACGCGGACGTGACGGTGCTGGACTTCCCCAGCCGGAAGCGGTTCATCCGGGAGCTGGCGCGAGGCTACGACATCGTCGGCATCTCGTTCATCGTGCCGAACTTCGTCAAGGCCAGGGAGATGGCGCGCCTCGTGCGCAGCCACGCGCCGGCGGCCGAGATCGTGCTCGGCGGCCACGGCGCTGCGATCGAAGGGGTCGAGGATCTCATCGATTGCGATCACGTCGTCAAGGGCGAGGGGATCCGGTGGCTGAGGGAGCACCTCGGCCAGGATCCCGAGGCGCCGATCGCGCATCCCAGCCTGCCCACCACCGAGCACCAGCAGATCATGGGCATCCCGATACCGGGCGCGACCTCGAGCGTGCTCGTGCCCGGGGTCGGCTGCGTGAACGGCTGCAGTTTCTGCAGCACGTCGCATTTCTTCGGCAAGGCGTACACGCCGTTCATCCGCACCGGCAAGGAGCTGTTCCAGCTCGCCTGCCGGATCGCCGACGAGCGGGGCACGGACATCTTCTACGTGATGGACGAGAACTTCCTCAAGGACAAAGAACGGGCCATGGAGCTCCTCGAGGAGATGGAGCGGCACGGGCGCTATTTCAACTTCTACCTGTTCTCGTCGGCCGAGACCATCGTCGCGTTCGGCATCGAGAACCTCGTGCGCCTCGGAGTCGTGTCCCTGTGGATCGGCTTCGAGTCCAAGACCCGCCAGGGCCTGTTCACGAAGAACGACGGGATCGACGCGAAAAAGCTCGTCCGCGAGCTGCGCGATCACGGGATCTCTGTGCTCGCCTCCGGCATCCTGTGCATGGAGCACCACACGCCGGACAACATGCAGGAGGACATCGACTTCCTCGTCGGCCTCGAATCGGACCTGGTGCAGTTCATGCTGCTTTTGCCCCTGCCGGTGACTGCGATCTATGAGCGGTTCAAGGCGCGGGGCCTGATCGACCACGACATCCCGTACGAGGAATGGCACGGGCAGAAGCTGCTGACGTGGCGCCACCCGGTGTTTACCGGGGACGAACCGGCGAGGTGGCTCGCGGCGGCGTTCCGCAAGGACTACGAGGCGAACTCGTCGTCGCTCTACCGCTACGCCGAGACGGCACTTCGCGGGTACGAGAAGCTCGCGGCGATGCCAAACAGGGATGCGAACCTCGAGGCGCGGCTCGGGCAGGCGCGGGAGCGGGCCGTGCAGTACGGCCTGACCCTCCCGGCCATCGCCAGGTTCGCGGTGAACGACCTCGAGCGCGAGCGGGCCCACAGGCTCGACGGGCGGATGCGAAGCGCGTTCGGACCCCTGACGGTCAGGCAGCGCCTCGAGCGCGCGGGGGCCGTGACGTGTGCGGCCGCGTGGCGGCTGCGGGTCAAGCTCGTGGGCGACGGGCTGCAGCCGAAGACCATCGTCACGAAGTACAACGAGCAATCCCGCATCGACGCGCTCCAGGCCCAGCTCGCGGCCTCGGTCGCGGAGATCTGCGAAAACCCCATCGAGACCCGCGCCGCGGCCATGTCCCGGCTCGGCTGAGACTTCAGCCGGCCCGCGCTTCCGCGGCCAGCATGCGGGCCAGGGTATCGAGCGGAACGGCCTGGATGCCATCGCCCACGGGATAGGTCTCGTCTCCGGGGTAGACGACGAACGCGCGCGTCGGGTGGAGATCCTCCATGGCGAAGTGGAACCCTCTCTCCGGACGCGGCGAGAGGCTGCGCTTGATCTCCACCGCCCACGATCTCCCCCCCGGAAAGGACAGCAGGAGATCGATCTCGGCCCCTCCGCCGGTCCGGTAGAAGAAGCCCTGCACGCCCTCGGGAGCGACGGACAGGAGGTTCTCGATGGCGAACCCCTCGTAGCTCGCGCCGACGATCGGGTGCGACAGCAGGGGCTCGAGGCCGTCGATCGCGAGCAGGGCGTGGAGCAGGCCGCTGTCGCGCACGTAGGTCTTCGGGGACTTCACCAGGCGCTTGCCCGCGTTGACGTGCCAGGGCGGGAGCCTGCGCACCAGCAGGAGGTCGGTCAGCAGGTCCAGGTAGCGGTTCGCGGTCCTGACGTCGATTCCCAGGTCGCGCGCCAGCCGGGCGCTGTTGAGTGGGCTCCCCTGGCAATGGGCTAGCATGGTCCAGAAGCGGCGCAGGGTCTCGGCGGTCAGGCGCGGGCCGAAGAGGGGGATGTCGCGCTCGAGGTAGGTGCGGATGAAGTCCCGGCGCCACCTCATGCTCCGGGCGTCGGAGGCCGCCAGGAAGCTCTCGGGGAAGCCGCCGCGGACCCAGAGGCGCTCGCGGACCCGGGGCTCGCTCCCTGCTTCCAGGGTGTCGAACGGGCCGATCTCCAGGTAGCTCACGCGACCCGCCAGCGTCTCCCCCGACTGCCGGAGCAGATCGAGGGAGGCGGATCCCAGCAGCAGGAAGAGCCCGTGCCTCCTCCCCTCGCGGCGGGCGCGGTCGATCATCCCGCGCAGCGAGGGGAAGAGCCCCGGGGCGCGGTGGATCTCGTCGATGATCACCAGCTTGTCCAGGTGCCCGGCGAGGTACAGCTCGGGATCGGCCAGCTTGGCCCGATCGCGGTCGGACTCGAGGTCGAGGTAGACGGTCCCCTCGCGCTGCCGCGCGAGATCGAGCGCCAGGGTCGTCTTGCCCGCCTGGCGGGGACCGAGCATCGCCACGGCCGGGGCTTCCTCCAGTCGCTGGACCAGGACGTCCATCAGGCGTCGGTCAATCATGTTTGCAAATATGGGACTTTATAGCCTGATATGCAAGGATAAACTTGTTTCCTTCTAACTCATGGGCAGCTCGTCTGGAACACCAGGCCGTCGCTGCCGGCCAGGACCAGGTCATCGGGCGAGGTGCCCGTGATCGCGCCGCCGCCGTAGGGCAAGGGGAGCGGCTCGCCCAGGACCGCCTCCAGCTCCATGACGGTCCAGCCGCTCCCGTCCCAGTGCGCCAGGTAGCTGTCGTCGTAGTCCGAGGCGAGCAGGAAGACGCTGTCCGGTCCGAAGCCGGTGACGGAGTTGAAGAGGAGCCCGGCCAGGGCCGCGGGGGCCGTCGCGCTCCAGGCCGCTCCGTCGAAGCGGCGCACCTTGCCGGTGTTGCCGAAGGCCCAGACGTCGCTGGCGGACGAGCCCCAGACCAGCACCAGACTCGTCTCGGTCCCGGTGTCGTCCACGTGCAGGGTGGTTCCGTCCCAGCGCAGCACGCGCTGCTTGTCGCCCACGGCGAAGACCTCCCCCGTGTCCGAAGCCCAGATGCCCTTCAGGTAGGCGTCCGCGGCGTGGGGCAGGACGGTCACCGCGTCGCCCTGCACGCGCAGGATCCCGCCGCCGGTGCAGGCCGCGTAGACCGCGCCCGGCTCGCCCGCGGCGAGGGCTTTGATCTGGGTGCAATGGCGCGACGCGGCCTCTGCCCACCAGGACTCGCCGTCGCTGCGGATCACCCCGCCCGCGGGCCCGGCGGCCACGGCCTGGCCCGACGCGTTCATCGCCGCGACGTGGAGCGGATCGAGGGTGCTCGGGCTCTGGGCCATCCAGTAGGAACCGTCGAAGGCGAAGGCGCAGGCCGGCTGGTAGCCCACGGCCACCACCTCGCTCCAGGACGCGCCGGCGATGGCCTGCAGGCGGCAGGTGCCCGGCAGGTCCGTGACCGTCCACGCGGCGCCGTCGAGCCGGGCCACGGCCGGGGAGTACTCGCCCAGATCGTATCGGTTTCCCGCGGCGAAGAGGTTGTCGCTGGACAGGCCCCACAGGGAGCTCCATTCCCAGTCGTCGCCCGGCGAGACGTCGGTCCACCCCTCGCCGTCGAAGCGCCAGATGTCCTCGAAGCTGTGCCTGATGATGAAGATGTCGTCCGCCGCCGCGGCCCAGACGTCGTTGACCAGGAAGAGATCGGAAGGCGGCGCGATTCGATCGCTCCACGACAGCCCGTCGAAGTACAGGACGCCGCCGTAGAAATCCGCCACCGCGATCCCGCCGGCCGCGTTCACGTGCAGCGCGGCGAAAGACGGCCCGGGCGCGGACCAGATCTCCTCCCAGGTCTCGCCATCGAAACGCCAGACGCCGGGCAGGCCGCCTGGCAGGGACAGGCCCGCGGCCACGAGCCCGTCCTCGCCCGTGCCGCCGAGCAGGGACACCAGGCCCGGGGGCGCCGGCGAGAACGCGTGCCACGAGCCGTCTTCCAGGTATGAAATGGCCTGGTCAGCGGCGAGGTAGGCGCGACCGCTGTCCGAGATCCACGCGTCAGTGATCGTCTTGACCCCCAGGTCCACGGGGACGAAGCCCGATCCCTCGGAGCGCGCCAGCCACGGCGCGGTGGTCATGCCGTTCATTAACATGGTCGCGGTGTTCTCCAGCAGCCGCCACCCGCCGACGAGCAGCGCCTCGCCGCTCGCCGCCATGGCCTCGGAGTACATCCAGCCCCCGGGCGGGACCCACTCCCGGGACCAGTCCCCGGACGAGCGGCGCAGGACGTCGCAGTACTGGCCGACGAGGGCGATGTCACCCGAGGCGGTGGCCGCGCCGGAGACGAGCGACACGGGCGGCGCGTCGATGAAGACCCAGTCGTCCCCCTCGAGCCGGGCTCGGCCGTAGTCGACCAAGGCCAGGTAGCCGGTGGCCGCGCTGCCCCCGGCGGCCGAGAAGATGCCCTGGTTCTCCCCCTCCATGGCGGTCCAGCCCGAGCCGTCCCGACGGAGCCAACGGCCGTAGTACGACGCGGCGACGGCGTCGTCCGGCCCCCCGGCGGCGACCACCTGCAACCTGGAGGAAGGACCGGTGTCCACGACCTCCCACGAGCCGCCGGACAGCTCGACCACGACCCCGGTCTGAGCCTGGTTCCCCTGGGAGGTGAGCGACCAGGCCCCCACGGCCAGGGCCGCGCCCTCCCCGGCCGCCGCGACGTCGAGAAGGTACGGCGCGCCGCCCGAGATATCGGTCCAGCCCGCGCCGTCGAAGTTGTAGATCCGGCCGCCCCAGTAGTCGAAACCCACGGCGTAGACGTCGTCCTCGCCCGCGGCGGCCACGGCCAGGATCGAAACCGTCGGGTCGAGGGCCGTGCGCGTCCAGTCGGTGCCGTCCCAGACCACGAGGAAGCTGTCTGCGGCGATGAACACCCGGCCCGCGCCGTCACCGGCCACGTCGCCGAAAATGGAATAGGGATCTTCCGCGTACTCGGCCGGGACCGGGATGTCCGCCCACTGGACGCCGTCGAAGTGCAGCAGGCAGTTTTCCCAGTACCAGCCGACCGCCCAGAGGTCGTCGGTGGCGCTGCCCCAGACGCCCTGCAGGTGGCAGTCGAAGCCCGTGCTCTCGACGGTCCACGCATCGCCCGAGCCGCGCACCACGGTGCCGTTGCCGCCGGAGAAGAACGCCTCGCCGGTGTCCGCCACCCAGACGTCGAGCAGCTGCCCCGTGACCAAATCGGGCTGCACGCGCTCCCAGGAGGTCTGCCAGCAGGGCGGGACCAGGGTGGCGGTGTCGATGTCCGTGTCGGCATCCGTGTCGGTGTCGGCATCGGTATCCGCGTCGGTGTCGGAGTCGGTGTCCGCATCGGAGTCGGCATCTGCGTCGCTGTCGCCGTCCGCGTCGATGTCCGTGTCGGCATCCGCATCGGTGTCCGCATCCGAACCGGTGTCGGTGTCTTCGTCACCGGACTTGGCACCCCCCGGCGCGCACGCGGACAGGGCCGCGATGAACAGGGCGAGCAGTATCGGTCGAAAAGGCATGGCCGTCCTCCGTCCGATGAGTGGAAGCCCTTCCATGATGCCACTCGCGGGGGGATCCGACAACAACGGTCGAGGGGATCAGCCGTGGGTCTCGCGCAGCAGGCGCTTGGCGATCTTGCCCGAGCCGGTGCGGGGCAGGGCGTCGACGAAGAAGACGCGGCGGGGGATCTTGTAGCCGGCCAGGCGCGCGCGGCACCAGGCGGACAGCTCGTCGGCGTCGGCCGCCAGGCCCGGGCGGAGGACCACGGCCGCGGCCACGGTCTCGCCCCAGCGCTCGTCCGGCAGGGCGAAGGCCGCGGCCTCGAGCACGGCCGGGTGCTCGTACAGGGCGGCCTCGACCTCGGTCGAGTAGACGTTCTCGCCGCCGGAGAGGATCACGTCCTTCTTTCGATCGACGATGTCCAGAAAACCCTCGGTGTCGACCACGGCCAGATCGCCGGTCTTGAGCCACCCATCGGCAAAAGCCGCGGCTGTCTCGTCGGGCCGGTTCCAGTAGCCCGGCGTGACCGTGGAGCCCCGCGCGAGGATCTCGCCGGCGGTCCTTCCGTCCGGCGGTACGTCGCGCCCGGTTTCGTCGACGACGCGCAGCGCCACCGGACCGAACGGCCGCCCGGTCTTCGCCTTCCAGACCAGGCGCTCCTCGAAAGGCAGCGCGGCCAGGTGCGGCGGCAGCCGGCCCAGGGTCAGGTAGGGGCTGGTCTCGGTCAGGCCATAGGTCTGCATGTAGTCGCAGTCGAAGACCGAGAGCACCGCCCGCACGACCCGGGGTGCGATGGGCGCGCCGCCCGAGAGCATCAGCCGCAAGTCTCGGCAATCCCTGGGTGCGATCTGCTGACGCTCGGCCAGCAGGTTGAGCATGGTGGGGATCAGGTTGGTCAGGGTCACGCCATGCCGGGCGAAGGCGTCGAGAACGAGATCGGGATCGAACCTGGGGACAACGACGTGGGTTCCCGCCGCCAGGGTGATGGCGAAGACGGCCCAGGCGTCGGCCAGGTGGAACATGGGCGCCGCATGGGACCAGACGTCGCGATCCGTCAGCTCAAGCTCCTCCACGGCTGCCGCGGCGTGGGTGCACACGTTGCCGTGAGTGAGCATCACGCCCTTGGGCCGTCCCGTGGTGCCGCTGGTGTAGTACAGGTGAGCCACCCGGCCGGGATCCGCGGTCACCGCCTCGAATGGCTCAGGGTGCCGCGCCACAAGCGCCTCGTACTCGTCGGCCGCGACGGCCGGGATCGGCGCCGCGCTCGGTCCGATCCGGATGACACGCTCCACCGGCGTACCGCGCTCCAGCACCGCGGCCACGGCCGGTACCTGGTCGCTGCGGGAGATCAGGATCTTCGCGCCTGCGTCGGTCAGCACCGCGGCCTGTTCGACCGGCGCCAGCCGCGTGTTGAGCGGGCAGAGGATCGCGCCCAGCCCCGCGGCGGCGAAATAGGCCTCGATGTACTCGGCGGAGTTGCGATCCAGGATGGCCACGCGATCGCCATCGCCCACGCCGAGGCCCCGCAGGGCCAGGGCCAGGGACGCGGCGCGCTCGCGCAGCTCGCAGTAGGTCAGCCGGAATTCGCCGTCGACGACGCCGATCTTTTCCGGCGCGGCCGCCACCGCGGCCTCGAGGCAGTCCCAGATGCTGTGCGAAGAGGCGCTGCTCATGGTCCCGGAAGATACACGCGAGAGGTGCCGTTGACGAGTGCGCGGAGAAGCGACTCACTCGGCCCGCAACACCTGCTGGATGGCATGCAAATCAGCAACTCCGTCGGTGATTTCGCGACCGGAGGGAAGTCCAGTACTGAGGTTGACACCAATGTAGAACATACTACATTGACCATTGGAGGTCCGAGATGGAGCAGTTCGCCAGCTTGCGGGAAGTGAACCAGCACCTGAGCCGCTACATCGAAGTGGTCGAGCAGGGCGGCGAGGTCGTGATCACGAGGCGCGGCAAACCCATCGCCAGAATCGTGGCGGCCGCGAGTGAAAGAAGGCTCACCGAGGAGCAGCAGACCGCCCGCCGGCGGGCCCTGGAGCGGATGCGGGCGGGGTTCCCGCTCGGCGGCGCACGGATCGATCGCGACGAGATCTACGATGGCTGAGCGACTGACCCTGGACACCAACATCCTGGTCTACGCCGTGGACCGGGACGCGGGGCCCAAGCACACCCGCGCCGTCGAGGTCGTCGATCATTGCGTCGATCTGGACTGCGTCCTGACGCTGCAGGCACTGGCCGAGTTCTATTTCGTGGTGACGCGCAAGGACCGGATGCCCCCGGACGAGGCCGCGGCCCAGGTAGAGGACTGGCTCGCGCTGTTCCCGGTGGTCACGCCGCGGGCGGGCACGCTGAGGCGAGCCATCGGTGGCTCCCGGGAGCACGGGATCGCTTTCTGGGACGCGATGATCTGGGCCGTGGCCGCGGAGAACGGCGTCACGGTCCTGCTCACCGAGGACGGCCGGCCCGGCCTGGTCGTCGGTGGTGTGCGCTGGCTCAACCCTTTCACGGACCCCGGCTGGCCCTGAGCCGGCCACCTCAGGCCCGGCGGCGGGCGGAGCGGGCCTTGACCATGTCGACGAAGGTCTCGAGGCGCGTGGCCAGGCCCTCCTCGGCGGTCTGCTCGTCGAGGCTCAAGGGCATGTAGGGCACGCCGCGCTCGCGCAGGTACGGCTCGAGCACCTGGCGCACCGAGGTCTCGGGCAGGCAGGTGAACGGGTAGAGGTGCAGGATGCCGTCGCAGCTTTCGGCCATCTCCAGGCCGTGGGCCGCGGAGAGCAGCGAGTCGCCGCCGCCCGGGGCCCGGAAGAACCGCCGTGCCAGCT
>CAYZAI010000009.1:0-28027 GCA_964476305.1 uncultured Myxococcales bacterium
CGTGTCGAGGAGTTCGTACTCGCCCGAGGTGGAGATGAGCTGGCCGTTCTTGTCGACAATGAAAACCACCAGCGCGTTGGCATCCCGCACCAGCTTGTCACAGACCTGTTGGATCTGGTTGAACTCCTCTTCGTACATCACCATCTGGGGCTCGACCATGCGCTTCTCCCTCGGTGCTGCCTGCTCGAGACCTTCGGGCGCACCGTGCCAGAAACCAAGACGAAGCACTTTTCATTACCAGACCAGCGGCGCACCATCAAGGGCTGTTTCGCTGGCCGGTGTAGCCGTCGACCGGCCGTCTCCCGGCCGTGTTTGTGCCCTTGCGCTCGACCGGTCCTTGAACTAGCATGTTCCGGCTTCGTGTCAGGCTACACAGGTCGCCCGGATCTCGACCCGGGCAACGGAGATTGGAGAAGATCATGTCGCAGTTCCGTTTCGCACTGCTTGGCCTCGCCGTCGTGGGCTGCCTCGCGCTCTGTGCATTCGATGTGGCCGCCGACGACTCCGCGGGAGCCGAGGCCGCTGTCTCCCTCGATGGCGCCACCGGCGACGGCACCGCGAACGTCGCGGGAGATCGCCCGACCCACCGGGCGTTCAACCTCCATCTGGCCGTGGGAGCGGCCTTCGGCCTGGGTGACACGCTGGCCGACCACGAGCCGCCCTACGACGAGGCCGGCGGCGAGGGCACCATCGGCCTCGACATCGTGATGATAGAGCCCCTGGCGTTCTCGATCCTCGGCGGCTTCGACGGCTTCGGCCTCGCGGACACGGACGGCCTGCGCAACGTCTTCGTCGGCGCCGGCTTCCGGCTGCGCATCTTCGCCGACCGCAACGGCGCGCTCTTCGACGAGGGGACCGTCGCGGGCAATCTCTGGCTCGACGCGCACTTCGCCTACTACAATTATCTTTACGAGGATCACGGCGGGTACAACATCGGCCTGGGCTACGAGTTCGCCCTGTGGAAGAACGTCAACCTCGGGCCGTACCTGCGCTTCCACCACACTCCGTTGGGCGACGGGTTCCACTTCGCGATGCTGACCGCCGGGATCGCCATCTCCTTCGGCGGCCAGATGGCGGCCGACGACCGCGACGGCGACGGCATTCCGGACGACAGCGACAAGTGCCCCGGCGAGGCCGAGGACAAGGACGGCTTCGAGGACGAGGACGGCTGCCCCGACGCCGACAACGACGGCGACGGCGTCCTCGATCCCGACGACGAGTGCCCGGACGTGGCCGGCGTGGCCGACAACCGCGGCTGCCCGGACGACGACGTCGATCGCGATGGCATCAAGAACGCCGACGACCAGTGCCCGGACGAGGCCGAGGACAAGGACGGCTTCGAGGACGGGGACGGCTGCCCCGACGCCGACAACGACGGCGACGGCATCCTCGATGAGGCGGACAAGTGCCCGGACGAGGCCGAGGACAAGGACGGCTTCGAGGACGAGGACGGCTGCCCCGACACCGACAACGACGGCGACGGCAAGCTCGACGCGGACGACAAGTGCCCCAACGAGCCCGCTCCGACCACCGAGGACGGCTGCCCGGCGCTGGTGCGTGTGGTCGGCGACCAGATCAAGATCCTGCAGAAGGTCTACTTCGCCACCAACAAGTCCAAGATCCTCGACCGGTCGTTCCCGGTGCTCGACGAGGTGGCGCAGGTCATCCTGTTCAAGAAGAACATCAAGGTGCGCGTCGAGGGCCACACCGACAACAAGGGCAAAGAGAAGAAGAACCTCAAGCTCTCAAACGACCGGGCCGAGTCGGTGAAGGCCTACCTCGTGTCCAAGGGCGTGGCCGAGGACCGGCTGGTCGCCGAGGGCAAGGGCCAGTCCGTGCCCATCGCGGACAACGGCACCGAGGAAGGCCGCGGCGAGAACCGGCGCGTGGAGTTCCACATCATCCCGACGCCCGCTGCCGAGGCCCCGGCTCCCGCCCCGGCTCCCGCACCGGAGCCCGCAAAGGCCCCGGCCCCGGCTCCCGCACCGGAGCCCGCGAAGGCCCCGGCCCCGGCCGTGAGCGACGATCCCTACGCCGACTAGGAACCCGCGTTCCTAGTCCGATCCCCCCCGGCCCCGCCGCTCGATCTTCACCTCCAGGATCCCATCACCCTCTTCGATGAGGTCGAGCACCTCCATGCCGGCCGAGACCTCGCCGAACACGGTGTAGCTGCCGTCCAGGTGCGGCTGCGGCGAGAGCGCGATGAAGAACTGCGAGCCCCCCGTGTCCTTGCCCGAGAGGGCCATTCCCACCGTGCCGCGGCGGTAGGGCAGCGGCGAGTCCTCACAGCGCAGGGAGTAGCCGGGATCCCCCATGCCCGTGCCCGTGGGGTCGCCGGCCTGAACGACGAAGTTGGGCACCACGCGGTGGATCTCGGTGCCGTCGAAGTAGCCCGCGTCGGCGAGCCTGGCGAAACTGTCCACCGTACCCGGAGCCACGTCGCCGCGCAGGCCGATGACGAAGGTGCCGCGGGTCGTGTGCACACGGGCCAACGTGCCGGGCCCGCGCCAGCGCCTGCGAACCCCGGGATCGGCGGGCCGACGAGGCGCCGTGGGCGGCAGGGCCGCGGGGGGCTCCAGACCCGACGCGCCACGGCAGGCGGCGAGGACCGCCTCGCGCACGCCGGGCCGCGTGTCCGCCGCCAGCGAGGCCAGGATCGGCGCGCAGTCGGGATGGGCCAGGGCGCCGATGGCGCCGACGGCCGAGACCAGCACGGCTTCCGTGTGGTCGAAGGGCGTGAACCGGGCCACGGCCCGCTCCACGGCGGGCAGCAGCCCCGGGGCGGGTGCCGTTTCCTCCCCTTCCCCGTCCACGAAGCGCTCCTTGTGTGCTGCGATGGCGTCGAGGGCCCCGGCCACCACCAGCATCCGTTCGTCTCCGAGGGCCGCGATCACGGCCTCGCGCGCCTCGGGAGCGGGGATCGCCGCCAGCGATTCGAGGGCGGCCAGCGCGACCCTGGGATCCGGGTCGGCGAGGAGCGGGCCGAGGACCGCCATCGCGCCGTCCGGTGCCCGGTCCTTCTCACCCCAGCGCCGGGCCAGGAGCCGCTTGCCCCGGTGGGGTCTGTCGGGATCGCAGGCCACGAGGGCCAGGTCGTCGGCGCCAGCAACCAGGCGTGCGAGGCAGAGCACCAGCGATGCGCCGGCGGTTCGCGGACGGGGCAGCTCGCTCCTGGTGGCGGCGGCGATCCGGTTCGCGGCGGCGACGACGGCCGGAGTCGGGTCGCAGTCCGCGGCCGCCTCCAGGGCTGCCCGCACCGCGTGGCCGAGCGCGCCGTCCACGTCCCGCACCCGCTCGCTGTCCACGCGATCCGCCACCAGGACCAGCGCCGTGCCGGAAAACTCGCACCGCTTCGAATCGTCGACCAGGCCGAGCACCGAGACCGCCGTGGCCCCCACGGCGGGGGCCGCGTCCGCCAGGGCCCGCTCGAGCACCTCGCGATCGAGCCCGCCGCGCCGGGCCAGGCCGCGCACGGCGTAGGCGCGGACCTCCCACGAGGCATCGTCGAGGGCGGCCCTGCGCAGGGCCTCCACCGCCGCGGGCGGCCCGGGCAGGGGCCTGGCGATGCGGTAGAGGGCGAAGGCGGCCATGAACCGCACCGGCTGGTCCTCGTCGCGAAGGAGCCCGGCCAGCGTCCCGACGATACCGTCGGGCACGGCCAGCCCGCGCTGGCCCAGGAAGCCCAGGGCCCGGGCCGCGGCGGCGCGGATCCCGGGCAGCGGATCCGCGAGCAGGGCGGCGACGGCCGGCGCGTCGGCCTCCCGGGCCAGGCGACCCGCGGCGTCCAGGGCGGCGAGCCGCTCCTTTGTCCCGGTCTCCGGCCCGATGCGGCCCAGCACGGCCTCGCGGGCCTCGTCCGGCGCCCCGTCACCCAGCAGGCCCAGGGCGAACAGCGCGGCGCGGCGGACGTCCTCCTCGCGGTCCGCGGCGAGCCCGATCAGGGCGTCGGTCGCGGCGGGATCCCCGATCCGGCCCAGGGCCACGGCCAGGCGCTCGCGGACCTCGTCCCGGGAGTGCTCCGCCAGGGCCAGCAGCGCCTCGCCGCAGACCCGCCGGTCCTCGGCCAGGTCGATGGCCGCCAGGGGATCCGCGGGCGGGCCCTCGCCATCGATCCGCACCTCGCTCGGGGGCGGCGCCCCCCCGCAGCCGGCGGAGCAGCAGACCAGGATCGCGATCACCTTTGCCTTCCACGTCATGTGTCCCATGAAAGGGACCGTAGGCGAGCTTCTCGAGAAGGGTCAAGCCCGGCGGCCCGGGATCAGGGCATGCGCTCGTACGCCCCCATGTCGGCCCAGGGCGGTCCGAGCCCGGTGTCGGGCGCGTCCGGGTCGTCGATCCGCGCATTGCCGTCGAGGTCGAATTCCGGCGCGAGGGTGCCGTCCGCCGCGTCGATGCAGGGCGAGCCGGCCTGCAAACGGAAGTCGCCGCCGTCGGGATCGGCGAACAGGGGATCCCCGTCGATGTTGCCCACGCCTTCGAACCCGCCCTGGACCAGGCTGTACGAGACCGCGACGTCGGCGTCTTCCATCGAGACCTCGTCGGGCGAGTCGCCCCAGCAGACGGATCCGACAATCGTGATCCCGCCCATGTCGCCGAAGACCGCGCCCCCCTGCCCGCCCACCGCCTCGTTCCCGGTGAACGTGCAGTTGACGATCAGCGGATCTGAATTGAACGCCGCGATCGCCCCGCCGTAGTCGGCGGCCGAATTGTCACGGAAAACGCAGCTCTCGATGGTCGCCTCGGTCGCCGCGCCGTCGGAGATCGCCCCGCCCGTGTGGCCGCTGGTATTGCCGGTGAAAACCGAATCGCGCACGAGGAGCGTCCACGAGTTGGTGATCGCGCCGCCGTCCATGCCCGCCGTGTTGCCGGTGAACGCGCAGCCCTCCACGACGAGCGCGCCATCGTTCCGGATGGCGCCGCCGTCGAAGCCGGAGGAGTTGTCCTCGAACCGGCAGTGGGCCACGGTCAGGTGTCCCCATGAGTCCATCAGCAACCCCGCGCCCGAACTCTCGGGCTCGCTGCCATCGAGGGTGTCCCCGCCGGTGACGACGAACCCGTCGAGCCGCGTCCAGTCGTCGCCCATCACGGTCGCCACGGTGACCACGTGGTTCACCAGGCCACCGCCGTCGAGCACGGTCTCGTGGGCGTCCCAGTCGCGCTCCTCGAGGGTCTCCTCGGTCCCGGCGAACCCGCTGTATACCGGCACCTGCGGCATCATGTGCAGGGTGTCCTCCGCGCTGCCCTCGAAGATGTCGTACGAGCCCTCGGCCACCCAGACCTGGCAGGCCCCCTCGGCCAGGGACGCGAAGTAGGCCGCGTCCACGGCCTCCTGGATCGAGGCGAAGGCCGTGGCCCACGACAGCCCGTCGCCGGGCGTTCCGACGTCGATGTCCACGCGGCGCACGCACGGGGCTTCGCTGTCCGTCTCGGAGTCGGTGTCCGAATCGGAGTCGGCATCGGTATCGGCATCGCCGTCCGTGTCGGTGTCGCCATCCGAGTCGGCGTCCGTGTCCGCGTCCCCGTCGGCGTCCGTGTCCCCGTCCCCGTCGGCGTCCGTGTCCCCGTCAACGTCGGCATCGCTCGCGGTGTCGTCGCCGGCTCCGCCGCCGCCGCTCTTCCAGCAACCGCAGACCGAAAGGAGCAGCCAAACCGCGAGTGATCCGTTTTTCAGCGAGTGCGTCATGGCTGCCTCTCGTGGGCGCCCATGTCGACCCAGGGCGGTCCGAGCCCGGTGTTGGGGACGTCCGGATCGTCCACCCGCGGCAGGCCCTCGACGTCGGCCGCGGAGGCGGCGCCGCCGTAGGCCGCGTCGATGCACGGCGAGCCCGCCTGGAGCCGGAGATCGCCGTCCGGCTCGTCGACGAACAGGGGATCCCCGTCGATGTTCCCGGTGCCGTCGAACCCGCCCTGCACGTCGCTGTACGCGACCATGCAGTACTCCAGTTCCGCGTCGTCGATCTCGTCCGGGCTGTCGCTCCAGGCCACGGAATTCACCACCGTCAGCGACGACAGGTAGCCCGAGAGCGCACCACCGTTATTGCCGGAGAGGTTCCAGAAGAAGCTGCAGCCCCGCACCGTGACGAAAGTATAGTTGTCCGCGTAGACCGCGCCGCCGCCGACCTGGGCCGAGTTGCTGACGAAGACGCTGTCCTCGACGTCGCCCGTCCCGTCGTTGAACACCACGGCTCCGCCGGAGCCGACGGCGGACTCGTTGTCGACGAAGCGGCACCTCCGCAGCACCGCGGGCCCATCGGAGTACACCGCCCCGCCGGCGTGCAGGGCGGTGTTGCCCAGGAAGGTGCAGTCCTCGATCTCGAGATCCTCGCCATGGAAGGCGGCGATGGCGCCGCCGCCGGACATTCCCTGCGTGAGCGGGAGCGCGTGGGCGACGTTCCCCTCGAACGTGCAGTGGGAGATGCCGGCGGAACCGAAGTGGACGGCGACGGCGCCCCCGCCGACAGGCTCGGGGATGAAGCTGCCGCCGTCGCGGGTGTTGTTCTCGAAGGAGCATCCGTAGATCTCGGCGTGGGCGTGGCGGTTGCAGACGGCGCCGCCCTTCTCGCCGGCGCTGTTGTCCAAGAACGAGCAGCCCGCGATCACCACCGAGCTCCCTTCCCCGTTGTAGATGGCGCCGCCGCGGTTGGTGGCGTCGTTCTCCTGGAACGCGCAACCCAGGAACGATGCGTAGCTCGCGTAGTTGAAGGCGGCGCCGCCGTGCTCGGCCAGGTTGTACCGGAAGCGGCAGTGGCGGACCACGGGCGAGACTCCGGCGTTGTGGATCCCCGCGCCGAAGTTGTCCGGGCTCGCGCCGAAGGCCAGGCCCTGCTTGACCGTGAAGCCGTCGAGCACGGCGCCGTCGGCGCCGGTGACGACGTGGTGCACGCGGTCCTCGCCGCCGGCGGTCGCGCGCCCGTCGATGACGGTCTCGTGGGCGACCCAGTCCCGCTCGGACAGCGCCGACTCGTCGCCCGCGAACCCGCCGTACACCCCGACGCCCGGCATCAGCTGGACCGTGTCCGCCTCGGAGCTTTCGAAGACGTAGTAGACCCCCGCCCTGACCCAGACCTGGCAGAAACCCTCGGTCTCGGCGCCGAAGAAGGCCGACTCGATCCCGTCCTGGAGCGCGCCCAGGGCGGTCTCCCAGGAGTGGCCGTCGCCGGGATCGGCGATCTCGCCGTCGACGTAGCGCACGCACTCCGACTCGAGATCCGTGCCCTGGTCGAAGGTCCCGGTGTCGGCGTCGCCGTCCCCGTCCGCGTCCCCGTCGCCGTCCGCGTCCGCGTCCGAGTCGGCGTCCGCGTCGGTGTCGCTGTCCCCGTCGGCGTCGGCGTCGCTGTCGCCGTCGCTGTCCGCGTCCGTGTCGCCGTCCGCGCCGGAGCCCGTGCCGGTGTCCGTGTCCGCCGAGCCCTGTCCGCCGCTCTTCTGGCAGCCCGCGGCGGCGATGGCGACCGCCACGAACCACACCCGCAATCCCGTCCGCGCGAAGCCGGTCATGGGGCGATGATATCACGATCCGTGCGCAGGGTGATTCGAAGAAAAAGTGGATGGTTTCCCGTCGCTCGCGCAACCAACACCTTGGGACGACAAGCAGCGACAGCCGCCGGGGCGGGCCGGGAGCGGGCGGCATTCCCTTCCGCCCCGGCCGGACAGCGAGGTGAAAAATGACGGGAGGACACGACACGGGCATCGGGACCGCAGCCTTGGGGGGGCTGCTCCTCCTGCTGTGCGGCGCGTGCTGGCACGCGGACACAAAGAAGGCCCAACCGGACGAGAACGACACGGCCACGGACGCGGACGCCGACGGAGACTCCGACGCCGACTCGGACTCCGACACGGATGCGGATGCCGATTCCGACGGCGATTCGGACGCGGATGCCGATTCCGACACCGATTCGGACGCGGACTCCGATTCCGATTCCGATTCCGACAGCGATACCGACACGGGCTCGACCTGGGAATGGGAGAACGGCGAATGCCCGTACACCTGCACGTCCGATGAATCTCAGTGCACGATGGAAGGAATACTCACAGGATACGACTGCCCGAACCCCGAGAGCTTCATATGCTGCATGATGGGTGACGGAGACTGCCCGCACGTTTGCCTGACCAGCGGCTTCTGCGAGGAGACCGGCGGGACGCCGGACGCGGCCCACTCCTGCGGCGATCCGAACCGCGAGTGCTGCGAGCCGGGCGCCGACACGGACACCGATTCCGAGACCGACACCGGCACCGGGACCGACACGGCCTGCCCCTACACGTGCCTCTCCCCGGAGTACCTGTGCGAGGGCGTCCTCGGCGGGGAGCTCCGTCCCGAGCTCGACTGCGGCAGCAACGACGTCTGCTGCGAGCTGGATCCCTGCGGCGGCGTGCTCGAAGGCGATTTCGCCGTCGAGAACACGGCGGACCTGGAGACCCTCGCCGGGTACTCGCAGATCACCGGCAGCCTCGCCATCGAGGAGACGGGCCTCTCCAGCATCGAGGGCCTCGAGTGCCTGACGTCCATCGGCGGCGACCTGGTGATACGGGAGAACAGCCAGCTGGGCAGCCTGACCGGGCTGGACGGCCTGGCGCACGTGGGCGGCAACGTGAGAATCGTCCTGGTTCCCATCACCGACCTGGACGGCCTCGGGAGCCTCGCCTGGGTGGGTGAGTCGTTCCGGCTGACGGACTGCGGGCAGCTGGACAGCCTGGCCGGTCTGGACGCGCTGTCGGCCATCGGCCTCGGTCTCCGGATCGCGAGCAACTCGTCGCTGACGAGCCTCGACGGGCTCGAGGGGCTGGACTGGCTGGGCTTCGAGATTGATATCCACAGCAACCCGAGCCTGGCGGACCTCGGGGGGCTGGCGGACATCGGGTTCCTCGGGCTCGGCGGCAGGATCACCGTCGCGGGGAACGCCAGCCTGGCGACCTGCGCCGCCGTGGCCGTGCGCGACCAGCACCAGGACGGCGGCTGGCTCGGCGACGTCTGCATCCAGAACAACCTGCCGGACGACTGCGACGACGACACGACGGGCTGCCAGTAGCCTTTACCGCCCCGCGGGCTTCGCGTAAGGTCCCCTCGATGTCTCTCGACCCGCACGTTTCCAGCTGCCTCGCCCTGGCCCCACTGGCGGGTCTGGTCGCGGCCTGTGCGAGCCCAACCGAGAAGCCGGGGAGCGGCCCGGTCGCCGCGACCGCGCCCGCCGCGCCCGCCATCACCGCTACGCTCGGGGATCCTGACCGGACCGTGTTCGAGCTGCCGCCGCCGGAGCGGGGGGAGGGAACCCCTTTGGCCGTGGTCCTCTCCCGGCGCCGGTCGGTCCGCGAGTTCGATTCCCGGCCGCTCCGCCTCGCCGAGCTCTCGCAACTCCTGTGGGCTGCCCAAGGAGTGAGCTCGACCGAAGGAGGACGCACCGCCCCCAGCGCCGGGGCAACCTACCCGCTCGAGGTGCATGCGGTCCTGGCCGAGGGCGTATTCCGCTACGAGCCGGAAGGCCACCGCCTGGAGCGTCTGGACGGGGGGGACCAGCGCGCCGGGCTGGCCGAGGCGGCCCTCGACCAGCGCTTCGTGGCCGCGGCCCCGGCGGTCCTGGTCATCGCCGGCGTCGAGGCGCGCACGGCGGAGCGCTACGGCGATCGCGCCGGCCGCTACGTCGCCCTCGAAGCGGGCGCCGCGGCCGAGAACGTCCTGCTCCAGGCCGAGGCCCTGGGCCTCGCCGCCGTCTGGGTGGGCGCCTTCGACGACGAGCGGGTGGCATCCCTGGTCCTGCTGCCCGACAGGGCCCTGCCCTACGCCATGTTGCCGGTCGGCCCCGTGGCAAAGGAAGGAACCCGATGAGCGATCAAGACGAGCCGCTGCCGCCGTCCGTCCTCGCCCTGATCGACCGCGCCCTCGAGGAGGACGCCGGACGCGGCGACGTCACGACCCGGCTCTGCGTCCCGGCCGGGGCCCACGGCTCGGGGATCGTCACCGCCAAGGCCGGGTGCGTGGTCTCGGGCCTCGACGTCTTCGCCGCCGTGCTGGAACGCGTCGACGGGAAGACGGTCTGCCGCATCCTCGCGAGCAACGGCGAGAAGGTCGCGGTGGGACGGACCGTCGTCGAGGCCGAAGGGCTTCTGGCCTCGTTGCTCGTCGCCGAGCGGGTCGCGCTCAACTTCCTGCAACGCCTCTCGGGCATCGCGACCCTCACACGACGCCACGTCGACGCGCTGCCCGCGGGGAGCAGGGCCCGCATCGTCGACACGCGCAAGACAACGCCCGGCCTGCGCTGGCTCGAGCGCCGGGCCGTCCGGCACGGCGGGGGAGGCAACCACCGGGCGGACCTGGCGGGCGGGATCCTCATCAAGGAGAACCACGTGGCCGCAGCGGGCTCGGTCCGCGCGGCCGTCGCCGCCTGCCGGGCAGGCGCGCCCCATTCTTTGGTCGTCCAGGTCGAAGTGCGCGACCCCGCCGGACTGAAGGAAGCTCTCGCCGCCGGCGCGGACGCGGTGCTGCTCGACAACATGACTCCGGACGAGGTGCGCAGGTGCGTGGATACCGCCGGCGGACGGGTGCTGGTCGAGGCCTCCGGCGGCGTGGACATCGCGACGGTCGGACCGCTGGCCGCGGCCGGCGTGGACGTGATCTCGGTCGGCGCGCTGACCCACTCGGCGCCCGCCGCCGACCTGAGCTTCCTGCTGCGCGGGGCCTGACGGATGGGCGGCTCCGCCTTCGACACGGGCCTGTTCCTGGAACGGCTCGCCGAGCACGGCGCTGAAGCCACGCGCACGTGCGTCGCCCTCGAGAGCGTCGACTCGACCTCCGCGGAGCTCGCCCGGCGGCTCGGTCATGGCGCGCCCGTCGGGACCGTGGTCGTCGCCGGCAGCCAGACCCATGGCCGCGGGCGCTCGGGCCGTGACTGGTGCTCGCCCCCGGGCGGGAACCTCTACCTGTCCGTCGCGGTCGCGGTGCCGCCTCCCGAGGCCGGGAACCTGACCGCCGTTCCCCTCGCCGCGGGGCTGGCGGCCGTGGACGCCCTCGCCGCCACCGGCCTGACCGATATCCGCCTCAAGTGGCCCAACGACCTGCTGGTCGGCGGTCGCAAGCTCGGCGGGATCCTGTGTGAGGCACACGATCCGCGATCCCGCCCCCTTGTCGTCATCGTCGGGATCGGCGTCAACCTCTCGGACGCACCGCTCCACGCAGACCTGGCCGGTGTCGCGATCTCCGCGCCCGAAGTGCTGGGCCGGGCGGCGCGGGCCGAACCCGCGGCCGCGGCGTTCGTGGCCGGGCTGGAGCGGCTCCTCGACGATCTCCCCGGCCGCGGCCGGGCCGGCCTCGTCGAGCGATGGAAGGCGCGGGCCGAGCCCTTCGGCCGCCGCGTCGTCGCCGACGGCGTCGCGGGCACGACCGTGGATCTGGACCGGCAAGGGAGGCTCCTCGTCCGCGGAAACGACGGCAGGACCGTCGCCATCGCCGGCGGAATCGTCGAGGGCGCCGAAGGGTGATCGGCGCGCCGAATCGTCGGCGAAACCCGGTTGTTGCCCGGACGGGGGCGTGCTAGTTTCGCGGGCATCTGAACCGTGCCGGTTTTCTCAATCGAGGAGGTCGATATCGATGCAGGGGGTTCGCACAATCACAGCGGTCGCCGCGCTGCTCGCGGCGCTGTCATTTGCGGGCCGGGCAGCTGCCCAGGATGACCAGACGCCCCAGGGTCCGCTGGCACCCAACGAGCCGGTGCAGGCCACTGGCGTGGGCATCGCGGGCGGGGTGATGGTGGGCGCCGAGCTGATCCTCGCCGTCGAGGCCATCATCGACGTGGAGCCGATCTGGCCCTGGTGGGTCTTCCCGATCGTCGGCGCGGCCGGTGGGGGCGTGGGCGGCTACTATCTCGAGGAGGCCTCGCCGGAAGGCGCCATCGCGCTGCTCGTCGCCGGGCTGGTCGCCGTCATACCCACGGCGGTTGCCATCTCCGTCGCCCGCGCCTACGAACCCGAGGACGACGGCGCCGTGATCGACGAGACCACCAGTGGCGGCAGGCTGTCCTTCGAAGCGACCCCGGATCTCGGCACGGACGAGGAGACCTTCACCGAAGTCGAATCCCGGCCCGAGGACATTCCCGAGGACGGCGCCGAGGCACCCACCGAACCCGAACCCGACCCCGAACCCGCGCCCGAACCGCCGGGAGGAGAGGACGACGGCGAGAGCCCGCCCGCCCCGCCCACGGGGTCGGCCCGTCCCGGCCGAGATGCGCGTACCCGCCATCTGGCCAGCGGTTCGCTGCTGCACGTCGACCGGGATCTCGGCTTCGGCTTCGGCATCCCGGCCCTCGAGATGCGCACCGGCCAGCCTTGTCGCGACGCAGCCCTGCTCGGCCAGGAGACAGGTCGCGGTCTCGAGATCAGCTTCCCCGTCCTGCGCGTCGACCTGCCCTGACCCGCCCTGCCAGGCGGCTTTCCGAGCCGGCCGGAGGGCTCGCGGCGGGCACTTTTCCGTCCCCACAAGTGGCGCGCGGGGTTTTCGGCCTTACACTTCCAGTGAGGCGCCCGGTGTGCTTCCCCCTCCGCGCCGGGTGCCTCGCCCGCCAGGAGCGCGGGGCGGACCCGCTTTCAAGCGATCATACCAAGTCCGTTCCGCGCTCCTTTTTTCATGCGAGTGAGAACACGCCATCCGGTGTAGAATCGATCCCGGAGATCATGATCCCGGCCGGGCTCCCGCCGGGGAAAAGGGGGCGATGATGTCCAGCGCATACCGGGTCGTGGCGGGCGCGCTCGTCGCATGGGTGATCTCCGGCTGCGGTTCCACTTCGCCGCCGGACTTCCAGCAAACCGGGACCGACGCCGACACCGACGCCGACACCGACGCCGATTCCGACGCCGACACCGACGCCGACACCGACGCGGATTCCGACGCCGACGCCGACGCGGATTCCGACGCCGACACCGACGCGGACACCGACGCGGACTCCGACGCGGACACCGACGCCGACACCGACGCCGACACCGACACGTGCACGAACACCTGCGGCAACGGCACCCAGGAGCTGTGCGAGGAGTGCGACGACGGCCTCGCCAACAGCGACGAGCTGCCGGACGCCTGCCGGACGGACTGCCGGCTCCCTGGGTGCGGGGACTCGGTCGTCGACTACGCGCTCGGCGAGGAGTGCGACGACGGCGGGACCGCGGGCGGCGACGGCTGTTCCCCGGGGTGCACGGTCGAGATCGGCGCCTCGTGCGGCGACGGGGTGCTGGACTTCGGCGCGGGCGAGGAGTGCGACGACGGCGACACGGTGGGCGGCGACGGCTGCTCCGCCACGTGCCAGCTGGAGCCCGTGGGCGCCACCTGCGGCGTCGGCGGGCTCGAGGCCGGGGAGGTCTGCGACGACGGCGACACCGACAACTGGGACACGTGCAACCCCACCTGCAACCTGGCCAACACCACCTCGCTGTTCCTGGGCTGGCCGGGCTCCTCCGGCCTCATCGACGGCACGGGCTCGGCGGCGCGGATCGGCGGGTACGGCGCCCTGGCCGCGGACAACACCTACCTCTGGCTGGCGGACGGCGCGAACAACGTCGTGCGGCGCATCGAGATCGCCACGGCCGGGATCGTCACCATCGCCGGCGACGCCGCGGGCGGCACGGCCGGCGACGTGGACGATGCAAACGGGCTGAACGCGCGGTTCCAGGGCCTCGAGACCATCGCCACGGATGGCCAGACGATCTGGGTCTCGTGCAACCACAAGATCAAGGCCATCGAGGCCGATCCCCCGTACGGCGTGACCACGGTCGCCGGGTCCGGCACGGCGCTGGTGATCGACGGCGTCGGCACGGCCGCGGCCTTCGACGACCTGCGCGGGCTGACCTACCACGCGGGCCTCGTCTACCTCCTCGACGCCAACGGCGCGGTGCTGCGGAGCTTCGATCCGGCGACGAACGAGGTCGCCACCCTCGCGGGGACGAACGGGCAGACCGGCTCGACGGACGGTTACGGGGCCGCCGCCCGCTTCGTCAGCCCGCGGTACATGACCTCGGACAACTCGGGCACGCTCTACATCGCGGACACCAACGGGTACAAGATCCGCTACTACAACACCGTGACCGGGTGGGTCGGCACCTTCGCCGGCGACGGCACCGTGGGCTACGTGGACGCGGCCGGGCCGGCGGCCCGCATCCACCGGCCCCGGGGCATGACGTCGGACGGGACGAGCATCTACTTCGTCGAGTTCAACCAGCACACGGTGCGCCAGGGTGTGCTCGGCACGCTCTCGGTGTCGACGAACGTGGGCATGCACTGCGACGGGGTCATGCCCTGCGCGGGCTCGTACGTCGAGGCCGTGGGCAGCGCCGCGCGCCTGTACAGCCCGTACGCGGTGGCGTTCCACTTCCCCAGCAACTCGCTGTTCCTGCTCGACTCCGGCAACGACGTCATCCGCCGCATCCAGTGATGCGATTTCCCCGGGGGAACGCTCAGCGCGGGAGCAGGGCCAGGGCGGCGCGCAAGGGGGCGAGGCCCGAGTCGTGACGGCCCCGGCGGTCGCGCAGCACGATGACCTCCTCGCGCAGGTCCGGGGTGAGGTGGTGTTCGGCCGCGTGGGGGCAGGCCGCGAGCCGGCGGGCTAGCTCGGTGCCCGGCTCCAGGCGCAGCACCGCGGCCTTGCGGACGCGGGTCGTGGTCCCGGCACGGACGATTTCGCCGGCCAGCTCGAGGGAGCGCAGGCCCGCGGGCGGCGGCTCCACGCGCAGGCGTGCCTCGATCAGCCCCTTGTCGTCCTCGCGCACCCAGAAGGCCGCCTCCGAGCCGAGACCCCTCGAGCCCAGCAGACGCGAGAGCGCTCCGCGCCAGCGCCGCAGGGCGAAGAACCCCTCCAGCGCAGGTTCCACCGGCAGCTCGGAGCGGACCTGGGCAAACCACGCCGGCACGAGCAGGAACAGCCCGTTCATCGCCACGGTCCAGCCCAGGCGCGGCCAGGTCTCATGGGTGGCGACCACGACGGCCGCCAGTCCGGCGACGAGGGCGAGGAAGGCGACGGCCCCCACCGGGTGCGTGATGTCGATCCAGGTCCTGCGATGCCCCCGGTAGGAGCGGATGAGGCGCTTCAGGCGCACCGCGTCCTCCTCCTCCATCGGCCGCCAGCTCCCGCCGGGGCGGGGCCGGAGCGAGCCCTCCGGGCTGCGGGCGAGCCACAGGGCCGCGGCCGCGGCCAGGGCCGGCACCGACGCCGCCAGGAAACCGGCGTACTGCACGCCGAGGGCCAGGGCCAAGGACGCGACGGACAGGGCGAACCTGAGCAGGGGCGCCGTGCGCGGCAGCAACCGGTACACGAGCGGCAACCCGAGGTCGCCGAGGGCGCGCTGGATACGCCAGGTCTTGCGGACCGAGAACAAGAGGCCGAGGAACGCGGCCATGGCCGGCAGGAACAGAAGGCGGGCCGGCGGCGGGGCCTCCGGCACCACGCTGGCGACGGCCTGGGGCCCCGGGCGCGGCTCGGAAGGCCCAGGCCCGGATCCCTCGGGCCCGAGGGCGCTCACCAGCGCGGGGTCGAAATCGACGATGGCGCGCATCGAATACCAACGCACCGTGCGGAACTTCGTCAGCCGTACGGTGTTCCCGGCGAACTGCACCTCGTAGTCGCGGGCGACTTCCGGGTCGATCATCACCGGGGCGTCGCGGCTCTCTCCGGGGAGCCGGATCTCCAGGGTCATCGCCTCGGTTCCGCCATCCCAGACCAGCGGCGCCCAGTCCAGGCGGGCACGGCTGCCGTATCGGCGCAGCGCACCCTGTTCGACGACGTTCATCCGGTGCTCAAGGGAGAAGGTCACGCCGCCCCGCCCGAGCCGGCTCTTGTCGCCGAGGAGGACGCGGGTGCGACCGTCGGCCAGCATGCGGAACGAGAGCGGGATTCGACGCCCATCGTCGAGCACCGCGGCACAGGCCCCGGCGACGAGATCGGTGCCGGGAGGCATCGGCGCGAGATCGAAGCCACGGAACTGACCGCCGTTTATCTCGTAGCGGGCCTCGGTCAGCATCCGCGATGCGCCGTCCGGAGCGACCTCGAGCACGACATCGACCCGGGCGACCCGGGCGGATGTCCAGGCGAGGACCCCGCCGGAAGCCAGCATCGCCACGGCGAACGCCGCCAGGGACAGCCGTAGGATGTGAGTTCTGGGAGTCTCGACCTTCATACCCCTACAATATGGGACAAGGTAGACCTATGTCAACTTTTGTACCCAAAGGTAGGATATTTTTCCTGGAGGTTTCGAAAACCCCTAGTCGCCCGAATCCCCGGCATCGTCGAGGTACCTCTCGACGAACTCCCGCACCTTGTCCTCGACCTCGGACGCGGTGTCCAGATCGAGGAGCTTGCGGGTCAACACCGTGGCCAGGCGCAGGTCCAGGGAGCGGATGGCGTTCTTGACCTGCGGGATCGCGGCCGGGGCCAACGAAAGCGTGCGCAGCCCCAGCCCGAGCAGCACCGGCGCCACGACCGGCTCCGAAGCCGCAGAGCCGCAGATCGACAGGTGGATCCCGGCCGCGGAAGCCGCGGCCACGACCATCCGGATCGCCCGCAGCACGGCCGGATGGTACGGCGAGTACAGGTAGGCCACGTGCTCGTTGACCCGGTCGATGGCCAGCGCGTACTGGATCAGGTCGTTGGTGCCGATCGAGAAGAAGTCCACCTCCCGGGCGAGCCGGTCGGCCATCATCACCGCGGCAGGGGTCTCCACCATGCACCCGACGCGCACCCGCCCCGGAGCGTCCGTTCCGAGCTCCGCCAAGGCCTCTTCGAGCACGGCCCTGGCCTGGCGCAGCTCCCCGACGCCGCTGATCAGCGGGAACATGATCCAGGCGTCTCCTCGGGCGGCGACCCGAAGCATCGCGCGAAGCTGCGTGCGTAGCAGGGCCGGGCTCTGCAGGCCGAAGCGAATCGCCCTCAGTCCGAGCGCGGGGTTGAGCTCGTGCTCGCCCGCCACGCCGGGGATCTTGTCGGCGCCGAGATCGAACGTGCGGAACACCACGGTTCGCGGGGCCACGGTCCGCAGCATCGCGAGGTAGGTCTCGAACTGCTCCTCCTCGGATGGAGGGACCTCGCGGTTCAGGTAGAGGAACTCGGTGCGGTACAGGCCGATGCCCTCGGCGCCGTAGTCGAGGGCGAGCGGCACCTCGGCCGGCAGCTCCACATTGCCCCATAGCGCCACCTCGACACCATCGACGGTCACCGCTGGCCTGTCCTTCGTGGATTTCAGCTGCCGATCCCGTGCGCGAAGCTCGCTGGCGCGTCTCCGGTACTCGTCGATCATCGCCTCGTCCGGATGGACCACGACCGTCCCCATGCCCCCGTCCACGATCAGCAGGTCGCCGGAATCGACATGCTTGAGCAGCCGCTCGACGCCGAGCACCGCCGGAATGCCCAGGGCCTGGGCCATGATCGCCGTGTGGCTGGTCAGCGTCCCCCGCTCGGTGACCAGGGCCACCGCCGAGCCGCCGACCAGCTGCGCGGTCTCGGCCGGCGACAGGCTCTCCGTCGCCATGGCGTACTGCCCTCCCTCGCACTCGGGCACCAGCAGTTCGCCGCCGTGTCCCAGCAGGTTGCGCAGCACCCGGCTGACGACGAAATCCACATCCTGGGTCCGCTCCCGCAGGTACCCGTCCTCGAGGCCCGAGAGCTCGGCGATGGCGTCCGTGAGCTTGCGCTGGAGCGCCCACTCGGCGTTGATCCCCTGCTCGGCAATGACCTCGGACACGCCGCCTATCAGCTGCTGGTCCTCGAGCATCAACAGGTGGGCATCGAGGATCAGCGCGTGGTTGCCGTGGCCCGCGACTCCTGTGGTGATCGCCAGGCGCGCCGTCTCGATCTGGCGGCGAGCCTCCTCCACCGCCTCGTGCAGCCGGGCCACCTCCCGATCGATCTGGTCCGGATCCACTCGGCGGCGTGGGATCCGGATGTGCTCGCGATCCAGGACCCGCGCCCGTGCCACGGCGATGCCGGGCGAGACCGGTATCCCGCGCAGGCGGACAGGGCGTGTCACCGTGGCTCCCCGAAACGACCTTCGACGAGGCGGATCAGATCGTCGATCAATTCCTTGGCGTCGGGCCCCGTGGCGCGGGCGACGATCCGGCTGCCGCGTGCCGCAGTGAGCAGCAGCACGCCCATGATGCTCCTGCCGTCCACCTCCCGCCCGCCGTATGACAACCGGAGGTCAGCGCGGTAGCGCGAGGCGAGCTGCACGAGTTGGGCCGCGGCCCGGGCATGGAGCCCCAGGTCGTTGATGATGACCAGCGTCGCGGTCCGCCGCACACGGTCGCCTGTCAGCTCCTCGACCACGTGAGTTCGCCCTCCTCGTCAACTGCGAGGCGCAGGGTCTCGCCGGGCAACGTCTGAATCAGCACATCGGCCCCCTCGCGCACGAAAGCGCCGAGCGAATCGGTCTCCTCGGGCGAGAGGTGGACGGAGTCCGTGACCCGTCGGCGCCCCTCTCCGGCGTGGACGTTTCCGAGCACGATCCGCGACGGGAGGAACCCGGCCTCCCGTGCCCGCATCGCGGAGGAGACCTCGCCGAGCAGCACCAGGGCCGCGCCGGCCCCACCCCGCCCCAACTCCCCGGGCAGTCCCCGGACCGGCACCGCCACGACGGCCAGGTTCCGGGGGGCCGCGGCCCGGTAAACGGAAAGCAGGGCGGGATCGCCGGCCACCTCGTCGTCGGCGATGATCAACCGCTCCACGCCCAGGGAGGGGATCCAGAATTGTACGACCTGCCCGTGCAGCAACCGATTGTCGATGCGCGTGTGGACCACCTTGGGATCGTTCATCGGCCGTCCCTCCCCATTCCTCCGGCCGCCTCTTTGCCGACCCCGGACAGCAGATCCGCCCCGCGGATCAGGTGGCGTCCGCCGTAGTCGGCTACCTGGCGCGCCAGTCCGGCGGCGTCCGGCGCCTCGCGGCGGGCGGTCAGCGCCTTCAGCAGCGCAGGGAGGTTGAAGCCGGCCACCACCTCCGGACAGCCGGGCCCGAACCCTGCGGCCAGCACGTTGAACGGCGTCCCGCCAGGCATGTCGGCAAGCACCAGTACACCTCTGCCCCCATCGACCTCGGTGACCGCCTCGCGCAGGGCGGCGATCACCCGGTCCCGGTGGTCCCCGGGGAAGACCCCGACCACGGCCAGCTGGCTGGCGGGGCCGACGATCATCTCGGCGGCCTCCCGCATGCCGTTGCCCATGGAACCATGACAGCAAAGGACGATCCCAATATCGCCGCTCACTCGATACCCTCCTCCTGGTCACCTTTCGTTCCCGCGTCGCGGGCTCCGGCCACGAGCCGCCGCTCGAGCAGTCCGACGGAATCGTGCCCCATCCACTTCAGCAGCTGGCCGCGCGCCGCGACCTCGATGACCGAGCTGAGCGAGCGCCCCGGAGCCACCGGAATCACGACCAGCGGAAGCGCGACCCCCAGCAGGTCGTAAGTGCTCTCGCGAAGCCCCAGTCGCTCGTAGTGCTTGCCCGGCTGCCACTCCTCGAGCCTGACTACCAGCTCGACGCGTTTGGCTTCACGCACGGAGGCGATCCCGAACAGGTCCCTGACGTCCACGATCCCGAGGCCGCGGATCTCCATGGCGTGGCGCAGGATCTCGTTCCCGCTGCCGATGACCGTGGCCGGCTGGTGCAGCGTCAGATCCACAACGTCGTCGGCGACGAGCCTATGGCCGCGCATCACGAGCTCGAGGCCGGCCTCGCTCTTGCCCAGGCCGCTGGGGCCCAGCAGCAGCACCCCCACTCCGTTGACGTCCAGCATCACACCGTGGACGGAACGCCCCTCAACGATCCGTCCATCGAGCGCGTCGTGGATCGCCACCGCGACCGCCGCGAGAGGAGCACTCGTGACGAACAGCGGTACGGGCCCGGCCTCGGCCGCGGCGACGAGCTCGGCCGTCGGCTCAGCCGCGTCGGTCACGATCACGCACGGCGGCCCACCCTCGAGAATGCCGGCCGCTGCTCGCGCCCGGGTGGCCGGCGCAGCGACCGAGAGGTAGGCAACGCCGCCGCTGCCGAGCAGCAGGATCCGGCCTGGGGGCGGCGGCTCCGCCCACCCGGTGGGCGCCAGACCGAGGTGGACCGCCACCGGGGAGTGGATGTGCCGATCGAGCCCGCCCGAGCCGGCCACGAGCGTCAGGCCGGTCTCGATACGCAGCATGGCGGGCAGACGCGCGATTTCCATGGGCCGCTCCCTCCGGTCTAGCCCCGGCCCTCTTCCCCCTCGACGATCCGCCAGGCTTCGGCCGCGTCGGGGGCCGCGAGCAGACGCTCGCGGACCTCCGGCACCTTGAGCAGCCGCGAGACCCAGGCCAGCGCCTTGAGGTGGTCGCCGGTGGACTCGGGCGGGGCAAGCAGGGCCGCGAAGACGGTCACCGGCCGCCCGTCGACGGCGTCGAAGGGGATCCCCGCCCTGGCGATGCCAAGGGCCGCGACGATGCGGCTGAGCCCGGGCAGCTTGCCGTGTGGGATGGCCACGCCGTCGCCGACTCCGGTCGTGGCGAGGCGTTCCCGCTCGAAGAGGGTGTGGGCGATCCGCTCGGGATCCGCCCCGGGCAGCGCTCGCGCCAGCAACCCGGCCAGCTCGGTGATGACCTCGGGCTTGTTCGTCGAACGCAGTTCGACCTCGATCGAATCCCGACTGATGATGTCGACGAGCCTCATCGCTGTCGCTTCCGGTCAGTCTAGCTCGAGCGGGCGGAGCGGTAGCGCCCCTTCACGCGATCGATCTGGCGCTCGATCTTCTCCATCACGCGATCGATGGAGGTGTACATGTCATCGGACTCCTCGCGCCCCTTGAAGGTCTGGCCCCCCGAAGAGATCGTCACATCGCAGACATGCAGATAGCGTTCCATCGACAGGACCACGTTGGCGTCGATGGGGCCCTGCAGGTACTTCTTCACCTTGGTGACCTTGTCCTCGACGAGCTCCTTCATCGCATCGGATGGGTCCATGTGGCGAAACGTCATCGAAATCTGCATTTCTTGTCCTTCCTGGTGCCCTCTCGCACCGCCGAAACCCTTCCCCGTTCAGAAGAACTTCCTGCGCCTGGCGGACGAGAGTATGCCCAGCATCTCGCGGTACTTGGCCACTGTCCGCCGGGCGATGACAATCCCCTCTTCCCGCAGGAGCTCCACTATCTTCTGGTCGCTGGACGGGTGCCTCGGATCCTCGCCGCTGATGATCTCGCGGATCCGGATCTTGACGCTCTCGGAGGCGATGTCGTCGTCCTCGGAGCGCCGGATCGACGAATTGAAGAAGTACTTGAGTTCGAAGATGCCCTGGGATGTCTGGACGTACTTGTTCGTCGTCACGCGGCTGATGGTCGACTCGTGCATGCCGACGGTCTCGGCGACGTCGCGAAGGATCATCGGTCGCAGGTGCTTGACCCCGTTGTCGAAGAAATCGCGCTGCTTCTCGACGATGCACTCGGTGACCTTGACGATCGTGCGCCGCCTTTGCTCGATGGAGCGGATCAGCCACTGGGCCGAGCGCATCTTGTTCTGAATGTACTCCCGCGCGTCCGGACCCGCGTCCATCGCCGAGCGGAAGAAGCCCGCGATCCGCAGGCGCGGCAGCCCGTCGTCGTTGGGGACCACGAAGTAGTTGTCGCCTATCTTGTGCACGACCACGTCGGGGACGATGTAGCGCGGCTGCTCGACCACGAAGTTGCGCGCCGGCCGGGGCTCGAGACCGGCCACGATCCGGGCGACCTCATAGACATCGTCAATCTGGATGCCCAGGTCGCGGGCGATCGCCTGGTAGTTGCGCTTCTCGAGGTTCGGCAGGTGCCGGTCCACGATGTCGCGGACGTCGGCGTCGAGCTCCAGCGCCCTGACCTGGGCCAGCAGGCACTCCCGGAGGTCACGAGCCGCGACCCCCACCGGGTCGAACATCTGGACCATGCCGAGGACCTCCTCGGCGTCCTCGATATCGAGCCCCGCCTCGGCGGCCAGCTCGGCGACGGGTGGCTCCTTGAGGTAACCGTCGGCGTCCAGGTTCCCGATCACCAGGTTGACGAAGGCCTGCTCCTCCTCGTTGAAGACCGTCATCCGCATCTGCCAGCGCAGGTGGTCGGTCAGGGTCTCGATCGTGCCGATGGTGGCCTCGATCGGCGGCAGATCGTCGGTCCCGGCCGCGCCGGGGCGCAGTCCGCCGGGTATCGGCGCCTGGTTGGCGTGGTTCTCGAGGTATTTCTCCCAGTCGATCTCGCGGCTGCCCTGGCGCGCCTCGGGATCGGAGGGTTCCGAGCTGGGCCGGACCGTCGGTTCGGGGGCGACGGACATCGCCTCGTCGAGGGCGCGGGCCTCGACATCCATCCCGTCGAGAGTCTCCTCGAGGGCGGGATTCTCCTCAACCTCCTGACGCACCACATCGACAAGCTCGACCCGGGAGAGTTGCAGGAGCTTGATCGCCTGCTGGAGCTGCGGGGTCATGACGAGCTGCTGGGTGAGTTTCAGCTGCTGTCTGAGTTCCATCCCCACCATCTCGAGGCGCGCTCCTCCTTCTCGCGAAAGGCTCTTGCCGGCATCCGCCCGCCGGCTTCTTCATCCAATATATACCGTGTCAGCGCGGAAACAACGGCAAAACGCCCTGCGGCCAGCAACTCATCTGTTTGGAAGGAGCCACGAAAAGCCGCACGGGGCGGCCAAGTGTGGTATCATGGATTGCGGGCTTTTGCGGTCCGCCACAGGCGAGGAGTATCGTGATGAGGACTACACTACGTTGCCCACTGGTCTTCGCCCTGGCCGTCTGGGGCTGCGCGAAGCTCGATGTAGACGTCGACAACAACGACTCGGATTCGAACCCGGCCTCGGACGCCGACGGCGACACCGACGCCGACTCGGACGGCGACGCCGACAGCGACGCCGACGCCGACGCCGACACCGACACCGATACCGACACCGGTAGTGACACGGGCACCGCGACCGGCGACGAGCCGCAACCCTGTGAAGGCGACGAGGAATGCGAGGGGGCGCCCTGCGTCGACGGCTGGTGCTGCGACTCCGACTGCAAGGGCATCTGTGAGTCCTGCGGTCTCGCCGGCTCCGAGGGCGTGTGCACGGCGATCCCCGCCGAAGAGGATCCCGAGGACGAATGCGACCCGGAGGCCCCGGAAACCTGTGGCTTCACCGGCGACTGCGACGGCAACAGGGCCTGTGACTACTTCGGGACCGAGACGCCCTGCGACGACGGCGAGATCTGCACGACCGAGGACGCCTGCAACGGCGCCGGGAGCTGCGAGGGGTTGACCCCCACCGATTGCGACCCGGGCCCGGGCAACGAGTGCTGCGAGGGGGCCTGCTCCACGGAGCTCGGCTGCTACACGACCGCCGTCGACTGCGAGGAGTCGTGCACCGCGGGCGAGATCGCCTTCAACCAGGTCTGCGAGGGCTGCGGCGAGGCCAACGCCGTCGGCCTGTGCACCGGCGGCTCGAGCTACCTCTGCGACGACACCGATCACTCCATGTGCGAGACGATCTACTGCGGCGAGATCGCCCGCTACTGCACCAACGCCGGCGGTGTGTGGGAGTGGCGCCAGACCACGGACTGCGACGACGACGATCCCTGCACCCACAGCGACAGCTGTTTCGGCACCAACTGCAACGGCACGCCGCTGGTCTGCACCTCGGACACCTGCATGGAGCGCGCCTGCGACGGCTCCAGCCAATGCGCCGAAACCCCCGTCGAGGACACCGTGACATGCGGGACGTCACCCTGCCCGGCGGATGCCTGCGACGACGTGACCTGGCTGACCTACGACGGTGAGTGCACACGGTACTGCGACGGGCTCGGCGCCTGCGGCGACTGCACCTGCACGCCGGCGTCCACAACGTGCACCGCGGGCGGATGTTGCGACCCTGTCTGCACTCCGGCCACGGGCTGCTCCACCACCGCCGGAACCTGCCCCGGGGTCGAGTCCTGCGGCCAGAACGTCGTCACCGTGGCCTCGTTCTGCACAGGCTGCGGCGAATCGGCGGCCACGGGAACATGTGGCGGGGGCGGCACATTCACGTGCAACGCCTCCACCCACGACGAATGCGAGTCCGTGAGCTGCGGCGGGAGCACCTACTACTGCACGTACCAGGGCGGGACATGGCAGTGGCGGACGAACCCGGACTGCGACGACGGCGACCTGTGCACGTACAGCGACGCCTGCGGCGGCGGGGAGTGCGCCGGCACGCCCATCGACTGCACGTCGACCGATTGCATGCAGCGCCAGTGCAACGGCACCAGCACGTGCACGCAGACGCCGATGTCCGACTCCACGCCCTGCGGAACGACCACCTGCCCGGCAGACTACTGCCAGTCGAGCAGCTACTACGACTACCCCGGGAGCTGCGCGCGCTACTGCAGCGGGGCCGGCAGCTGCAACACCTGCTCCTGCAGCGCATCTCAGACGACGTGCGCCGTGGGAGGCAGCAACGTCTGCTGCACGGCCTCGTGCAGCGCCGCGAGCGGCTGCGGCACCCAGGCCGGGGTCTGCGCCGACACCTGCTCGACCAGCGCCCTGACCGTGGGCCGGACCTGCTCGGGCTGCGGGGCCAACAACGCGAACGGCTCCTGTGCCGGAGGCGCGACCTACACCTGCGACGCCGCGACGCACACTCTCTGCCAGACCGTCGGGTGCAGCGGTACGACCTACCGCTGCACCAACCAGGGCGGCATCTGGCAGTGGCGCACGGCCACGGCCTGCAACGACGGCAACAACTGCACGTACAACGACGCCTGCTCGGGCACGACGTGCACCGGCACGGCGATCACCTGCACGTCGGACTACTGCAACACGCGGACCTGCAACGGCACGTCGAGCTGCACCGTCACGCCGATCAACCAGTGCGGTGACGGCACGTGCAACTGCGGCGAGACCAACGCCACCTGCCCGAGCGACTGCACGCTCTGCACCCTCGACAACACGCAGACCTTCGACTCATCGGGGCTACCAGCGGGCTGGACCATCGAGGACTACGACGGCGACGCCTACAACTACGACTGGGTCTGGAGCAACGCCAGCAACACCACGGGCGGCTCGGGCGGCTACTACTGGGTCGACTCGACGCCCTACTACGTCAACTTCGACGACCGGATCTACACCGCGACCCACTCCCGTGGCGGCTGCTCCACGGTGAACCTCAGCTTCAACCACTACTACGCCGACTACAGCACCGTGGACTACGGCTACGTCCAGATCCAGGTGGATGGCGGTTCCTGGCAGAACGTCACCACGTACACCGCCACCACCAGCGGCGCCGTCACCTTGAACGTCACGTCGTTCCTCGGCCCGTCGTCCACGTTCCGCTTCCGCTTCCGATACGTGGGCTACTACGATCTCTATTGGAAAATCGACAACGTGCGCGTCTGGGGTTCGTGACGTCCGATATCCAGGAGGTGATCTCATGAAAAGGGCGGCTGTCTGGCTGCTGGTCCCGACGCTGTTTCCCGCCTGCGGAGGGGACTCCAGCGGGCTGGTACCGGACGGCGGGACCGATGCCGACGCCGACTCCGACTCCGATTCCGCTGGTGACACCGACACAGACACAGACACAGACACAGATACGGACACGGACACCGACACAGATACGGACACGGATACGGACACCGACACCGACACCGACGCAGACGCGGACACCGATTCCGACGCCGACACCGACTCCGGCACCGGCGAGCCGGAGTGTGTCGACCAGGACAGCGACTGGTGGTGCGTGCCGCTCGATTGCGACGAAGGCGATCCCGACGTGAATCCCGGGGAGACCGAGATCGCGGGCAACGGCATCGACGACAACTGCAACGGGCTGACCGACGAGGAGCCCGCGCCCGAGCTGCACGCCGAGCTCTGGTACTCGGCGGACGACCTGCTGGTGTGGGTTTCCATCGATCCGGCCGACGGCAGCGTGGCGGATATCGTCGCGAGCTCGATGCCCGGGCTGGAGGTCGGTCAGAACAGCATCACCATGCTGGGCGACGGCTCGCTCTTCGGCGCGCGGCTGTCGAACACGGACTTCCTCACGCGCTTCTGGCACGTGCCCGATCCGCCGCGGGACGGCAGCCCGGTCGTGCCGGTGGAGCTCGGCACGATGCCCGAGAGCATCATGCTCGAGGCCGTCTACACCGATTGCGACGGCCGACTCTACGGCATGGACACAGGGACCCACGTCAGCACGACCGAGGGCAACCGGCTGATCCGCTTCACGGGGGACTACCTGGCCGGCGAGTTCGACTACGAGGTCGTGAGCGACTGGTCCCAGGGCGACGTGCCGGACATCGACGACCTCGGGCCCGGCATCGGCGACCAGGGGCAGATCACGGACAACCCGGGGTTCGCCATCGACTCCGGCAACGTCTACCTCTTCGACTACGGCGTGGGCAACGGCACGCTCGCGGGCCCGGGCGGGACATGGGGCATCCACGCCCTGGGCGGCGCGCTGTTCGACGACGGGGTCTCGCGCCTGTACCTGCTGGACTCGACCGCCCAGCTGTTCGAGATGGACCCCGCGACCTACGCCGTCTCCGGCGTCCTCGGCACAGGCCCGGCCGTGGACGAGGGCCTCCCGGGCTGGTCCGGCCTCTCCGGCCCCCTGACCGACTGCATCAGCGGCTTCGTGGAGTGAACCGCCGGCACGGCGGAATCTCCAGTACCCGACCAGTCGCCAGCAGAAATCGCACCAGAAATCGCCAGAAATCGTAGGGACTGAACGGATCAAATCGAAATCACACCACCAGAAATCGTAGGGACTGAACGGATCAAATCGAAATCACTCGTGAACTTCGGATGAGCGAGCGCCTTTGGGCTGCCGTGAGCGAGTGTCGGCGTTGGGGTTTTTGTGTTCTTCCATGTGTTTTTTAATGTAGACAAGTGTGGGTTAATGTATTACTATGTAATCATGAGCCGGACTCAGACCAGATCCATCGGAATCGCGGTGATCGCCGCCGCCCTGGCCGCCGGCGCCGCGGCCTTCGCCGCCTCGCGGTCGGCCGGGACGGAGAAGGCGGATCCCGCAACCCTCGGAACGGAAGCGGTCCCGCGGCCGGATGCCGTCCCTGATAGCGTGGCGGAACGAGCCGCCTTGGAGAACCCGATCGGTCCCGTCCGCCACCCGCGCTTCTTCGACATGTACTACGTCTTCACCGCGACGGCGCCCGTCCGGGTGGACGCCTATCCCCTTGCGAACCCGCCCGGGATCGTCATCGACCTCGAGGGCGTGCCCGAACCCGAGGAACCCGCCGCGGCCCTCGTCGGCCAGGACGACCGTATCCGCTCGGTGCGGCGCCGGGTCACGGACCGGGGCCTGCGTTACATCATCGCCATCGATACCCCGGTTGCCCGGGTCGAGGTAGAGCATGAGGGCGAGGTCGTGATCGTCACCCCGATCCGCTGATTCGGACCACCGTCGCTCTTGACGATGTGTATGATACACTATATTCTACACATGGATTGAGGAGGGAGCGATGCGGACCAATGTGGACCTCGATGACGCTCTGATGGAGGAGGCGTTCCGCCTGACCGGCGTGCGGACCAAGAAGCGGCTCCTGCACCTCGCCCTGGAGGAGTTGATCCGGGTGCGCAGGAAACGGAACCTGGGCGAGCTGGCCGGGGCGATCCGTTTCGCGGACGGGTTCGACCACAAGGAGCTGCGGCGTGTCAGAGCCGTCGATAGTGGACACGTCGATCTGGGTTGACGTGCTGCGGGACGGCGGCGGCCGGCACCGGGCCGAGCTGGAGGCGCTCGTCGATCCCGCGGACGCGCTGCTCACCCGTTTCACCGAGCTCGAGCTGCTGCAGGGCTGCCGCGACGAGCGGGAATGGGGCCTCCTGGCCGGGTATCTCGAGGGCCAGGAGTACCTCCCCGTTGTCGACAGCACCTGGGCCGCGGCGGCGCGAATCTTCTTCGACCTGCGGCGATCCGGACGGACCGTGGCCAGCCCCATCGACTGCTGCATCGCCGAGCTGGCCCTCGTGCACCGGCTGCTCCTCGTGCACCACGACCGCGACTTCGAGACCATAGCCGCGGTGCGCCCGGCCCTGCGCCAGCACTTCGTCGACTG